>CALVRH010000023.1 GCA_944358535.1 uncultured Bacilli bacterium | reverse complement strand
AACTTGACATAAAAAAAGCTATATAAAATATAGGCAAACTTTATCTTTCTTAAATGGTCAATTGTAAAACTCGGGAAAAAACATGATTTTAAAGTATTTGGTTATTATAGAATTGTACTTGGAATTATTGTACTTTTATATGCGTTTATTCAGACTTTGTAAAAAAAGTCTTTTTCTTTACACTCTTTACACTCTAATGATTGATAAAAATGCAATTATTGGTTATAATTTAGATAGGATATACTTAATAGTAAGGAGAAATTTTTATGAGAAGAAGAAAATTAAAAACACAAAAGAGGGTAATTATTGTCAGTGCTTTGAGTTTACTTTTATGTTTTTCTATTGCTTATGCGGCTTTTAATACGCAAATTAGTTTGAAGGCAAAAGGTAATATTAAAAAAGTAACGACAGCTAGTAGACTTAGAAAACTTGTAAATAATAAGTCAAGTGATGGTTTATTTGCGGATACTTATGAAAATGGAAGGTATATTTTTAAGGGAGGAGATCCAAATAATTATATAACTTTTAATGGTGAGGAGTGGCGAATTCTTTCAGTTGAGTATGATGATACGATAAAGATTGTTAGAAATTCCAGCTTGGATGATAATTTACCATGGGATAGTAATAATAGTTTAGATTGGAGTAAATCATCATTAAGTAGGTATTTAAATGAAACTTATTATAGTTCTTTATCAGATATGGATAGTGTGGTAGATCATAGTTTTGCTGCTGGTGCTTTGACTTTAAATAGTGATTATACTGATCTTAGTTTAAATGAACAAGTTATTAGTGAAAATGGTAATTATTGGAATGGTAAGGTTGGTTTGCTTACAGCCTCAGAGTATTTGAGGGTTAATACAAATAGTGAAGAGTGTGGAAGTTTGTATTTGAACAATACTAATTACGAAAAGTGTAGAGCAACAAATTATTTGAGTCAGATAGCAGTTCCTGATTATACAATTCTTTGGACAATGTCACCAATTATTAATAATACTGTTAATACAGCTAATAGTATAGATTCTAGTAATGCTATTAATTCTGATGAAAATAGTACTACTATTTCTGAGAACAATAATTTAATTGCAAATGAATCCAATAATAATTTAGTATTAGACAATAAGTATAATTATGCTTTTGGATTAAGTGTGCCTTGGCTTACTTCTAGTTTTACTGAACAAACAGTACCAGTTGGTACAGTGAATGCAAGTAATATAGAAGAAAGTTATGGGGTAGTACCTGTTCTTTATTTGAATGCTGATATAGTTTTAGATGGTAGTGGAACTAAGGATGATCCATATATAATTGAAAAGTAAACGTGATGTTTGCTTTTTTTTTCTTCTTTAAGTATAATGATATGGGTGATATAAAATGTTTGAAAATTTAGGAGATAGACTTCAAAATGCTTTAAATAAAATAAAAGGTTATGGAAAAATAACTGAAGATAATATTGGGGAAGTTACTAGAGAGATTAGACTTGCTTTACTTGAGGCTGATGTTAACTATAAGGTTGTTAAGGAGTTTATAGCAAATGTAAAAGAAAAGGCTTTAGGAGAAGAGGTTAAAAAGAGTTTAAAACCTGGAGAGGTTTTTGTAAAAATAGTGAAAGATGAACTTGTTGATTTATTAGGTAAGGAAGATGAACCTTTAATTGTTGTTAAGCCTATGACTATCTTAATGATGTGTGGACTTCAAGGTTCTGGTAAAACTACGACTACTGGCAAACTTGCTTTACTTTTAAGAAAAAAATATGGTTTGAAACCATTAATGGTTGCTTGTGATGTTTATAGGCCGGCGGCTATTGATCAATTAAAACAGTTAGGTAAAGAGTTAAATATTGAGGTTTATAGTGAAGGAAAGGGTAATCCTGTTGAGATTGCAAAAAACGCAGTGGAGTATGCCAAAGAAAATGGTTACAATTATGTATTAATAGATACAGCTGGTAGACTTCATATTGATGATGAGTTAATGGAGGAATTGCAAGATATTAATGAGGCAGTCACTCCTAATGAAATTCTTTTAGTAATTGATAGTATGACGGGACAAGATGCAGTTAATGTTATTACTGGTTTTAATGATAGATTACCACTTACGGGAGCGGTACTTACTAAACTAGATGGTGATACTAAAGGCGGAGCGGCACTTTCTATAAGACATTTAACAAATATTCCGATTAAGTTTATTGGTGTATCTGAGAAAATGGATGGACTTGAGGTTTTTCATCCTGAGAGAATGGCTAATAGAATTCTCGATATGGGTGATTTAATGGGGATGATTGAGAAGGCTGAGGGTGTATTTGACGAAGATGAGGCTTTAAAAGCGGCAAAGAAGTTACAAAAAGGAAAATTTGATTTAGAAGATTTTTTGAAGCAGTTAAATCAGATTAAAAAGTTAGGACCGCTTGAGAATTTGATTAAATTAATTCCTGGAGCTAAAAAAATGGGACTTAATAATGTGAATATTGATCCAAAACAAATGGCTCATGTGGAAGCAATTATTTTATCGATGACAGTGGAAGAGAGAAGACATCCAGAAGTATTAAAGGCTAGTAGGAAAAGAAGGATTGCATCTGGTAGTGGTAGAAGTGTAGAAGAAGTTAATAGGCTTTTAAAACAGTTTGAGCAGATGAAGGTTATGATTAAACGAATGAAAAATGGAGATTTTAAAATGCCTTTTTAAATACAAAAACAATGGCTTAAAACCATTGTTATTCTGTATTTATACAAGATTTTATTAGATTAAGTATATTATTTAATTCTTTTTCATTGATTTTTTCAATGAATTTTAGATTTCTAACTTCATAATCAATACTTCTTATGTGTTCACATAGGACAGCGCCTTTTACTTTTTGACAGTTTTGTAATATATAATGGGTTGGGAATTCTTTATCATTTGAAGTGATTGGACAAGCTATAGCCATTTTTGTGTTTTTATTGAATGTGTAGTTACTAATAATTAGTGCTGGTCTATATCCGTTTTGTTCATGACCTTTGGTAGGATTAAAATCAAAAATGACAATATCGCCATGATTTGGAATGTATTTTTTTACCATAGTTCTTTTCCTTTGGGGGCATCCCATGTGAAGTCTTTAGCTAAATTTGACCCTTTGTATTTCGTAAATTTTTCTTTTAAAGAAATTTCTTTTGGTTTTTCACTTTTTTTGATTACTATTTGGTTATCTTGAACAGTTAGTTCAAGTATGTCGTTTGTTTTAAGTTCTAATGATTTTAATATATTGCTTGGAATTCTAATCCCATCTGAATTTCCCCATTTTTGTAGTTTTGCTTCCATGAAACCATCTCCTTAATTATAGTATATACAATGTTTATACGATTGTCAATTAAAAACAATGGCTCAAAAACCATTGTTATTAAATTTATTGCATCCGCATCCTGGGTCGTTGTTGATGATTTGATTTTCTTCAGAGCATGAGTATTCAGGAGTGTATGTGTGATTATAAATATGTTTATTAATTACATGAGTATGAATTGGGCATACGTGTTTTACTTCATGACAAAATTCTCTTTCTACACAGTTTGTGATTACTGGTTCCATAATTGGACAGTTTGGTTCTTGGTCACAACAATTATTCATTGGTCTACCAAAATTTTTTCTAAACATTTTTTCTTTCCCCCTTATCTAATTTATGATATGAAGGTTTTTAATTTATGAATATGGCAAATGTTTATAGTTATTGACATTTGTTTTATTTCTTTGTATTATATTTGTTAATTTTGGAGGTTATTATGTTGAGATTTAATTTAGAAGAAAAGAAGAGAATAACGGTTTTATTTGATAAATGTAATGTGGCTTTACTTAAGATTAATGAATATGAGGGAGTTAATCATATTGATAAAGTTATAATTGATGGTAGAGATTATATTATTCCTAGTGAAGATTTAGGATTTAGAATTAGAATGTCCCGTGAAGCAGTGAATTTGATTAGACAAAAGGGAAGTGTTTTAAAATTAGATAAAGCAGAGAGAAATTTTGTTATTCGGTATCATCCAGCTTGGGTAATGCTTAGGGATGGTTTTGATTTAAATGGAAAATTTGATACTGATTTATTTGGAATAACTAATACAAGTTTAAAGAAGCCATATACACTTTGGTGTAAGGATTTTTGTGATTCTGTTGGTGATAAGAGGTATTATCCTAAAAAGGATATGAATTCATTAATGGTGACTTATAAAGAGTTTGGAGATATTTGTAAATCTGATAAAAGCAGAATTTTCTTTCCGCTTAGAAAAAATTTATTTATACCTATGACTAAGGATGTGGATCCATTATATAGAGGTTTTTTTGAGGCGGTTAGAGTTAAAGAAGAAGATAATCCTAATTTAAAGGTAGAACTTAATAAGTATGGGTATCCTGAAGTTTATTATAATTTAAATGGTAAATTTATAAGGATTGATGTTTCTACAGAAGAAGGTTTGAAAAAGTTAAAAGAGGTTTCTCCTTCACCATTTGATGATTTAATGTTAGTAGCTGAAAGAAAAGTTAAACAGAAGAAAAAAAGACCTACTAAAAAAAGAAAATAAACGGTGTTATTCGTTTATTTTTTTATATATTTCTTCTACTGGGAGTAATTTTCCTTCATTTTTATACCCTGGTTTTAGGTGAAGATGAAAGTGTTTAACTTCTTGTTTTAAACCATTATTTTGAACTAATGTTAATCCATCGGTGTTTAATTTGTCTTTTAATAGTTTGTCTATTTTTTTAGCAATTTCCATAATATGAATTAGAGTATCATTATCGATATCAAATAAGTCTTTGTAATGTTTTTTTGGAACAATTAAGGTATGTCCATTGACATCTGGGTTAACATCTAAAAAAGCTTTAACTATTTCATCTTCATAAACTATGTATGAAGGAATTTCTCCATTAACTATTTTACAAAATATACATTCCATTTTATCACCCATATTCATTTTATCACATAAAGAAAAAAAGAGTAAACTCTTTTAACTTTGAATATCTGCGAATATTCTAATATATTATTGGTTAATTTTAGTTTTTTTATACAATAGGAAAGTCATACTTTTTAATAAAGTTTGCAAAAAGTTATTTACAAGAACATCTGTATGTGCTATAGTGAATATATCAAAGGATAGATGGTATGCAAATATTAAAAGGCTATGTGTTTAGAATGTATCCAACTGAAAAGCAAGAAGAGTTAATTAATAAAACAATTGGTTGCTCTAGATTTATATATAATTATTTTTTAGATGATAAAATAAAAGAATATAAAGAAATTAGCAAAAGTAAATCAGCTTATGAACAAATTAAATAAATACCATCACTTTCTAAAGAAAAAGAGTGGATAAAAGAAATAAAAACATATAAAATAAAACTTAAAATACAAAGGTTTGGAAAAATATATGTTATACTTAAAGCAATCTATCTAATCAATAAATTTTGACAAACAACAAATATAAATTAGGGTAGCAACTATCCAATACTGGTTTATGGAGAAGCCTTAGGTTTTTGGAAAATAGAAAGAGCTTACCGTGAGGTAAGCTAGTCAAAATTCATTTTTGGCATTTTGTTCTACAAAAAATTAGAAAAAAATGTTAAAATATAATGAGGTGATTAAATATGAATATTTTAAATATAGATAATTTAACTGTGGAAGTAGAAGGTAAAATTATTTTGAAAGATTTTAGTTTAGAGATAAAGTCTGGAGAGATTCATGCGATTATGGGTCCGAATGGAACTGGAAAATCTACTTTGACTAAGGTTATTATGGGAGATGATAATTATAAAATTGTTAAGGGGACGATTTCTTATAATGGTAAGGTTATAAATGATATGCCAGTTAATGAAAGAGCAAAACTTGGAATTTTTTTAGGGATGCAGATGCCAATGGCAATAGAAGGAGTTACTAATGCGGATTTTTTAAGAAGTGCGCTTAGAGCTAAAGAGGGCGATAATTTTAAATTACTTTCTTTTATTAGAGATGTAGATAAGTTAACAAAAAAATTACATATGGATTCTGAGATGATTCATAGAGGAATTAACGATGGCTTTTCTGGTGGTGAGAGAAAGAAAAATGAAATTTTACAGATGAATATTTTGAAACCAGATGTGGTTTTACTCGATGAAATAGATTCAGGACTTGATGTGGATAGTTTAAAATTAGTTGGTGAGAGTGTAATGGATTATTATAAAGAACGAAAACCGGCTATATTACTAGTTACTCATTATCAAAGATTACTTGATTATATAAAGCCTGATTTTATTCATATTATGAAAGATGGTAGGATTGTTTTAAGTGGTGATAAAAAACTTGCTTCAAAGATTGAAGAAGAGGGTTATGATAAGATTGTAGGTATGAGTGATGAATAAGATTACAGTTTATGGTGAAGATATTAAAATAGAGAATAAAGGTGAAATTGAGGTTAGTATTGGTGAGGCTAGTAAGTTTTTAAATGTTCAGAGTGTTAAGATTAAGGTTTTAGAGGATACAGATATAGTTATTGATGTAAGTGAAGTGGATATTAAACTTGATTTTTATATTAATATTTTAAAAGGAGTTAGAGTTAATATTTATGAATATAAACATGATGGGGAATATAAGTTTCAATACAAGTATTATTTAGAAGAAGATAGTTATTTAAATAGTCAGAAAATTAATGATGGAAAGAAAATAAAAGAAATGACTGTTATTAATTTAAATGGGGAAAATGCGAAGGCCTATTTTAATTTAAAGACTATTAGTAAATATGATGAAAAGTATAATTTTTTAGTTTATCATAATGCGAAGAATACGGTTAGTAACATAATAAATAATGGGGTTAATATTTTAGACGGAATTTTAGAATTTAATGTTTCAGGGTTTGTTTCTAATGGTATAACTGGATGTGATATTAATCAAAGTGCGAGAATTATTAATATGACTAAAAATAATTGCATTATAAAACCTAATTTGTTTATTGATGAAAATGATGTGGTGGCAAACCACAGTGCACTTATTGGTACTTTTTTACCTGATGAGATTTTTTATTTGATGAGTAGGGGAATTTCTAGAAAAGAGTCAGAAAATTTACTTACAAAAGGATTTCTTTTAAGGGGTATTACATATTATAAGGAGACTTTAGAGGAAATTATTAATAAGTATTGGAGGTGATGGTATGCACCGTGAAGATTTTAATATTTTAAATTCAGAAATTATATATTTTGATAATGGAGCAACAACTTTAAAACCTAAGCTTTTAGGTGAGGCTATTTCTGATTATTATGATAATTATAGTTCAAATGCTCATAGGGGTGATTATGCTTTGAGTATAAAAGCTAGTCAGAAGTATGAGGAGACGCGTTATTTGGTTAAGGATATGATTAATGCTAGGAAGGCTTCGGAGATAGCTTTTACTAGTGGAGCAACTGATTCAATTAATAAAATAGTGTTTGGTTATTTTGCAAATAAGCTTAAGGAGGGGGATGAGGTATTGCTTACTAAAAGTGAGCATGCTTCTAATTTACTTCCTTGGTTTGAACTTGCTGATAGGTTAAATTTAAAAATTAAGTATATTGAGCTTGATGATAACCATGAGGTTTTGATGGATAATGTAAAGAAAGCTATTTCTTCTAAATCTAAAGTTATTTCAATTGCTCATGTTAGTAATGTGGTTGGAGATGTTAGACCTATAAAAGAGATTATTAAGCTTGCTCATAACCATGGTATTTTAGTTTTGGTTGATGGTGCACAAAGTGTTCCACATTTGAAAGTTGATGTTCAGGATTTAGATATTGATTTTTTGGCTTTTTCAGCGCATAAAATGTGTGGTCCAACAGGAGTTGGAGTTTTGTATGGTAAGGAAGAGCTTTTAAATGATATAGAGCCAATTATTTTTGGTGGTGGAATGAATGCGGATTTTAGTACTGATGGCACTAGAATTTATAAGATGATGCCAGATAGGCTGGAGGCAGGAACACCAAATATTGCTGGAGTGATTGGTTTTGGTTATATTATTAAATATTTAATGAATATTGGTTTTGATAATATACATAAATATGAGCTAGAACTTAAAGATTATTTAATTAAGAAACTAAAAGAGATACCAGAAATTACGATTTATAATGCACATAGTCAAAGTGGAATTATAACAATTAATTATGAAGGTATTTTTCCACAAGATTTATCAGTTTATTTAGATAAATATAATATATGTACGCGGGCTGGAAATCATTGCGCAAAGATATTAAAGGATGAAATTCATATTAAAAATACTTGTAGGATTAGTTTATATTTTTATAATTCAAAAAGTGAAATTGATAAGTTTATAGAGATTTTAAAGAACCCAAATATTAAAGAGGAAATTATATAGTTTCCTTTTTAATTTGACATTTATTTTAATAATGGTATTATATACACTCAGAAAGAAGGAATTAATGTGTTTGGAATTATATCTAATGAAAATATTGATACAGAATTATTTAATGAAATGTATGAGGAAAACAAGAGTATGATTGATGAACTTGTGTTTTATATGGATAAAAGTGATAAATTATTAGAGGTTAAAATTGATGAGTTTGGTTATGATAAAGCTCGTAAATTACTTGAATTTTTAAGTAATTGTGAGGTTAATTACACAACTGTTAATTTAATTTCATCCCTAGAAGGATACTGCGAGAAAAAAGAAGATGAAGCTTTTTTAGATTTATATATGGCTATTCAAAATGGCGGTATTGAGGAATGGATGAAAGAATGTGATTTAACTAAAATAAATATGCTTTATAAAAATTTTCAAGATGATCAAGTGATTTCTTTGATTTTTCCTGATATGGTTAGCTATGTTTCTTTAAAAGAAAAAGAATTACATATATAATATTTTGTTATTTGCATAAATTAATGTATAATGAAGATGGTGATTTTACTATGAAAAAAAGTGTTTTAATATGTAATCCCAATAGTGGTAAAAATAATAAGGAAGTTTTAGCTAAAAAATTTAAAGATATTTTAAATGATTATGGTTATGAAGTGGAAATTATTTTTACGAAGTATGCAGGTCATGCGAAAAAAATAATGACTGAATTACCTGATTTAGTAGATTTAGTTATATCATTAGGTGGAGATGGTACATTTAATGAGGTTGTGACTGGTAATTTAAAAAGAGAAAAAAAGTTATTACTAACGCATATTCCACTTGGCACTACTAATGATTTGGGAGCCACTTTTGGAATGGGAAAAAATCCAGTCAATAATTTAAAAATGATTTTGGAAGGTACGGTTAAGGAACTTGATATATGCACGATTAATGATGTACCTTTTGTTTATGTGGCAGGTCTTGGTAAGTTTACAGATGTAGCTTATGATACACCTAGAAATTTAAAGAAGAATTTTGGATATTTAGCTTATATGATTAATGCAATAAAATCTTTTAATCAAAAAACTCATTTATTTGAGATGAGTTATACGACTAATGGGGAAAATTATACAGGTTTATATTCTTTTATTCTTATTTGTAATGCGAGTAGAATGGGTGGCTTAGAGATTTTACAAGATGTGAAGATGAATGATGGTAAGTTTGAAGTTTTACTTTCTAATATTACTACTAAAAAAGATATTATTAGGAGTTTATATTTGCTTAAAACGAGTGATATTACGAAAGTCCCTGGATTTTATTTTTTTAGGACGGATAATTTAAAGATTAAGTTAAAGGAGACTCCTAAAAAAAGTTTTTGCATTGATGGTGAAATGCTTAAGACTAAGACTAAAGATTATGAAATTAAGATTGTTAAGGGTATAAAGATGTTATTACCTAATAAAGAATTAGATAAGATATTTATTTAGTTTGTCATTAAGTTAAATTTATGATATTATGTATATGGATGAAGGAAACTTCATAAAATAAAAAGGAACGTTCAATACTTCCATGTTGGATGTTGCCAAGATTTTTGGTTTCACCTAATCACAGATGTGTTAGGTGATTTTCTTTTATATTAAAGTTATCAATAATAACGATAATAAAAAGAAGATGATAATGAGTAAGCTTAAGATTAAAAAATCTTTCTTGTTCATTATATCGCCTCCTCTCTTAAAAAGAAAAGTGGCAATCACCCAACTACTGAACATTCCTTGTATATAAGTATAACAAACCATGACACCAATTACAATAACATTTTGTTATTTTGCTTTTATGTTTATATAAATTTATGTATAAATAAATTATAACTATAATGGCAAATTGCTTTTTATAGCTTTTTTTGTTATAATTAATAAGGCTTTTAAACACTTTGGAAAGGAGAAGAAATGAGTAAAATAAAAATATTTGCACTCGGCGGATTAAATGAAGACGGAAAAAACATGTATGTTGTAGATGTTAATAACGATATATTTATATTTGACGCAGGACTAAAATATGCCGATGACAAAATGCTTGGAGTAGATTATATTATTCCAAATTATGATTATATAAAGAAGAATAGAAAAAATATTAAAGGTATATTTATTACACACGGACATTATGATAATATGGGAGCTTTATCGGAAATTTTGAGGGAAGTTCCTGATTTACCAATTTATGGAACATCGTTTACGATGGAAATTGTTAAGGATGATCTTTTAGCGGATAATTTAAGTGTTAAAAATTTGAGAGTTATTAAACCTCATAGGAAAATTAATTTTGGAAAAAATAGTATTTTTCCAATATCTTTGACACATATGGTTCCAGAAAATGTCGGTTATGTTTTATATACCCCAGATGGGGCAATATTTTATACGGGTAATTTTGTATTTGATTCGACAATGCTTGGTGCTTATAAGACAGATATTGGTAAACTAGCATATGTTGGAAAACAAGGTGTTTTATGTTTACTTTCTGAGTCTTTATATGCGGATAAAGCTGGTTTTACTTCACCACATCATCGTACGGGAAAAGCTATTAGAGAAGTTTTGAACCGAACTAATGGTAGAATTTTATACAATATTTATCAAGCTCAACTTTATAGAATTCAAGAGTTATTTAATGAAATTAAAAATACTGATCGTAATGTGGTTATTATGGGTAAGAGTTTAGAAAGTGTTATTTTAAAAGCTATTGATATGAATTATATTGATTTTGATAAGAAAAGGATTTGTCCAATTAACCATGTTAAAGATGATAGGATTGTTGTTATTATATCAGATGAGCGTGAAAGACCATTTTCTAATTTAAAGAGAATTGTTAGAGGATATGATAAGTTTATTACGGTAATGCCTAATGATACTGTTATATTTGCTTCACCTATTGATGATGGAATGGAAAGAACAGCAACAAAGTTACTTGATGGTTTAGCTAAGATAGGAGCAAATGTGGTAGAACTTTCTAAGAAGAAATATTTATCACATCATGCTTCTTCTGAGGATTTAATGCTTATGATTGATTTAATGCAGCCAAAGTATTATATGCCGGTAATTGGTGAGTATCGTCATCAGGTGGCAAATGCGAATGTGGCTAAAGAAGTTGGTATGGATGATGAGCATATTTTACTTAAGTTAAATGGCGAAGTGGCATATTTTGAAAATGGTAATTTAGTAGATAACGGTATGAAGGTTTTAGTTGATGATATTTTAATTGATGGTTTAGCGGCTGGCGATGTTGGCGAGCTTGTACTTAAAGACCGTGAGCTTTTAAGTGATAGTGGTATTGTTATTATTACAGCGACTATTGATAAGGAGTCTAAGGAAATATTAGCTGGACCAGAGGTTTTAACTAGAGGCTTTATATTTGTTAGAGATAATATTAATTTGATTAAAGAAGCCGAGAAGATTGCGACAGATGTAATACATGAAAATACAAAGTCAAATTATGTTGATTTTTCAAAAGTAAAACTTGGAATTAGAGATAAAGTTGGCAAGTATTTTTACGAACAAACTGAGTGCAAACCAATGATTTTAATTGTAATAGGAGAGGTGTAAGCCTCTTTTTCTTGCTTTTTTAGTTTTTTCTTTATATAATTATTTTAGGTGATAATATGAATAGGAAAGGTTTTACACTTATAGAACTTATTGGGGTTATTGTTATTTTATCTTTACTTACTTTAATTATTGTTCCTAATGTGGTTACTTATTTGCAACAAGGTATTTCTGATAGTAAGGAGTTTCAAAGTGAATCGATTGTTTTAGGAGCTAAGAATTGGGCTTCTGATCATAAAGATGAATTACCGGATGATGGAGATACTTTAAATTTACAGTTCAGTACGTTACAAAGTGGCGGGTATATTGAAAAGAATATTAAGGATCCAGAAACTGGAGATGAAATTGATGCGAATGCGATGTGTGTAGTTATTACTAATAATGGAAAAAAATATAATTATGAGGTTAAGGAATGTAGTTAGTCTATATAAAGACTAGCTTTTTCTTTAGATTTATGTTATTATCTTTGGGGAAGTGATTGATATGTTAAAACCACATTTAGATGAAGCTAAAAAAAGAACGAGATCTTTAGTTAAGATAGAAAATTTTAAAATGGCTCGGGATTTAAAAACTTTAGGGTTAGGAAAAACTTATTATGTGAAGACTTATGGTTGTCAGATGAATGTTCATGATTCAGAAAATATTAAGGCTATTTTAGAGATGATGGGTTTTAAAGCGGCTTTAGATATGGAACAGGCAGATTTAATTTTACTTAATACTTGTGCGATTAGGGAAAATGCACATAATAAAGTCTTTGGTATGATTGGTAGACTTAAACATATGAAAGAAAAGCGTCCTAATATTATTACTGGAGTTTGCGGGTGTATGGCGCAAGAGGAAGTTGTGGTTAATGAAATTTTAGACAAGTATAGTTTTATTGATTTAGTTTTTGGAACGCATAACATTAATGAGTTACCTGAAATTCTTAATAAGGCTATGCATGAGAATAAGATTGAAGTTAATGTTAAGTCTATAGAGGGCGATATTATTGAGAATATGCCTGCTAAAAGGGATAGTAAATATAAGGCCTTTGTTAATATTATGTATGGCTGTGATAAGTTTTGTACATACTGCATTGTGCCTTATACTAGAGGTAAACAAAGAAGTAGAAGATTTGGCGATATTATAAGAGAAGTTAAGTCTTTAAAGGATGCTGGATATAAAGAGGTTACTTTGCTTGGTCAAAATGTGAATGCTTATGGTAAAGATTTGAATTTAGAGTATGATATGAGTGATTTATTAGAGGAAGTAGCAAAAACAGGGATTGAGAGAGTACGTTTTGTAACTTCACATCCTTGGGATTTTACGGATAAAATGATTGAGGTTATAGGAAAGTATCCAAATATTATGCCATATATTCATTTACCATTACAATCTGGCTCTGATAGAATACTTAAATTAATGGGCAGAAGGTATACTAAAAAATCTTATTTAGAGTTATTTAATAAAATTAAGAAAACTGTACCTAACGCTTCTATTACGACGGATATTATTGTGGGTTTTCCAGGCGAGACTGAAGAAGATTTTGAAGAAACTTTAGATGTCGTGAATGTTTGCAGATATGATTCAGCTTTTACATTTATTTTTTCACCTAGAGAAGGGACGCCAGCAGCTAAAATGAAAGATGATATACCGCTTGAGGTTAAAGAAGAGAGATTACACAAATTAAATGAACTTGTGAATAAATATGCGAAAGAGGCAAATAACAAATATTTAGGAAAAGTTGTTCCTGTATTACTTGAAAATGTTAGTGAGAAAGATAGTAATATGCTTGCTGGATATACAGATACGATGAAACTTGTTAATGTGAAAGCTTCTAAAGATATGTTAGGAAAGATTGTTGAGGTTAAAATTACTGATGTTAAAACATGGAGTATGGATGGAGAGATAGCTTAGACTATCTTTTTCTATTGAAAAAAATTTGTTATTTTGGTATTATTGATGTAAAGAGTAGGAGATAAGTATATGAAAGATACTGAGAATAAGATAAAAGAATTTGTTAAAAAGGTGGAAGATAGGACTAATGATGCATTAGATGATTCTTTGATGGATGAGGATGCTAAAGGAGAAAACTTTAATGTAGATTATACTGATATTGTTAAGAATAGTACTAAAGCGAGAATGTCTAAATTACCTTGGCTTATTTCGATATTTTTAATTTTAATTATTGCAATTATTCTTTGTTTAATGTTTTTTAGGAATAATCCTAAGACTTTATTTACACAAACAGTGGATGGAATGTTTAGTTATTTAGAGAATAATATTGATGAGAATGTTTATGATGTTATAGATGGAAATGTCAGCTTTGATTATAATATAAAAAGTGATGATAGTGTTTTAAATGCTTTAAATGGTATTTCTTGGAATATAGATTATGTTAAAGATAATTCTAGTTCACAAGTTTATGCGGATGTAAAGGCTAATTCAGGTTCTTCTTCTACACCAGTTATTTTATACAGTGATGGTAGTAATACATATTTTTCATTACAAAGCTATTCTGATAAGTATATAAAGACAAATAGTAATCCATTAAGCTATTTTATAGGTGGTAGTGATGTTGAGATTATTTTAAAAGGAGTTAATCAAGCTATTGATAGGGCGGTTTCAGATGAGAAAATATATGGCAGTAAAGAAGATTTAGATGGAGTAAAGGCATATAAGATGACGTTAGTTATTGATAGTAAAAATAGAGATAGGATAGCTGAGGCTTTTGTTAATACGCTTAAGGCTAATGATGAGCTTACTAGTGTTTTGGCGAGTATGAGAAATGTATCTAGTGATGATATAAGAACTTCTATTGAAAATTATTTACCTAAAATAAAAGAGAGTCTTAATCGACATGATAAGTTAGATGTTTCACTTTATATTGATAATCAAACCAATGATTTTATTAAAATGGATATGATTAGTGAACTTGGAAATATTAATTTAACAAATAAAGATGATAATAAGTATATTTATAGTGTTTCTAATAATGATAAGAGATCTTTAGTAAATGGAGAGTTTTCATTTTCAGTAAATGACAGTAAAACAAAATATATGGTAGATTATTCTTATAAGGAAACTTTAGATGGTAAGGTTATGACAGAAGGTAATATTAGTTTAAAATATACAAGTAAAAAAGCCGGAAGTTTTAAAGAAAACGAGATTATAGATAGTATTAAAAATAATGAAATGAGTGAAATTGAGAAGTTGGATGTTTATGCGAAATTATTTTCTGATCCGATATTTGGTAAAGTTTTACCAATGATAGAAAAAATGGTTTAGGCCATTTTTTTGTGTACTTTTTTGGGTTAAATGCATATTCTAAAGTGAGGGGTGATAAAGTGGCATCATATAAAGAAATAGTAACCAAGGCAATTATTGGTAAAGGAAAGAAACATTTTAAAAATAGTTATACATTAAAGGCTGAGAATACACCTTCAACCGTGCTTGGGTGCTGGGTTATTAATCACAAATTTAAAGGTTATAAGTCAGGAGATAAAATTGGGGTTGATGGATCATTCGATATTAATATTTGGTATTCTTATGATAATGATAGTAAGACAACAGTAATTAATAAGAAAATAGAATACAATGATTTATTTAATGTAAGACTAAGAGAAAATGCGGATTTATCTGGAGATACTGATATTATTGTGAGGTCTTTAAAACAACCAACATGCTTTGGTGTGAATATTCAAGATGATAATGTGATATCTTTTAATATTGAAAAAGAGCTTGGGGTTGAAATTGTTGGTGAGACGAAAGTTAAAATTGCGGTGGAGGATGACGAAGAGCCTTGGGATGAGATAGTCGATGATGTCGATGAGGATACTTTAAAGGAAATTGATGAGAAAGTATCTGAAGATTATTTAAAATAGTGCGTAATTCGCACTTTTTTGATATAATTTTGGTAGGGTGATTAATATGACGAAGGTATATTTAATTAGACATGCTTTTACACCAGCTAATAATGCAAGTTATAATGGGCAAGAAGGTTTATGGCGGATTGCGAAAGATAAGGATATGCCAATTGAAAAGGAGTATGGGGTAAAACAAGCTTTAGAATTAGGTGAGTTTTTAGATAAGTTAAAAGGTAGAATTTTAATTATTTCTAGTCCTTATTTTAGGGTTCAACAAACATTAAAATATGCTTTGTCAAAGATGCATGGTGATTATGAGTTGGAGGTAATTGATGGGTTAAAGGAATTTAATTCAGGAGTTCATTATGCGCATACGATAGATGAGGTTTTAAGAATGTATCCAGAGAGTCAAAAGTATTTTAAGGATGCTAAAAATGATTTAGATAATGCGGTATATACAGGTGGTGAGAGTAGAAATCAGGTTAAGGCTAGAGTGAAAAGTATTGCTTTAGATATACAAAGGTTAGTTTTATCTGATAAGTATGATTATATTTTAATATTTGGTCATGGGACGGTTAATCATTATTTATATTATTGGCTTACTTCGGAATATATTGGACATGATATGATGAACTGTGAAGTATTTTCAGTTGGTGATAAGAAAAGTTTATTTGTACCTATAGCTTTTGTACCTAAAGGATTTATGGTCGATATAAATGAATATATTAATGAAAAAAAGAATGATAAGGTAAAAATATTAAATAAATAATTATAGTGTTATACAAAAATGGTTGACATATATTGTTTTATATGGTAGAATTATTTTCAGAAACGGAGGGATATTATGGCAGTTAAATTAAGACTTTTAAGAATGGGAGCTAAAAGAAAACCATTTTACCGTATTGTAGCTGCTGATTCAAGAGTAAAAAGAGATGGTAAGTATATTGAACTTGTTGGTACTTATAATCCAGTTACTGATCCAGCAGAAATTAATATTAAAGAAGAAGTTGCATTAAAATGGCTTAGTAATGGAGCTATTCCTACTGATACGGTTAAAAGTTTATTTAATAAAAAAGGAATTAATAAAAAATTCCACGATATGAAATTTTCTAAAGAAAGTAAATAATTATGGAACTTGGAAATTTAGCGGAATTTTTGGTTAAGAGTTTAGTCAAGAATCCAGATATGGTATCAGTAAAAGCTTTTGATGATGAGGATAAGATTACTATTGAGGTTTTAGTGAGTAAGGATGATATGGGCAGGGTTATTGGTAAGAATGGAATGATTGCTAATAGTATTAGAACAATTGTCCAAGCTAGTAGTTATCTTAATCATGATAAATATGCAGTTATTAACATAGATTCTTTTTAAGGGTCTATGTTTTTGTTTACTAATTTTTTTCTTTGTGATATCATTAATAATAGGAGAGGATACTTATGAAAAGTAAAGGGTTTACGCTTATAGAATTACTAGCAGTTATTGTTATTTTGGCTTTAGTATTACTTATTATTATGCCAAATGTAACAGGTATTTTAAATAGAACGCAAAACAGATTAAATGATGAACAGAAAAATGCGGTTTTGAATGCGGCTAGGCAGTTTGGGGTTAGTAATTTATCGCATGAAGATGGTAAAGTGTTTTATAAAGGTAGTGAGGTAACTTATGTTACTTTAGAGGAGTTACAAAATTCAGGTTATTTAGAGGATAAGTCGATTAAGGATATGACTGATAAAGGTGATGTTTCTTTAGATACAAAGGTATGTATTACTTATGAAAATTATCAATTTGTCTATGAATATGATGGAGAGTGTTAAGATGAAAAAGGGTTTTACTTTGATTGAACTTTTAGTTGTTATTGTATTACTTGGTATTTTAGCAGCTATAGTAACAACTTCGATAATTAGTATTATGAATAATTCTAGAAAGTCACTTTCAGATACGCAAATAAATACAATTGAGGAAGCGGCTATTCAGTGGGGTACAATTAATGCGGATAAGTTACCTTTAGATGATAGTGTATATTCTGTTGATATTAAAACTTTAGCTGATGATGGATTTATTGATAGTAGTGAGTTACAAGATCCTGGAAATAATTCTGATTTATGTGGGGTTGTGGAAATTAAATATGATACTTCTAAAAATCAATATAAGTATGAATTTGTGAGAAAAGATTGTCCATAATAATGGATGATTTTTTATTATGAGTTTTATTTTTGAAGAAAAGATGGTAGAAAAAAATAAAAGTTTCGAATTAACTAGAAGCTTTTATTTGCATAAAATATTTGTATGTAGTAAAATATAATTGGAAGGAAAGATTCGTATGATAAAAAGAGAACTTTATTTAAAAAAATTAAGATCCTCATATGATAGTGATTTAATTAAGGTGATTGTTGGAGTGAGGCGTTCTGGGAAATCGGTGTTAATGAGACAAATAATTGAAGAATTAAAGGATAAAAAGATAAATGAGGATCATATTATTTATATTAATTTTGAAGATTATGATTTTATTGATATTATGGATTCGAAAAAATTTTATAGATATATAAAAGATAAAATTATCGACGATAAAAAGTATTATTTGTTTTTTGACGAGATACAAAATGTTGATGATTTTGAAAGAATTATTAATTCTTTTAGGGCGACATTTAATGTTAGTATATTTATAACTGGCTCTAATAGCAAAATACTATCTAGCGAGCTAGCAACTCATTTAACTGGAAGATATATTAGTATTAGGATGATGCCTTTTACTTTTAAAGAGTATTTAACGCTTCAAGAAAGTAAGGGTATTCAAAGTAGTTTAGACGAGGCTTTTAACGAATATCTTGAATGGGGAGGTATGCCTCAAATATATAATGCGACATCTTTAGAAGAGAGAAAAATGTATTTAAGAGATTTGTATAATACTGTGATACTTAAAGATGTAGTAGAGAGGCATAGTATTAAAGATGTAAATTTATTGAATAGGGTAGTACAATTTATGATGGAAAATATTGGTGGAATTATATCAGCAAATTCAATAGCTAATTTTCTTAAAGGCGAAAAAATTAAAGTTAGTGTGGATACAATATTGAGTTATATTGGGTATATATGTGATTCAATGATAGTAAATAAAGTGAATCGGTATAATATAAGAGGTAAATCGGTGATGAGTTTACTTGAAAAGTATTATTTAACTGATTTAGGCATATTAGAAGTTAAAAGTAGTCCAATAGAGAAGAAAGTTGGTGGAAGACTTGAAAATATTGTTTATAATGAGCTTATTGCTAGAGGATATGATGTTTATATAGGGAAAACTGATAAAGGGGAAATCGATTTTGTGGTAGATGACTTTGGTAAGAGATTTTATATACAAGTGGCAGATATTTTATCTGATGACAAGGTAGTAGAAAGGGAATTTGGAGCATATAAAAATGTCGAGGATAATTATCCTAAGTACGTTATTACAATGGATAAGGTAGATTATAGTATGAATGGAATTATTCATAAAAATATTATTGATTGGTTATTAGAAGAATATTAGAGGTATATAAATTTATTATAAAAGATTGTCCATAATAATGGATGATTTTTTTGTTATAAAAATTTTTTATTAACATATTTTTTAATAGGTGGTTTTGATGAAAAAAGTATTGATGATTTTTGCTATTGTTTTACTTTTATGTCCTAGTGTTAAGGCTGAAGATTTAAAGCTTGCGGAAAAAGCGAAATCGGCTATTTTAATTGAGGCAAGTACAGGAAAGATTTTATTTGAGAAAAATGCGGATGAAAAATTACATCCAGCTAGTATGACAAAGATGATGAGTATGCTTTTGATTGTTGAAGCAATTGAAGATGGGATTATTTCATGGGACCAAATCGTAACAGTTAGCGAGAATGCTTCGAAGATGGGTGGTAGTCAAATTTTGCTAGAAACTGGTGAAAAAATGAGTGTTCGTGATTTGTTTAAGGGAGTGGCTATTGCTTCTGGAAATGATGCGGTAGTGGCTTTAGCGGAAACTGTTGCGGGTAATGTTAGTAATTTTGTTAGTATGATGAATAAAAGAGCTAGTGAACTTGGACTTACGAATACACATTTTAAAAATTCACATGGTTTAGATGATGCGGACCATTATTCAAGTAGCCGAGATATGTCGTTAATAGCAAAAGAGCTTGTTAAGCATGAACAGGTTTTGGAGTATACAAAGATTTATGAAGATTATTTAAGGGAAAATACAGATAGGAAGATATGGCTTGTTAATACGAATAGATTAGTTAGATTTTACGATGGGGTTGATGGGTTAAAAACTGGTTTTACTGATGATGCAGGGTATTGTATGACAGCGACTGCTGAAAAAGATGGAATGCGTATTATTGCGGTAGTTATGGGTGAAGAGACTAGTAAGATACGTAATCAGGAGGTTAGTGAAATGCTTGATTATGCATTTGCTCAGTATAAGGTTATAAATATGCTTCAAAATAAGAATTCACTTGGGAAGTATAGGGTGGAAAATGGTAAGGATGAGTATGTACAAGTGGTTCCTAAAGGCTTTGCAACAATGGTTAAGAAGAAAAGTGAAAAAGATGGGAATGTTAGTTATGATATTAAGTTAAATTCTTTAAAGGCACCTTTAAAAGTTGGAGATAATGTTGGGACACTAGTTATTAAGGAAAATGATAATATTGTAAAAACTTTAAAACTTACGGTGAAAAATAATGTAGAGAAGGCTAATTTTGGTAATTTGTTTTTAAGAAATATTAAAGACATGCTTAGTGGTAATATGAGTTTGGAGTAATTATTAGTAAAAAATTTTATTAGTCTTTGAAGGAATTTTTAAGTTTTTTGGTCCAAAAAAAACAAGTTATCTAGCAAAAATATTACTTGTTTTTTTTTTTTTTTTTTTTTTTTTTTTTTTTTTTTTTTTTTTTTTTTTTTTTT
>CALVRH010000022.1 GCA_944358535.1 uncultured Bacilli bacterium | reverse complement strand
AAAAAAAAAAAAAAAAAAAAAAAAAAAAAAAAAAAAAAAAAAAAAAAAAAAAAAACAAGTAATATTTTTGCTAGATAGCTTGTTTTCTTTTAAACTGTAAATTTATTTAATTAAATCTTTTTCTAAAACATATTCATAAACTTTCTTCAATTTATAACCAATTTTTTTAATATCTCTATCTGCCGCTACCTTATAACCTTCTTTAGTTAAATCAGGAAGCTTATCTTTTAAAATTAACTTAATCTTATATTCAAAATCATCAACATTCTTAGCCTTATAAACATTCACACCATCTTTTAACCAATCATCATATATTGGAATATCACTAATTAATGTTTTTGCCTTCATAGCTAACGCTTCTAATAATACAATTCCCTCAGTTTCTTCCTTCGTTGGAAAAATATATAAATCACACCCTTGATAAGCATCTTTTAACTCTTCACTAGGAACATAGCCCGGAAAATAAACATTATCCGTTTTTTTCTTGATTGCATCACTTATTTTAACAGGAATAAGTGATGGTTTAGTATAACCAAACCAAATAAATTTATATTCCGGCATTCTTCTTGCTAATTCAAGAAATTCAAGAATTCCCTTTCTTTCAATATAAAGCCCAACTGCCATAATGACCTTATCATCATCACTAAAACCATATTTCTCTCTAAATTTTTTTCTTCCATCTTTTGTAGGCTTAAAAAGTTCCAAATCAATACCATTGGAAATTGGAATAATTTCTTTGCCTAAATCATACTTTTCTAAAACTCTTTTAGAATATTCAGTTGGCGTAATAAGTAAATCGGCCGATCCATAGCAAACCTTAAGCCACTGGCGAAATATCGGAGAAACTCCATTAGAAAGCTTAAAAGAATTACGAAAATCCTCCTCAGTTGAATGAGCATGAAATATAACCTTCTTACCCATTTGCTTACACTTTTTAGCAAGCATCAATGATTCAGGAAAAATCGTATTAATATGAACAATATCAAAATCATCATTAGGATTAGTCGTATAAGGCACATGTACTAAATTCAAAGCCTTCATCTGATGAGTAATTGCCTTACCAACTCCACTTTTTTCAACATCCTTAAACCTTCCAGTATGTAGTAATATTTTCATAATAACCTCCTAGTTACTCACATTTACTAGTATAACATCTTTACCAATCTTGTCAATCTGAGTCCATTTAATTTTAACAGTCCCACCACTAAAAAAAATAAATTTTCTCCTTTGAACACTCATCTCAATAATTTTACCTTCTCTATCCAAACTAACATCAATAATCATCCCTATTTTCTTGCCATCAAACACATTAATTATATCCTTAGTCTGTAAATCAGAAAGCATCATACACTCCACCCATTTAAGTATATTAAACAAAAAAAAGAAAATGACAAAATCATTTTCTAAGTTTCTTAATCTTAGCTTCTGATACTAAAGCCCTAAATAAAGGTAAATTTTTATCCTCAAGCTCTGGATGAAATTGTACCCCAATAGCCCACCAATTAGGATTAACACTCTCAATAGCTTCCATATTACCATCATTACTTCTACCGGTAACTTTAAATATATGTTTTCTATTACCTTCTAAAATCTTATCCTTCGCGCAAAAGCCATGAACTGATGGCATATCTAAATATGTATCATCAAATATATGTGCAAGTATAGAACTAGGAGTAACCAAAACCCCATGTTTAGATTTATCAACTTGACTTAAATAAAATGGATCAAGTTCATCATGTCCAGATTTCTTTTCTATAAAATTAACCTCATCAGATGGTTTAAAAAAATCACTAATCTCTCCATAAGTAGGCATAGTATCTCCAAATTCTTCTCTAACCCACTCATAACCAAGCATTGTCTGAAAACCCATACATATACCTAAAATTGGCTTATCTTTTTGCAAAGCATAATGCACCGCATTAATATTAGAAGAATAAATATTACTTCCACCTTGAAAAACAAAACCATCACATATATCTAAAACATCCGTATTAAATATATTATCTGAAAAAATAACACCAACCGGAATTCCACCAGCTTCAATAATTCTCCTAGGATAAGTTTCATTAAACATAGTCTTAGTCATAAATGGTCTATCTTCTTCAAAAACCCTATTTGAAATAATTCCAATTATTGGTTTTTCCATAATTATTTTCCTTTCACTACCTTTACACTTTCAAAACTATTTTGAACTTCATCAGCTAAAACTAAGCTTCGTTCAAGCTTTGCCATACGCATTAATGAATTTTTTGCCAGTCTTAATTTAAGTAAAGTATATATTTGCATTTCTTTTAAAGTATTAGTAATACGTGTGAATGGTGCACTATCAATAACGTTACCATCACCATCTAAAATCTTAGAATTTTTACCGGCAACCTTAAACTTAGTACCATCCTCAAAATGCTTACCACAATCTACAATACTAAATTTTTCATTATCAATAATAACTTCTCTTTCATTTTCATAAGAAAGAGGATTAGCTAAAATATTGGCAGTTAAACCATTTTGAAGATCAAATGTTGCCCAAGTACCTGTAAACCCAGCAATTGAAAATGACTCATTACCCATCACATCTACCATCTCATTTGCTCTAATACCTTCTGGATGTTTGTAATAAACACCCATACCTCTATTAATACTTCTAACACCAGATGTATAACCATCTTTATTTTTATTAAACATAATTGTTCCATTAGGATTTAATAAAATAGGACTATCAAACATAGGAGTTACCATCGTCATAATTGATTCATGTGATAAAAACCCTTCATTCAATTTTTCAAATAATTTAACTAAATCACGGGAAGTACTAAAGATACCTGCATGACCAGGATTTAAACTATATCTCTCCATTACTCTAGCCTTAGGATCATTAACACTCTCGTTATCTCTCATACCAGTTAACACCCCAAAACTTCTATCATAACTAGTCTTAAATAAACCCATCTCTTCATTAAAATACTTTTTAAAATATTCATCCGAATTTGGAAGTATATCTTTTAAAATAATAAATGGAATATCACTATAAATAAATGTCCTATCTTTAGCTATAATTGTTGAAGAAAGTCTTCTTTGTAACTCTTCTAATGAAAGTCCTCCCTCTCTTTCATCAAGTCTACCATCAGTTCTTAAATCATAATAAAACTTAGCCATTTTCTCTACCGGAATCCTTAAATTAACATACTTGCCTTTTTTATATTCACAGACATTTTTATCTAATGAAAATCTACCTTCCTCAGCTAACTTCAAAGCTTCAATCGTCGTAAATAATTTAGTTGAACTAGCTAAATCAAAACGCGTATTTTCATCAATATTTTGACCATTTAACTTAGTTTTACCATCATAAGTATAAATAGATACACCACTTTTCACATCTTTAATACCAGTTGATAAGCCAGGAACTAACATACTAATACCTTTCACAGATTTTAAATAATCAAAAATTATTGTATTATATACCTCATTAGGTGTCTTATCCATCATATCTACAAGTTCCCTTTTTTCATTTTCAAACATATCTACTAAATAACGATATTCTTTCAATTTACCATTTTCAATAAGTTCATAAATCAATTTATACTCTTCTTCTGTAATAATTCCTAAATACTCATTTTTTTCCACATTATCACCTCATAATATTTTGTTTCAAAAATCAGGTCATATTATAACCCTCAAAAACTTATATGTCAAACTAACCATAAATCTCCTTTCTTCTATAAAGTACTCATTACTACTAGAAAAATTACAAAAAGAAATATACATATTACTATATTCATCAAAAATAAAAATGACCTACTGCTATTATGATTAACTAAAATAACCTTATAATTCTTAGGATTATTTTTTCTAATCTGCTCTATACTCTTTTTATCTAAATAAAGTATAAAAGAATTCAAAACACCAGATAATATTAACCTTATAAAAATCCAAAGTATTAATGTCATTATAAACCCAAAAATCATTTGATAATTAAATGCAAAAGCTTCAAAAAATCTATAAACATAATAAAACGCTGTTAACTCTATAAATGATAATAACACTCCAGTTATTAAATGTCCTTTATATCCAATATACAAACATCCAAGCAAATATGGTTTTAATAAACCTTTATTATGAATCATCTTATCATAATCTTTTTCATAAAGTTCTAAATCACTTTTTTGATAATCATAATTAATTTTAACACTTATACCATCCTTCATATATCCACATTTAATACAAACACCATCTATAATTTTACTCCTGCACTTTGGACACTTCATATTCTCACCACTTTAATTTTATCATACAAAAAGAAAAAAACATACCACAGCATGTTTATTTAATCAACTTTTTAATCTTAGATAAACCATTTTTTTCTAAACGCGAAATTTGTGCTTGACTAATACCAATTTCTAAAGCAAGTTCAGTCTGAGTTCTACCAATCATATATCTTTGAATAATGATATACTTTTCTTTATCCTTAATTTTTGTTAAAGCATTTCTAAGAGCAATCTTAGTTTCTAAATCATACACCCCTTCATCATTTGATAATTGATCTGCCAAATAAATAACATCCCCACCATCACTATAAATAGGTTCAGACATACTAACAGTATCCTTTAATGAATTCAAGGCATGTGCCACCTCCCACTCTGGTAAACCTAATTCCAAAGCAATCTCAAATATCGCTGGCTCCTTATTATTTTTAAAAGTAAGTTCATCTTTAACCTTCAAAGCCTTGTAAGCTAAATCTTTAATACTTCTAGATACTCTTAAACTACTATTATCCCGTAAATATCTTTTTATCTCACCTAAAATCATTGGAACCGCGTAAGTACTAAACCTAACCTCATGAGATAAATCAAAATTATCAATTGCCTTAATCAAACCAACAACCCCAACTTGAAATAAATCATCTAAATCAATCGCTCTAAACGTAAAATTCTTAAGCACCGATAAAACCAACTTCAAATTACCATTAATTAACTCTTCCTTTGCTGTTAAATCACCATTTTGATATTTTTTAAACAAATCTAACTGTTCATCCAAACTTAAAACTTTAATATTCGCAGTATTCACGTTTGCAATTTCTACTTTGCCACGTGCCATAAATTTCTCCTTTCACTTTTATATTGCATGAAAGAAGAAATTTTTAAACAAATAATTTTAAAATAATTAAAATAACTATAACCGGTAAAATAAATATTAATAAAGAAATTATTTTCTTCCTCAAAGATAATTTAAATATCTTATCTAAACATATATATAAACAAAATAAATATAAAAGCATTATAACAAGTAAAAAAATCAATGTAAAAATAATAGAAACATTAATAAATATAAACCCTAAAATAAAGCCTCCCAATAAAACAACATTAAGTATTCCAAATAAATTAAAAACCTCTAAATAACTCTTCTTTAAATACTTTTTTAAAATAAAACATATCACAAAGAAAAACAAAAGTATACCTAAAAGTCCTATTAAAAAATAATTAATCGCATTAGGTCTATCCGTCGACATTGTTATATAAAAGCTAAGCACACCTGTCCCTTCTAAAAAATCATTCGAAGCCACTTCAAACATTTTATTTTTTAAAAGTGCATAAAATATACCAATAACCAAACTGACAAGTCCCATCACAAAAACTGAAACATAAAATAAATTTTTATGTATATAATTAGAAACTACCTTAATCATTTATCACACCCCATAAATAACGTTTAACCAAAGTAATATATAAAATCAAATAAGCACCAGATACTAAATAACCAGCAAATACATCACTCGCATAATGCACCCCTAAATATATTCTACTCATCCCTATTAAAATAATTAATATACTAAGCAAAACAGAAAAAATAACCTTTACTTTTTTTCTTAAATTCATGTGCCAAAGCAAATAAATAATAAATCCATAAAAACCTAAAGCTGCCATCGCATGACCAGAAGGAAAACTATAGCCATTTTCCGTAATAATCATTAAATCTAATGGCCTTTCACGCATAAAAATTAACTTCAAACAAATATTTAAAACTAATATACATATTGCATTAATTGTAACTAACATCCCATACTTCTTATTTTTAAAAAATAAAAATACTATTATCGAAACTAAAGTAACCATAATTTCACTCGCAAAAAAAGTAATAAACTTAAAAAATCCTGTTATAAAATCACTTCTATAAATTACTAAACTATTATAAACAAAATTATCTGCTAAAACCGTTTTATCTGATAACACTAAATAAGCAACTATTCCAAAACATAAAACCAAAACCGTAAAAACGATCCACTTTATCTTCTTCATTTTTAGTTTATTTCCTCCACTTCATTCAAAATAATTTATTTATATCTATCATATTATAACATGCAAAGTAAAAACCGTCATAATTATTGACGGTCTTCTATAACCTAATTTACATGATTAGGCGTTTTTTTAATATGATTACCAATTATTTCTGAAACATCAAAAACTGTCACAAACGATGAATCATTAGTTTCATTCAAAATATCTTTTAAAATAGATACTTCAAATCTAGTAATAACCGTATATAAAACCCTCTTATTTCCATGAGAAATTATACCTTCACCACTTAAAACAGTAACCGTTCTTCCAAGTCTTTTTAAAATTTTATCTGCAATCTCTGTCCCATCATCCGTAATAATAAAAGCTGCTTTCGCACTATTAAGTCCATCAGAAACCATATCGATAACCTTATAAGAAATAAAATAAGTAAGTAATGAATAAAGTGCTCTTTCAGCTCCAAACACAAAAATAGCAGCCCCATAAATCACTATATTAAAACAAAGTACTACTTGCCCAACTGATAAACTTCTTTTTCGGTTAATTAAAATAGCCACTATTTCAGTACCATCTAAACAGCCACCTTCTTTAATAATAATTCCACATCCAACACCAAGTAAAATTCCCCCGTAAACTGTTGCGAGTAGTGTATCATCTATAAGTGGAGTATAATTATTAAATATCTCGAGTAATATACTAAATAAAGCCATTCCATAACCAGCCTTCAAAACAAATTTTTTTCCAAGCTGATTATATCCAAGTACTAAAAATGGTAAATTAACAATAAAAATTATTAAACCAAGTGAACCGCCAAATAGTGTATTCAAAATAATTGAAACACCATTCATTCCACCATCTATCATTGAATTAGGTATTAAAATAAGTTTTAAAGCTATAGCTGACATAACTGCTCCTATAGTAATTAAAATCAGTGATAAAATAAAATCCCAACCTAAAATCTTATTACTTTTTCTAAGCATTCCTATACCTCCCATTACAATTATATAGGAAATATAAGTTTTTTTAAACCCATTAAAGATATCCTTTACATTTTTTCTAATATTAATTTTTTATTATTAATAACCCTCTCATCATTTTTTATCTCTAAAGCTTTATTCACATATTCTAACGCTTTATCATAATCACCAAGATTATAATAACAAATTGACAAAAAATCATAAACACTAAAATCCGTACTAAACCATTCCGTAATATAACTTTTATATCCCGTATTTATCTTTAAAGTTTTCAAAAATAATGGTATTGCTTTTGAATATTCACCAGTTTCATAATAAAATAAAGCAAGTTCACTATAAGCTTCTTTCAAATGTGGAGCTTCTAACAAAGCTTTCTTATACCACATCTCTGCCTCTAACGGTCTATTCAGTTTTTTATAGCACCTACCTATAAATCTCATAGACGCACATCTTTCATCTTTCCAAACCGCTTTTTTTAAATTTAAATGGTGAATTAAAGTATCAATTGCCTCATTCCATTTTTCATAATACATATATTCTCTACCTAAATAATGAGTATTTCTATCATCTTCTGGATCTTCTTTAACTGATAACTCTAATAAAGGTAAATAACTACTCCTAGATTTTCCTCTATCTGGATAATGGTTCAAAACAATCGATTCATTAAGTACTCTTTTTTCCTCACCATCACAACTCAAAACCTCATGAACAGGATGTGTCCACCTATAACCATTACGCGCATGAATTTTATCGCTATCAAAACTAACTATTGGATTATTTTCTTCATCTAAACTCCAATTAAAAGTATAACTAATTCTTGTCGTCCCATCTACCCATGATTTTTCAAGTTTTTTGCGCCATCCTTTTTCAAACACTTCATCTAAATCTGTACACACACAAATATCTGTATCTTCATCAACCATATCTAAAGATTTATTCCTAGCCTCATCAAAACGCCATGGACTAATAATCTCCTTCTTCACTATTACTCCAAGCTTTTTTAATTCATCAAAACTTCCATCAGTAGATCCCGTATCAAGGACAAATATTTTATCAGCCTCTTTCATTGAATCATACCATCTTTTCACAAACTTTTCTTCATTCTTGCATATCGCATAAACACATATTTTCATTCTATCCCTCCATAATAGAATATGAAAATAACTTAAATATAATTATTTATAACGCCAAAAAAAGATGATTTAAATCATCTTATTTCTTAACATCAAATTCAACTGTTTTCTGTTCAAGAAAATTATCAAATTCAATCTTATATGTTCCATCACCATCATATAAAAAATAGAAATATTTTTTAACTGAAGCTCCAGATTCCACATCGCCAACAAAATCAATCGAATCATCAAAATAAGTCGCAACACTATCAAGTTTATTGCCTTTTGAACCAATCAAAGTATAATAAAACATATTAAATGCTTTGGTTTCCTCATAAATATTTTTTATATTAACTCCAAGCTTAACTACCGTATTACCATTTTGATCAGCATCCTCATTATTGAGCGTTACTAAAGAATATGTTTTATCTAAAGTTACTTCAAAATTATCAAACTGAAAAGTCTCCCCCAATATAGCTTTTTCTAAGTTTTCGGCTTTAGAATTATCACTCACACTATCTTTATTAGAATTAGTTTCATCTTTATCCTTACTATTACATCCTGTAAGACTAAAAAGTAAACTAAAAACTAATAATAATCCAATTAACTTCTTCATACATTCTCATCCTTTCAAAAATAATTATATCATATTTTTCTTATACTTTAATAGAACAAATTTGATAAATTAATTTAAAAGTGTACATAAATTTATAACCATATTATTTATTCAATAATTTTAATCTTCTAATTACTTTTTTCTCTATTCTAGAAATATAAGATTGACTAATACCTAATAATACTGCCACATCTTTTTGCGTCATTTCCTCATTATTATAAAGTCCGTATCTTAAAATCATTATTTTTTTATCCCTATCACTTAATTTTTCTATTTCCTCATATAATAGCTTTCTATTAGTTTCCTCTTCTAACCCCTTAGTAACAATATCACTATCTGTACCAAGCACATCTTCTAAATGTAGTTCATTCCCTTCAGAATCAAAACTTAAATTATCCTCAAAACTAATTTCCCCTTTCCTTCTTTTATTTTTCCTTAAAAACATCAAAATTTCATTATCAATACATCTTGATGCATAAGTAGCTAATTTAATATTTTTATCTAATTTATAAGTATTAACTCCTTTAATCAAACCAACGCTGCCAATACTCACTAAATCTTCTAAATCAACACCAGTATTCTCATATTTCTTTGCTAAAAAAACCACCAACCTAAGATTATGTTCAATAAGCTTAGCTCTTGCCTTTTCATCACCATTCATCGATAAAGTAACATACTTAATCTCTTCCTCTTTAGAAAGTGGTGCCGGTAACTTGTCCGCACTTCCAATAAAAAATATACTATCCTTTTCAAAAAAACGTTTAATTAAATAAATTATTTTTTTAATCATTTTTATCCCCTTTCATTAAACCGTTTAACAAAACATCAGCTCCAGCTAACTTAAAATCTTTACTAAAACCTAAATAAACATTCTCAAAAACGCCTATTCCAATAACCTCAACCTTTCGCACCTTTATACACTCTAAAACCCCACTCCCACCTATCACAATATATGGAATATATATTTTTTTGTTTCTAAAATTATTATCGATATTTGTTAAAATAACAGGTCTATTTTTATAAGATAAAGTATTTCCTGTATCTAAATATCCATTTAAATTTAAAACTTTTTTACCAACATAAATATTAGTCTTAAAAAAACAAACAACTTTACTTTTAAACATTTTCATCTGTTTTATATAAAAATATAAAACAATTGGTGAAACCAAAATCAAAAATAAAGCATTCACACTAATTCCATTATTAAAAAAAACTAAACCATTATTATTATAAGAAAAAGTAATGTTTAGAAAATATAAAAAGCCTCCAAGTAAAATACTTACCATATAAAAACAACCAACATTAATTAAAAAACTTTTTAAATTATGATATCCAAAACATACTATACACATAATAAAACTCAAATAAATTTTGATAAAAAATAATTCCAATGAACCAATTTCAAAAAACAAAACTAAAATTGTCAAACTACCAAAAAATGCCCCTAAAATAATCCTAAATAACTTTACATTTCTCTTTAAAATTACCACCACCGTTAACAATAATAAAAAATCTAAATAAAAATTTAAAAACAAAAGGCCATCAATATACACTGTCATAAAACCACCATTTACAGTATAAAAAAACTGACCCAAATATAATGTCAGTTTTTATTTCAAAATTTATATAAAATAGAAAAATAATTATAAAGAAATTTCATACGGATTACTTTGTGAGCCATCTCCACCCGTAATTTTGATATCCGAAGAAAGATATAAAACCGGTCTAATAGGGGCCGTAGCACTTGGGTACACCATCGGATTAGGACGACCATTATCTAGAATATAATATAATAAATTCCCACCACCATCGATTGCTGACATCGTAGATGTTGCACCACTAAATAACCAATTAGTATTATTACAATTTGAATAATTACTAATAACTTTATCAATCGTATTACATTTTTCGGCATTACTATTAGTTCTTAAATATTCACTCATTGAAACTATAGCAACTTTACCATTCCACTTTGTACTACACTCTTGTTGTATTTCCAAAGACAAATCTTCTTGACTATTAGCACCACTATCTAACATTCCAATATTCCAATCGTAAGCTATTACATATTCTTTATCAACCAAAGTTTCAAAATATTCTTCATTTAAATAACTATTTAAATCAGCTGGCCTAGTCCAAATATTAGAACCATATCGACCTCCAGTTTTATCCCAAGACATTTCTCCTATATCATCTGTCTTTATTATTTTTAAACTTCCATTATTTTCAATCGAAATTATACGCCAACCTGCATTTTCACCATTAAATGTTACATAGTTATTTGGGTTAGACCCTTTAAAAAAGTATCTATCTTCATAAGAATCTTTTTCTAACCCAGCATCTTCTATTATTTGTTCTCCTGCTGGTGGTTCAGCAGTACATACTCCATAAAGTTCATCTATTGCTCCTTGGACATCTGTACTTGAAAGACCACTTTCCTTTCCTATCCTATCCATATTCAAGATATCACAAAAAAAGTAATATTTTTGCTAGATAACTTGTTTTCTTTTGGACAAAAAACTTAAACATTTATAAATTTTTTTAACTTCACTAATCACTTCATCTATACCAATTTCTTTATCAATCTTACCATCACGTGATTTGAATTCTAATATACCATCACTTGCCTTTTTACCAACCGTAATTCTAAAAGGAATACCAATTAACTCCATATCCTTAAACTTAACTCCAGCTCTCTCATCTCTATCATCTAATAAAACATCAACGCCCATTTTATTAAATTCATCATACAAATCTAAAGCAATCTTACTTTGAACTTCATCTTTCATATTAATAACCGTAATACCTAATGTAAAAGGAGCAATAGAAACTGGCCAAACAAGTCCCTGTTCATCAGCTTTTTGCTCGGCAATAGCTGCCATACATCTAGCAACTCCAATACCATAACATCCCATATATACTGGTTTTAATTGATTTTCCTCATCCAAATAATTCAAATTCAAAGCCTCGGAATATTTTGTACCAAGCTTAAAAGTATTTCCAATCTCAATACCTTTTTTAAAGTAAATATTACCTCCGCAATGTGGACAAACATCACCTTCACGAATATTCACAATATCACCTTGCTTATAAACATCGAAATCACTCAAATTAACATTTATATAATGGTAACCCGTCTTATTAGCTCCGCATACAAAATTACTCATATTAGCAACTTCATTATCAATTACAATCTTCACATTAACCCCAATAGGTCCCAAAGAGCCAAAAGACGCATCAGTAATTTTCTTTAATTCCTCATCACTTGCCATCTCTATACTACTTGCACCAAGTAACTTTCGTAACTTCGTATCATTTAAATCTCTATCACCTTTTACTAAAGCAAATATAATCTCACCATCGACATTATAAACTAAAGTCTTAACCGTTTTCTTAATGTCTACATTTAAAAACTTTACAACATCTTCAATTGTTTTAACAGAAGGAGTTTCAATTAACTCCATTTTTTTAGTTTTCTCTTTGGAAAACTCCTCAGCTTTTACAGGAGCAACTTCAATATTAGAACCAAAAGAACAGCTATCACACATCACTAAAACATCTTCACCAATATCTGTAACAGCTTGAAATTCCTCAGATAAATCACCACCCATAACTCCAGTATCCGCACGCACAATTCTATAGTCAATCCCCATTCTATCAAATGCATTCTTATAAGCTTGAACCATCTTTTGATAACTAACTTCACCAGTCTCACCACTAGTATCAAAACTATAAGCATCTTTCATTGTAAATTCTCTAGTTCTAATAAGCCCAAAACGTGGTCTAGCCTCATCCCTAAACTTATCCTGAATTTGGTAAATATTAAAAGGCATATCTCGATAAGACTTTATTTTCTCAGAAGCGGCCATAACAAATAATTCTTCATGTGTTGGGCCTAAACAAAACTCTCTGTCATTTCTATCATTTAATTTAAACATATCAGGTCCAAAAGAATCATACCTATGTGACTTATGAAAAATTTCACTAGGTATTAAAGCCGGCATTAATACCTCATTCGCCCCAGCCTTATCCATTTCATCTCTAATAATATTTTCTATTTTTCTTTTAACTCTAAGTCCCATTGGCATAAACATATATACACCACTAGCTTCTTTTTTTACCATTCCACTACGTACTAATAAATTACCACTTTTACTATCCTCATCTTTAATATCATCTCTAAGTGTGTAGAAAAAACTATTACTTAATTTCATTTAAAACCCTCCTTATAAAACAAAAAAGAATGATACATAGGAGTGCATATAAGCACGGTACCATCCTTTTATTAACTTAATTAAATATAACGGTCTTACCCGGAAATGTTTACATTTCACTTAGAAAGTAGGAATTAAATACTATCATAACTTGCTTTCACCATCCAAGCTCGCTTTCTATGAGGAAATATTTAATATTCTCTCTTCATCGATTTACAAACTAATACTAACACATTAAAACTAAAATGTCAAACAATACCTTTCATAATATTTTATGTCAAAACTTAAACATCTTTACACTCATTTATCTCTTCAATATCATCTATATCTATTTTTATTTGCTCTTTTTCCCTAATAATCGTAACTTTTTTCATCGTCATTGGAACAAACTCTTTTAAAATATAACCGGTAACTATACTCCCATCTTTCATTAAAATAGTCACCATTTTATCTAAAAAATTATTAACTTTAGCCGATTTAGATAACAAGTTTTTAGAAACTTCATACTGTTCAGTTGGTAAATATTTTTCTGGAACTGGATAAACTGTAATTAAGCTTTTTGAATTTTTTGCCATAATATAAATATAATTATCGTAAACCTTCACTCTACTGCCTCTAGACTTACTAGATAAATACTGGTAAAACTTACCTTTATACATATTTTTGGTTTTTCCAAGTCTCGAAACCTTTCTTATAAATGCAGTTTTATTTTCACTAATATTAGTTCTTTCATTTACCCTTTTTTTCCCGTGATAAGTCAATCTTTTCTTCATGTACTACTACCTCTAGGAAAATTATAACAAAAAAAGGACTTAAAAGCCACTTTTTCGCTGTAATTTATATTTTCTTTTATTGTTCATTTTCATAATATCATTTTTAAAATACTTAAATGTTGCAATCAATATAATTGCGACAGGTAAAGCAATCACAATACCAAGTACTCCAAATAAAACACCTCCGGCAAACACCGAAATAATTACCACAAGTGGATGAACTTGATTACTATTACCATAAACAAATGGATTAATTATATAACCATCGACTGCTGAAAAAACTAAAAATACAATACAAGTTTTAATAAAAAGTGCAGGACTTATAACAAAAGCTGTAATAGCTGCTACAATATTTGTGAAAATACCACCAAAATATGGAATTAAATTACCAAGTGCCGCTAAAGTTCCAAGCATCAAAGCATTTGGATGACCAATAAGTGTATACACAATTGTATATTCGAAAAATGAAATAACTACAATTTTCATAAATCCTACAATATATTTTCGCATTTCATCATCAATAACCGCAACATAATTATACATTTTTCTAGACCTTTGTTTTAAATACTCTTTAACAAAATCTCTTATCTTATCCATATCTGCTAAAAAATAAACAAACGATGCTAAAATAATAAATATTTTTGAAATATAATTAGCAGACATTCCAATAACACTAATTGCCCCATTTGAAATATATGTTCCCAGTTTTTCTAATGTATTATTAAAACTTGTCGATAAAGTGTTTTGAATATCATTAAAATTAATATTATAATCTGAAGAAAGCTCTTTCAAAAAGGAAATAATACCATTAAATAAACTAGTAAGCTGACTCATGATTGTCGGTGTAACTAATGCTAATATTAAAACAATCACCCCTAAAGCAGAACCTACAACCAAAAACATAGCTAACCCTTTAGGAATATTTCGGTCAGTAAGCTTCTTTACAATTGGATAAAAAGCATAAGCAATCGCAAAAGCAATCAAAAAAGGAAGTAAAATATTAAAAATTAAACTAATTGTCCCAAACCAAAAATCTCTAGTTTGATAAATCAAATAAACAGCTAAAACAATCAGCACGAAATTAATAAGTTTAAAATCTATTCTATTTTTTATCACTAAACTCACCCTTCTCTAATAAAATTGTAACTGGCCCATCATTCTTAATATTAACCACCATTTCTGATCCAAATTCACCAGTTTCCACCTTTACAAAATTACTAAGCCTTTCATTAAATATTTTATATAATTCTATTGCTTTTATACTATCTAATGCCTTTGTATAACTAGGCCTATATCCTTTTTTCGTATCCGCATAAAGAGTAAACTGTGAAATACTTAAAATACTCCCACCAATATCTAAAACGGACCTATTCATAACCCCATTTTCATCATCAAAAATTCTTAAATGAATTACTTTATTAATTAAATAATCTATCTCTTTTTCGCTATCACCTAAAGTAAAACAAACAAATAAAACTAAGCCTTTATCAATTTTACCTACCACTTTATCTCTGACAGAAACACTAGACTTTAAACTTCTTTGTACTAAAATTCTCATTTTATTAACCTCTCAGCTTCCGTAACTTCTGGTATCATCTTAATATCATTCATAAGCTTAATAAGTTGCTCTTTATTCTTAACTAAAACAGTCATCTCAATAGCTTCATCTTCCTTAGAATGGTGACTATTAAATTTTCTAACTGGAATATCATTATTAGCCGCCTTTGAAATAATATTAATAAGTGCATTATTATCACTACTAGCTCTCACTAATATATTAGTTGGAAGCATACTACTATCAGTATTCCATTTAACTTCAATTAACCTTTCATCTAATACTGCCACATTCGGACAAACCATCCTATGAACCGTAATACCATAACCCTTAGTAATATAACCAACAATCCTATCTCCTGGTACTGGATTACAACAAGAAGCCAAATTAACTTTTATATCATCTATTCCTGCAACATCGATTAAACTATTACTTGAACTCTGTCTTTCACTACCCTTAGTTGCTTTTTCAATTATTCTTTCATCTTTAGATACCTCTTTTTTTAAATACATTTCCATAACAGTACTAACACTTAACTTACCACTGCCTAAATTACCATAAAGCTCATTTAAAGAATTAAATTTTAAATCATTAAATAATTTTTTTAATTTTTCATCATTAAAAAACTCATCATTACTAATCTTTTGGCGCCTTAACTCTTTACTTAAAATATCTTCGCCCTTCTTCAAATTTTCTTCTTTATTAACCTTATTAAAAAAAGCCTTAATCTTATTTTTCGCATGTGTTGTCTGTACAAAATTAAGCCACTCCCTACTAGGGCCAGCTGAATTATTACTAGTAATAATCTTTACAATATCATCACTTTTTAACTTATAATCAAGCGGTACCATATTAGAATTAACTATAGCTCCAGTTGTCTTATCACCAACCTTTGTGTGAACCTTATATGCAAAATCAATTGGTGTTGAACCATTAGGTAATTCAATAACATCTCCAAGCGGTGTAAAAACATATATTGTATTTTGGAAAACTTCCCTTTTTACCGTATTAACAAAATCTTCAGGATTATCTTGCTCCTTCTTTAAATCCATAATAGCTCTAAAAAATTGCAATTTTTGTTCCATTTCATTTTGCATAACTGCCTTCACTGAACCTTTTTCCTTATAAGACCAGTGTGAAGCGATACCATATTCAGCCACTCTATCCATATCGTAAGTTCTAATTTGAATTTCATAAAGTTGCCCATCAATACCAAATACAGTTGTATGAAGTGACTGATACATATTAGTTTTAGGCATTGCAATATAATCTTTAAATCTTTTTGGTTTTGGTCTAAATTTAGAATGAATAATACCTAAAGCTTGATAACAATCCTGCTCCGTATCAACCAAAATTCTAAGTGCTAACAAATCATAAATTTCACTAAACCTTTTACCCTTTTGCAACTTTTTGTAAATACTATAAATACTCTTAGATCTTCCAAAAATCTCATGTTTAATATCATGCTTATTAAGTAAATCAGATACACTTTCAATCATATTAGCTACACTATTATCCCTCTCAGCCTTAGTAGCATTCAATTTTTCAACAATATCATAATATTCATTTGGATTTAAATAACGCAAACAATATTCTTCCAAATCTTGCTTAATACTATTAATACCAAGTCTATCTGCAATCGGAGTTAAAATATCCAAAGTTTCTCTAGCTGTTGTCTTTTGTTTCTTCTCACTATGAACAAATAACGTCTGCATATTATTAAGTCTATCTGCTAGTTTTATAATAATAACCCTAACATCCTCTGATAAACCAACTAAAATCTTTCTTTGATTATTAATAACCGCCTCAGTCGTTCCAGATAAATTAAGCTTATTGATCTTTGTAACTCCATCAACCAATATAGAAATATTATATCCAAATTCCTTCTCAATCTCCCCTATCGTAACATTACAGTCCTCTACCACATCATGAAGAAGTGCCGCTGAAAGTGTTTCATAATCCGCATTTATTCTCGTTAAAATATATGCTACATTAAGTGGATGAATGATATAATCTTCACCCGTTAATCTCTTTTGTCCAAAATGTTTTTCAAAAGCGTACTTATAAGCTTTGTCTATAACATCTAACTCTCTTTTATCGGTAATATATGTTTTTACTTTATCCATTAACTTTTCTATTGTCAAATCTTTTTGGTGCTTACTCATACATATCACCCCTCAAAGTCATCTAAATAGACTTTCCTATTTTTCTCATTTATCTTCTCTTTAAAATAATCATCAATTAACGCATTATCACTATTTAAAATATCACTAACCATATCACTAAGCATTAAATCATGGCCATTTTTCCATTTTTTTTCTTTTAAATAATTCCATATATCTTCTGGTTTTAAATACCCATACCCATTAGCTTCAAGTTCACTCATCTTTGCATTTAAAGCTGGTCTTAACCTATTATAAAGCTCTGCTAGAGAATTAAATTCTAAATCCATGATTATCATCCCCTTATATATAAACATTATATATTAATTTAAGTTTTTTTTAAAGTATATTACCAAAAATTAACACTTTAACATTTGTATTATTCACAAAAAAATGTTATTATATTTAAACAGAAAAGGAGCTAAAATAATGTTTGAAATAAAAATAAACGAAAGAGATTATTATGTATTTAGAGAAAAAGAATTTAATATAATTGGTAATCTAAATACACCATTCCTATCACATCCAAACTATTATGACCTAAATATAACTGAAACATCTCTGCAATACACTAATAATAAAAATGTCATAATACCAGCTGATTTACTAGAATTTAATAAAATCACTAACCAAATTTCTGCGTCATTTGGTCTGCCAATCACCCTAGAAGAATACGAAACACTTTACGAATTATACCTAGACCAAATGAACGAAAATCCTACCGAAGAATTTATTAAACTAAAAGAAATCAAACAAGACATAGAACATGCCAAAACATTAGTTAAAAAAAACAAAAGAGCGTAACTTAATGCTCTTATTTTAATGCTTAAAATTTAGTTTTAAAGCATATATTCTAATATGAAAAAAAATATCTTCTTAAAATCAGTTATTTTACTTTTAATTGGTGGCTTTTTAACCAAAATCATTAGTATGTTTATAAAAATAGTCCTAGCTAGATTAATTGGCACCGAAGGTATGGGAATATATATGTTAATATCCCCTACTTTCGTTATGCTTATGGCCCTTGCCCAGCTAGGCTTTCCTGTAGCTATCAGTAAATTAGTTGCCGAAGACACTAAAAATAACAAAAATCTCGTTTTTTCAGTCATACCAATATCACTAGCTTTAAATATTATAATTATAATCTTACTTTTCTTAACTGCCGGATATATATCCCATAACTTACTAAATGAAGACCGCTGTTACTGGGCTATTATCTGTATCGGCTTTGTCTTACCATTTATCAGTATTTCAAGCATTTTAAGAGGATATTTTTTCGGTAAACAGCAAATGCTTCCTCATGTCTTATCTAACGTCACTGAAGACTTTGTAAGATTAATTGCCATTATAATAGGTATTCCCATATTCATAAAACTAGGTTTAGAATACGCGGTAGCCTTCATTGTCTTAACAAACGTCATAAGTGAACTAACCTCCATTTTTGTTCTTTTCTTCTTCATTCCTAAAAACTTTAAAATAACTAAAAAAGATTTAAAACCAAATAAAGGTAATATTAAAGCTGTTTTTTCTATTGGTATTCCAACAACTATGAGTAGAATTATTGGCTCAGTTGGTGCATTCCTTGAACCAATCATTTTAACCTACGGTCTCATCAAAAGTGGCTACTCCTCTAGTTTCATCGTAAACGAATATGGTATTATCAATGGTTACGTCATGCCATTAATTCTCCTCCCATCATTTTTTACGGGTGCTATATCCCAGGCCCTAATACCAAATATTTCAAAAGCACATAGTAGAAAACATTATAATTATGTTTGGAATAAAATAAAACTCGCAATTGCCATATCTTTATTAATTGGAATACCAGCCACCATAATCTTTGAATTAATTCCTGGAATACCTATGAAATTAATTTATAACACCACTGTTGGCATAGACTATATAAAAATACTTGCCCCTATTGCCCTACTTCATTATATCCAAGCACCACTTACAGCCTCACTTCAAGCCATGGGAAAAGCCAAAGAAGCTATGCATGGAACTTTAATTGGAACTATCATTAGAACCATCACTTTACTAATATTATGCTTCTCACATATCGGCCTATGGGCTTTAGTATGGGCAACAGGAATAAATATTATCATTGTTACTATCCACCAATATATTCATGTCAAAAAAGCTCTAAATGTTTAAAAATCTATAATAATTCAAATGGATTTAAAGATGAACCATCTCCTCCTGTGATTTGTGTTTCGGATGTGAGATATAAGACTGGGCGGACCGCACGGGAGTAGAGCACGCCGTCGTTCGGACTGACATAGCCAGCACTGATCAAAATGGCCGCAGTACGACTATTACTGGCATCAGGAGCCTGTAACCATTCTGTTACTCCACTAAATAAATAATCACTATTTTTACAACTAACATCATAAATATAAAGTGCGGTTGATAAACAGCTACTTCCTGCCGCATATCCATAATCACTTGGATACATTAATCCTATATATTGTGTTGTACTTGCTGGATTTACACTATATACTTGACTGCTATCTCTTTCGGCATTATAGTAGCCACTTGCTGTAAGTGCCTGATAATTACTAGCTGTTGAACCTCCTAAGTAATATGTTTCTTCTGATATCATACTTTTATATGTTCCATCTATACTATTATAATATTCTCCATTTAAATAACTTTTTAATGATGAGTTATTCCAATTATTATATCCATTTGATGCCCAAGCTTTATTACCTAAGTTTTCATTTCTTACTATTTTTATTTTTCCATCTATTACTCCTATTATTCGCCATAGTTCATTATTAAATAATACATAATTATTTGGATTTTTTCCATAATATCTGATATCACCATTTTCATCTTTATATAGTTCGTCTGGATTACTTGGTAATAAATCCGTTATTGTATCTGAACCTTTTGGCGGAAAACACACTCCATATAGTTCATCTATCGCATCTTGAACATTGGTTGATTGTAAGCCACTTACACTATTATCATATTTTGTTTGATTACTTGGAAAATATGTTGCTGCTATTACACTTATACTAATTGCTGTTACTACTCCTAATACAAAACCTATCAAATATTGTTTTGCAAACTCTTTTAT
>CALVRH010000021.1 GCA_944358535.1 uncultured Bacilli bacterium | reverse complement strand
GTACTTAAATATAAAGCTAACTGGAATAATAAAAAACTGATACAAATAGATAGATATTATCCAAGTAGTCAAATATGTAATGTTTGTGATTATCAAAATAAAGAGGTAAAAGATTTAAGTATAAGGAAATGGGAATGCCCAGTATGTTATACAAAGCACACTCGTGATTATAATGCGGCAGTTAATATAATGTTTAAAGGTTTAGAAATATATATAAAAGGAATTGAACAATTTATCTAATCAATAAATTTTGACAAAGAAATAATATAAATTAGGGTAGCGACTATCCGATATTGGTCTATGGAGAAACCTTAGGTTTCTGTGAAGTAGAAAGAGCTTACCGTGAGGTAAGCTAATACCAAAATTTATTTTGGTATTTTGTTCAATATATCAAATAACCTCACAATTATACCTCCTTATATAATATAATTATAACACAAGTATGGTAATTGCTTGAAAGAAAATAATAAAAGCAAAAAATAATTAAAAATATCATTAATTTGTAACATATTTAAAATAATAACATCTTTAAATAATTACCAGTAATTTTTACATATATTTTTAAGTAACTCACATAAGCTCTACTTGTCCTAATTAAAATAAAAGTGTACAATTAAAATAAGAAGGTTGATAAAATGAGAGAATATTTAAGTGATTATGTCAAAGAAATTGATAAAAAAATCGAAGAAAAAAACATAACTGAAAAAGATATTGAAAATCATTTAATAAAAATAGAATTTTTCCAGCACGAGCGACTTATCCATCTATTAGTAACATTAGCCTATGGAATATTTCTATTTATATCAGTATTAATATTTACTCAAATATGGATATTTGTTATTGTAATTTATATTGCATTAATTTTCTTACTTTTCTATGTAAGACATTACTTTTTTTTGGAAAATCATGTTCAATACTTATATAAACAATATGACCAAATGAAAAATATTCTAAACAAAAATACCAAATAAAATAAGGTATTTTTTTCTTATCTAGCTTTTTACCATAGATTTATTTTACGTGTTGTGTTAAAATGTATATAGCTATAAATATGGAAACTGGTGGTATAAATGGGAAAAATAATTGCACTTGTCAATCAAAAAGGTGGTGTTGGTAAAACAACATCAAGTATTAATTTGGCTGCTTGCCTAGGACATTTAGGTAAAAAAGCCCTATTAATTGATCTAGATCCGCAAGGAAATAGTACAACAGGTCTTGGAATTGATAAAGGTGATATTAAAAAAAGCATATATGATTTATTAGTAAATGAAGCTAACCTTAAAGAAGTAATAAAAAAAACTAAATTTAGAAATCTTTATATTATTCCAGCTACTATTTCTTTAGCTGGAGCTGACTTAGAATTAGCTGAAAAAAGTCGCTTAGATCCTGAGTTTTCAAAAAACAAACAACTTAAAAAAGGTTTAGAAGAAGTAAAAGATATTTTTGATTATATAATAATTGATTGTCCTCCTTCGCTTGGTCTTTTAACAACTAATGCCCTAACAGCTGCTGATTCTGTAATTATTCCAGTGCAATGTGAATTCTTTGCCTTAGAAGGAATAATGCAACTGTTAAACTCAATCATGTTAGCTCAAAAAACTTTAAATCCAACTTTAGATATTGAAGGAGTATTACTAACAATGCTAGATAATAGAACTAACCTAGGCTTAGAAGTAGTTCAAGACATAAAAAGTTATTTTAAAGAAAGAGTATATGATACAATCATTCCAAGATTAGTTAGATTATCTGAAGCTCCAAGTCATGGAAAGCCAATCATTAACTATGATCCAAAAAGTCGTGGAGCCGAAGCCTACATAAATTTAGCAAAAGAGGTGATTTCTCGAAATGGAAAATAGAAGAGCCCTAGGTAAAGGCCTAGAACAATTATTTGACTTAGATAATTTAAATGTTAATAACGTTAGTGAATTTGAAAAAAATATTTATGAAGATACAAAACATGAAGAAATAGTCGAATTAAATATTGATGAACTAAGACCAAATCCATATCAGCCAAGAACCATATTTGATGAAGATGCCCTAAACGAACTAGCTGAATCAATCAAAGAAAACGGAGTCTTTCAACCAATTATTGTTAAAAAAAGCATCAAAGGTTATGATGTTATTGCTGGAGAAAGAAGACTTAGAGCAAGTAAAATAGCTGGCAAAAAAACTATTCCTGCCATCATAAGACAAATTAGTGATGACAAAATGGCCGAAATAGCCTTGCTTGAAAACTTACAAAGAGAAAACTTAAATGCTCTAGAAGAAGCCAAAGCCTATAAAAGCTTAATTGATAAATTAAACCTAACTCAAGAAGAATTAGCTAAAAAAGTTAGTAAAAGTCGTAGTCATATAACCAACATGCTTGGACTTTTAAGATTACCTGGAGAAGTTCAAGATATGATTAGTACAGGTAAATTAACCATGGGACATGCCAGAGCACTAAGTAAAATTGATGATAAAGAAGAAATCATTAAAATGGCAAGTGATATAACTGAAAAAGGTTTAACCGTTAGAGATGTTGAAGAAAAAAGTGAAAACATTCCTAAAACACATCAAACAATCAGAAAACCTAAAAATAATGAATATAGTTATGTTCAAGATTTGCTTAGAGATAAATTAGACACCAAAGTAAAAATAAAAGACAAAAAAATTGAAATATCCTTTACCAACACCGCTGATTTAAATAGAATACTAGAAATATTAAATATAAAGGAGTAATTAAATGGAAAATATATTTACCAAAGAAGTAATTACAACCATATGTATAGTCCTCTTCGCATTTTTATTTTATATGGCTATCAAACAACTTATTAGTCGTGTATTTTTAAGAAAAGCTAGACATCATTCTAATAAAAAAGCCTTAACCCTTTTAACAATTTTAACCAATGTCGCTAAATACATTATTTTAGCCATTGCCTTACTAATGATTTTATCTACTTGGGGAGTAGATACCAAAGCCCTAGTTGCCTCATTAGGAGTAGCGGGAGCTGTAGCCGGTCTAGCCATGCAAGATATGATAAAAGACTTTATAGGTGGAGCCGATATCTTAACCGAAGACCAATTTAAAGTTGGCGATAATATTGAAGTAAATGGTTTTAGAGGTAACGTCATTTATTTAGGCATGAAAATCACAAAAATTAGAGCTTACACTGGTGAAGTAAAAATAATAGCCAATAGAAATATTAGTGAAGTTATCAATTATAGTCTCATGTCATCTATATGCGTTGTCGATATTGGACTTTCATATGATAATAAAATTGACCAAGCTGAAACAGTATTGCAAACAGCCATTGATAATGCTAGTAAAAGAGTAAACTATTTAAAAAAACCAGTTACTATTTTAGGCATAGAAGAATTAAACAACGATTCGGTAGTATATCGTGTTGAAGCCGAAGTAAGTGCTATGAAAAACTTTGAATTTAATAGAATCTTATTAAAAGAAGTCTTAAAAGAAGCCGAAAAAAATAACCTAACCTTATCTTATAATAAAGTAGATGTTCATAATGCCTGATTATAAATTAGGTAGTATTGTTATCATGAAAAAAGCCCATCCATGTGGAAATAATGAATGGGAAATAACAAGGTTAGGTGCTGATATAAAAATCAAATGCTTAGGTTGTGGACGCAGTATTATGCTTCCCAGAATAGAATTTAATAAAAAAATGAAAAAAATTGTCAAACTTTAAGGAGGTAAGCCATGAAAAAAAAGAAAAAAGTACTACTTGGACCCGTCATAACTATAATTATTTTAACCCTTTCAGTGATGGTTATTAGTGGCATATGCTCCGCCTTAGGTGTTCAAGGAGAAATAACAAGAATAAGTAATAATAGCCTAGAAACATCCATGGTCACCGTTAGAAGTGTCTTCTCTGAAGAAGGATTAAAATACTTCTTCTCTTCACCAGTAGATACCTTTAAAACATTTGAACCATTAGTTCTTCTAATAATCTCACTAATGGCTGTATCAATCGGTAAAGCTAGTGGCCTATTTAAAGCCATGTTTACTCCACTTAAAAGATTAAAACCAGGTGTAGTAACCTTCTTTACTCTATTTGCTGGAATAATCTCCTCATTTTTAGGCGAATATGGCTTTGTTCTAGTTCTTCCATTAACTGCTGTTATATATCAATATTTAGGACGAAACTCCATGCTTGGAATTTTAACCGCCTTTATTGGTGTTAGTATGGGTTATGGAGCCGGACTAGTATTTAACTATGATGACTATCAACTAGGACTTCTAACTAGAGCAGCCGCCACTGTCGATGTCGATGAAAATTATATATTCAATGCATGGTCTAATTCATATGCCATGATTGTCGCAACCTTTATTTTATCTATTTTTGGTACACTCATTATTGAAAACATATTAAGACCAAAAGTTAAAGAATCTATTAAAGAAGAAGATGAACTAATAATTTCAAAAAAAGGTCTTCTTGCTAGTACCATTGCTTTTATAATATTAATGTTAGTATTCATTTATACAATTATTCCAGGAATGCCAGGATCAGGTATCTTACTTGATCAAAGTCAAACTGATTACGTCGCTCAATTACTTGGCCCTGACGCTCCATTTACTGATGCCTTTGCCTTCGTCTTCTTAATAATAATGATGATATGTTCAGGAATATATGGTTTCATTTCTAAAAACATTAAAAACACTAATGACTTTAGCGTTGGTTTATCTAAAGAATTTGATAACTTAGGATATATGTTTATCCTTATGTTCTTTGCTTCTTTATTAGTAAGCATCTTAAATTGGACTAACTTAGGTACTGTTGTAGCCTCTTGGTTAATCACCCTCATGAGTAATTTGGAATTTACTGGAATTCCATTAATTGTAACAATGTTCTTAGCTATTATCGTAATGTCATTCCTAATTCCAGACGCCATCACAAAATGGACTCTCGCCTCACCTATTTTAGTACCACTATTTATGAAAGCTAATATAACACCAGACTTTACCCAATTTATATTCAAAGCAGCTGATAGTGTTGGAAAAGGTATGACCCCATTTTTCGTATACTTCATAGTAATGCTGGCGTTCTTAGAAAAATATAATAATAAAGAAAGTAATAAAATAACCGTTTTTGGCACTTTAAATTTATTAAGACCAACTGCCTTAATATTTGCCGTACTATGGTTTCTAATTGTTATTGGTTTCTTTGTTATTGGCTTGCCACTTGGACCAACTGCTACTGCTCCAACTTTATAGTTGGAGTTTTTATCCTATTTTGATAAAATATAAAAAGGAAGTGATACTGTGAAAAAAATAAATAAAAAAATAATTATAATATCATTAATTATATTAATAATAATATTCATAACTATCCTCATTATATATTTAAATAACCGCATTGTAGATGATAACACTGGATTTACCTTAAATGAAAACCTTCAAACCGAAATTTACACTAAAGCAAATATCAAAGACTACATAAATACCATTGAAGGAAAAATATTAAAATCAGATAAAATAGATACAACTAAACTAGGTAAACAAGAAATATCCTTCATCTACTTAAATAAAAATAATAAAAAAAGACGTGGTACCATCCAAATAGAAATTAAAGATACTGAAAAACCCCTAGTTTGGATATCTAATAACTACACTACTACCATAGGCAAAGAGCCAAACCTAGATAATATAATATGTGTCGATAACTATGATAATAGTCCAACTTGTCAAATAGAAGGCACTTATGATATCAATAAAGAAGGAATATATAACTTAAAATATATCGCTAAAGATAATAGCGATAATACCTTTGAAAAAAATTTTACCGTAACCGTCAAAGAACCAGTACAAAATTCTCAAACACAAACACCTCAAACTGAGCCTACCGAACCAACTTATACTGATTTTAATACCGTTTTAAATAACCATAAAAATGAAAACACCGAAATAGGTATCGATGTCTCTAAATGGCAAGGTGATATCGACTTTCAAAAAGTAAAAAATGCCGGAGCTTCATTCGTCATGATTAGAGTTGGTAGCCAAAAAGGTACAAATGGCGAATATAACCTAGACCCTTACTTCAAACAAAATATTGAAAACGCCCTAAAAAATAATTTAAAAGTCGGTATTTACTTCTATTCATATGCCGATAGTGATGAAGAAGCTCAAAAACAAGCAAAATGGGTCATCAATCAAATAAAAGATTATGAAATAACCCTTCCAGTCGTCTTTGACTTTGAAAGTTTTACTTCATTTAATGATATGGAATTAAGTATCTTTGGTCTAAACCAAGTAGCACACTCCTTTATTCAAACAATTAACGATGCTGGTTATGAAGGAGTCTTATATGGTAGTAAAAATTACTTAAACGCTATATGGAAATACCATGACGCTCCAGTATGGCTTGCCCATTATACAAACGAAACTGATTACGATAAAGAATACTTCATGTGGCAAATGTGTGATGATGGTAAAATTGATGGCATAAATGGTTATGTTGATATTGATATTTTATACAAAAAGTCTAGTGAAAGCTAGATTTTTTAAATATAAAACGTAATAAATATAAAAAATATTACGATATATAGTAATAAAAATGAAAAACAGTCAAAACATTACGGTACACCATAATGTTTTGACCCATATAGTTTTACCGCACTACACCAAGACTTGTACACTAACTTGTACACTAGTATAAAATAGTAACGTATAAACTAAACTCCTACATTATTTATTTTTTTGTTATATATTTTTGATTACTAGATCTAATATATTTTTCATTTGTATATTCTAATAAGTTAAGTTCAATAAGCGACTTTATTATTTTATTGTTTACATATTGCCTAGATTTTAAATATAAATGTTTCCTAATTTCTTTAGCAGGTTTAGGTGTAATACAAAATTTTAAAACTTTATCTTTATACTTATATATTAAATTGGTTTGTTGTTCACCATTTTGAGCAGTATTTTTAATATTTATTCCAGCTTGCTTACTATTTAAAAAGCTATTTAAAAATACAATTTTAAAACATCCACGTTTATTATAAAATTCCAGCTATAGTAAATTATGTTTGCTAATTTTATATAAAATAAATTAAAAGTGTCGCAGTAATGTCGCAGTAATGTCGCAGTAATGTCGCAGTAAATATAATAAAAAACGACATAAATTTAAAGAAAATATGATAAAATAAAAAAGAGGTGAAGAAATGAGCTTATCAAAATATAACGAAACTATAGATTGGAATTATTTACAAAAGCATTCAGAAGATTCGAGCTATGATAGAAAAAGTGCGAAAGTTGATAATAAACTTTTGGCAAATACAATATCTTCATTCGCAAATGCAAATGGAGGATTAATTTCAGTTGGTATAGAAGATGATGGAACAATAACAGGATTTGAAAATGTTAGTAAAATAAATATAGGTAATTTTTAAAAATATTATCCAACACATACTTTAAATCGATTCCTAATTGCAAAATTGAAACTATTTATGTAAAAAATAAAAATAATAATGACGATAAAATTTTATTATTTCATATTGCTCCAAGTACTAATAAAGTTATTAGAAATAGTAAGAATGAGGTATATTTAAGGCAAGCAGATAGCTCTAATAAACTTGATAGTGACCAAATAAAAATATTGGAATATGAAAGAAATGAAATGGATTTTGAAGATGAAATCGTCAAAAGAGCTACGCTTGATGATATTGACGAAGAAATGGTACAAATGTATAGAGAAAGATTAAATTCAACACAAACAACTCATGACTTATTAAAAGCAAGAAAATTTATTGTTAAAGAAAATGACAAAGAATATATTACTAGTGCTGGGGTTCTCCTTTTCGCAAAAGATCCTTCTTTATTTTTACCATGTGCAAGAGTAAGAATTTTAAAAATAGAAGGCACAGAAATGCAAACAGGCGCTAATATGAATGTTGTTAAAGATATTACATTTTCTTTACCATTATATAAAGTAATTACTCAAGCAGAAGAATTTATAAAAACTCAATTAAGAGATTTTAACCATCTAGGACCAGATGGAAAATTTGTTTCTATTCCAGAATATCCAGAATTTGCTTGGACAGAAGGATTAGTAAATGCTGTAACACATCGAAATTATTCTATTTCTGGAGAACATATTAAAGTAATGCTATATGATGATAGGCTTGAAATAATTAGTCCAGGAAAATTACCGGGTTTAATAACATTAGATACCATGAAAATAGAAAGATTTTCAAGAAATCCTCAAATTTCTAGAGTTTTATTTGAATTAAACTTGGTAAAAGAACTAAACGAAGGAGTAAAAAGAATATATAGAGAAATGAAAGAATTTTTTCTAGATGATCCAGAGTATTCAGAGCCAAACGGAAGATCAGTAAAATTGGTTTTGAGAAACAATATAGTAATGAGAAGTAAGAGAAAAACAGAAACACTTTTAAAAAATGATATTTTAAATAATAATTGGCAAGGATTAAATGAACTCGAAAAACAAATGATACTGGCTATACATGATAGAGGTAAAATGACCACCTCAGAACTTTCAGAATTAATATCTAGAGATAGAAAAACAGTTCAAAGAAAATTAAAAAAATTACAAGATTTAGATTTAATTACATGGATTGGAACATCTAATAAAGATCCAAGAAAAGTATATGTTATAAAAAAATAAGCAACTATTTGAAAAATATTTTAAACTAGCTTTTCCTTTAAGTTTTGTTATACTTTGTGACTGATATATGATATGGTTTAATTATATGTAATTATATAAATTATTTACTTTCGATTTTTTCTATAATTGCTAATTTATATTCTATAAATTTCTATCAGACATTTTTAACACAACCTTCCTTTAAAAAAAACACATTTTATAGTATAATACTTACTGGTGATGAAAAAATGAGTTTAACCGCAGGAATTGTTGGCTTACCAAACGTTGGTAAATCAACCTTATTTAACGCAATAACAAAACAAAATATTTTAGCTGCCAACTACCCTTTCGCAACCATCGAACCAAATGTTGGCATGGTAACTGTTCCAGATGAAAGAGTAACTTTCCTAGAAAACATGTATAAACCAAAAAAAACAATACCAGCCACCTTTGAATTCACTGATATTGCTGGACTAGTCGAAGGAGCCTCTAAAGGTGAAGGCTTAGGTAATAAATTTTTATCTCATATAAGAGAAGTCGATGCAATTTGTGAAGTAGTTAGATGTTTCGAAGATTCAAACATAACCCACGTATCAGGTAATGTTGACCCAATAAGAGATGTCGAAGTAATAAACGTCGAACTAGAACTAGCCGACTTAGAAGTAATTGAAAATAGATTAAATAGGATGGGTAAAAAAGCTAGACTTGCAAATGATAAAGAAGCTTTAAAAGAAGCTGAACTACTAGAAAAATTAAAAACAAACCTAGAAAAAAACATCAACCCAAGAAATTTAGACTTAACTGAAGAAGAACTTAAAATACTAAAACCATTTAATCTATTAACCTTAAAACCAATCATCTATGTCGCTAACGTCAATGAAGATGAAATAACTAAAGAAAATAATCATGTAAAAAAATTAAAAGAATATGCTAAAAAAGAAAATGCTGAAGTCGTAACAATATGCGCAAAAATAGAATCTGAACTATCTGAACTAGACGATGAAGATAAAAAAGAACTTTTAAAAGATCTAGGTATCGAAGAAAGTGGCTTAGATAAATTAATCAAATCATCTTATAAACTTCTAGGACTATCAACCTATCTAACCGCTGGCCCAGATGAAGTAAGAGCTTGGACCTATAAACAAGGCATGAAAGCCCCAGAGTGCGCAGGCATCATTCATACCGATTTCCAAAAAGGATTCATCAAAGCTGAAATAATGTCCTTTAATGACCTAAAAAAATATGGCTCAGAACTAAAAGTAAAAGAAGCTGGAAAACTTAGACTAGAAGGAAAAGACTATATAATGCAAGATGGTGATATATGTCACTTTAGATTTAACGTTTAAAAACAATTAAAAAAGACATACTAATACTGGTGATTAATATGTACTTACTTAATTGTTTTTTTCTTTACTCAATTTTGGGCTTCCTATTAGAAAGTACTTTCAATCTAATAGTTATCCATCATTTTAAAAGTGGTATTCTTTATGGCCCTTGGACACCAGTCTATGGAATAGGTGCAATTCTAACCATCATAATATCAAATAAAATATTTAAAAAACTAAAAACCACAAAATTAAAAGAAACCATAATCGTATTTTTAATTCTATCTGTAACCCTAACACTTATAGAATGGATAGGTGGAATCCTAATAGAAAAATTTTTTTCTATAACCATGTGGAACTATAAAAAATTTAACTTTAATATTGGTAAATATATATCTTTAGAAATGGCCCTTATTTGGGGAATAATAAGTATAATTCTAATTTACTTTATAAAACCATTAATCGATAAAATAGAAAATAAAATTCCTAAAAAATTAACAATAACATTATCAACATTATTCATAATAGATTTAATTATAACCACCATTATAAAAATAAAATAGAAAGTTACTCTTAAGAATTAACTTTCTTTTTTTCTTCAACTTCCATATTATCTAAAGCATACTCACATGCTTGAATAACAAATGCTGAAAAAGTAGCATTCTTTCCAACTAAAGCGTTTTCAATTCTATTAATTAGTTCCAATGGAAATCTAACAGTCTTGTTTTCTGTCTCTTTTCTATCTGGTTTTATTTGAAACATTATTCATCTCCTCACTTATAAACAAAATGCATATACTAATATAATTTTAATATAAATTATAATACATTTATACAAGGCAATTGTCTTGTAAATATCTTGCAAAAAATAAAATTCTATTATATAATTAAAATAATAGAAAATGCGACAGCAGTCGACAAAAATAAAAACTATAATATTAGTAAATAGAAAGGGATAGTTTATGAAAGAAAAGATAAAGAAAAACATAATAGGATTTATAATAGGAGTAGTAACAGCAATTAGTATAAGTGTAATAGCAGCAACATATTTTCCAAGTAATCAAACAACATATGATAATAGTGTAAGTGGACTAAAATCAGAAAATGTCCAAGATGCCATAGATGAATTATATGGAGTATGTTTTCCACCAAAAGGTTCAGATACAATAACAGATTTGTTACCAAATAATCCAGATGAGCTATATAAAGATGAACATGGAGATATAAGATATTATGGAAAAAATCCAAATAATTATGTTTCATTTAATAATGAATTATGGAGAATACTAGGGGTAATAGATGGAAAAATAAAAATAATAAGAAATGAAAGTATAGGAGATATGCAATGGAATTCAACTAGAAACAATAATTGGAATAATGCATCATTAAAAAGTTATTTAAATGGAGAATATTATAATAGTATAGATGGAACATATAAAAATATGATATCAGAAGAGACATATTATCTAGGAGGAGCAACTCAAGATAATTATCAAACACTAACAGCAAGTGGCTACTATAATGCCGAAAGAGATAGCAGTCAAGTATATAGTGGAAACCCAGCAAGTACAACACAATATATAGGATTAATGTATCCAAGTGATTATGGGTATGCGGCCGGAAGTAGCTGTTTATCAACCGCACTTGGAAATTATAATAGTAGTTGTAAAAACAGTGATTACTTATTTAGTAGAGTAGATGAATGGTTACAGGCTCCTAATGCCGGTAGTAGTTATTTTGCGGCCTATTTGCTCAGTACTGGCTTTGTCAATGCGAACCGCCACGTGACCAACTCCATTGTGGTCCGCCCAGTCTTATATCTCACATCCGAAACACAAATTACAGGAGGAGATGGAAGTCAAGGAAATCCATTTCAACTTGGATAGAACAGCGAAGCGTCCCCTGTAAGGCGAAGTCTTACGGGGACCGGCCCAAATTTCAAGACAAACAAACTGTAAACAAAATGTAAAGGATAAAACAATAAAGGTGGTGGTGTTAAGTTAAGTGCGTATAATAGATATGTATTTTTAAAAAAATTACACAAAAGAGATTTAATAATTATTAAAAGAAAAGAAAAATATTATAGTTTTAGTTATGATAAAGAAATATTAAAATTAATTAAATTTACAAATAGTTTTAAATTATTAGATATTTATCAAATTAGTTATAAAGTTATTGATAACTTAGATATAGTCAAAAGTAAAAATTTTGGCAATAACAATTATAAAAAATATTTATATATTGTTAAAATAAGAAAAATATTAGATAGATTATTATCTAATGTTTAGGGTAAACTGAAAATAATAGGGCTCCTAATGCCAGTAATAGTAATAATGCGGCCAATTTGAACAGTACTGGCTATGTTGGTACGAACAACAACGTGACCAACTCCAATGCGGTCCGCCCAGCTTCTTAAAAAATGTGCTTATATGATTAAGGTTATATAATAGAATTATAAGAAACAAAGTTTATCCTTGGATTTAATCCTAAAAAAGAAATAAAGATGGTTTATGCATACGTGCAGACCTATACACTTTATTATAAAAGCAAAGCAGTATTATGATATGAATTTTGCTCTCATTAGAACTCATAGAGCCATTTAATTCATATTTATTAATACTGCTTTTAATTTTAAATAACAAGAAAGGTAGTGCGATTTATGTTTATAGTTTTTAGAAAAGTTGGTGGTTTTTATCATGTCTTTGATGGGGACTCTTATATTTTAAATTATCTATTTAATTATAAAATTGTTGGTAATAGAGTTGGATTTCCTATTAATTCTATCAATAAAGTTACAAATATCTTAGAAAATAAAAAAATTAATTATGAATTAGATGGTAAAAAAATCAATTTTAAAAAGAAAAATAATTATGAGAAATATTTAGAAAAGGGTAAAGTAAAATATCATTTTAATAGAGATATTGAAAAAATATATAACAAACTAGATAAATTAAATTCTAAAGACTTAAAGGAAATACTAAATTTTATCGAAGGTAAATTAGATGAATGATTTCTTAATAGTTAAAAATATGAAGAACTTTATTATGTCTTTAGATAATATTGTTGTAAATTATCCTAGAAAAGAAAATGTTATTAAAGATAGATTATTTAATGATAGTTTAGATATTTTATACTTAATTTATAAAGCTAATTATAGTAAAGATAGAAAAAATATCTAAATTAAAATTCTAAGTAAAATAAGTATGCTTGATTTCTATTTAGAAAGAAGTTTAAAAAACAAATACATTAGTAAAAAACAGTGCCTAAAAAAATCAAATCAATTATTTACTATCACTAAAATGGTACATGGATGGATTAAAAGTGATAAAAGTAAATTATAAAGATTTATTAGATATTTATGAAAATGAAATATCCAAAAATGTTAAAAACAAGAAAAAACTATATAATTTTGAAAAATACAAAATTCAAAATATTACTAGAGCTATAAATAAAATAAACAATTTTGATAAAGAAGAATATAATTTTTTTCTAATAAAAGAACCTAAAGAACGCATTGTCATGAGTTTAAATCTAGTAGATAAATTAATCAATCATTATATATCTAGAAAAATATTAATACCTAAATTAGAAAAATATTTAGATATTAGGAATGTTGCCACTAGAAAGAATATGGGCACTAGCTATGCCATTAAATTATTAAAAAAATATTTAAACTTAAATAAAAAACATGGTAAATTTTATATTTTAAAATTAGATATTTCTAAATATTTTTATACAATTGACCACGATAAATTAAAAAGTATGCTTAAAGATAAATTAGAAAACGATGAATTTAATATAGTATCTAAAATAATTGATAGTACAGACTATAAATATATAAATGAAAAAATAAAAGTAATTAAAGAAAATAATGACTTAAAAAATATTCCATATTATGCAGAAGGTAAAGGTCTGCCCATTGGTGGCTTATCCTCACAAATACTATCTACATATTATTTATCAGAAATAGATCACTTTATTATTAATGATTTAAAAGTTAAATATTTCGTGCGTTATATGGACGATTTTATTTTAATAAATAAAGATAAAGATTATCTAAAATACTGCTTAAAGCAAATAGAAAATAAATTAAAAGAATATCATTTAAAATTAAATAACAAAAAAGTTCAAATAATAAATATTAAAAACGGTTTTACCTTTATAGGACATCATTTTATCCTAAAAAACAAATTAAATATAAAAAAAACAAATAGTGCAAAATATAAAATAAGAAAAAATATTAAATTAAAAATAAAACTTTATAAAAATAAAAAAATCACCTTTAATCACTATTTCTCTTCCATAAATTCCTACAAAAATCTAAACATAAATTATTTACTTTTTCCATATATTTTGTTATAATCTTAATCGAGTAATTTAATTACTCCTTGCTTTTATATAAAAAGCCGAATAGACCATAAGGAGGTGGAAATATGAAAAACTATGAAATCATGTTTATCGTAAGACCAACATTAAGTGAAGATGACGTAAAAAAAGTAGTAAAAGACTTTTCAGACATCATCACTAAAAATGGTGGTAAAGTAACCAAAGAAGAAAACATGGGACAAAGAGAACTAGCTTATGAAATCAAAGATTTTAAAAGCGGATATTATTTTGTATTCGAAATAGAATCTAAAGATGATAAAGCTATTAAAGAATTTGACCGTTTAGCGCTTATCAATAATGACATCGTTCGTCATTTAATTACAAAAGTAGAAGAGTAAGAAATGAGGTAGTTTATGAACAGAGTATGTTTAGTTGGTAGATTAACGGCCAAACCAGAATTAAGATATACAGGAAGTAATATTCCTTATACTAGATTTTCTTTGGCAGTCAACCGAACTTTTAATAATGCAAATGGAGAAAGAGAAACTGATTTCATCAACATAGTAGTATGGCGTAGGCAAGCTGAAAATGTTGCAAACTACCTAGATAAAGGTAGTAGAGTATCTATCGAAGGAAGAATTCAAACAGGAAGTTATACTGCTCAGGACGGTAGTAAAAGATATACCACCGATGTAGTTGCCGATAATGTTCAATTCTTAGATACAAGAAGTCAAACAGAAGCTAGAGTAAATAATCAAACACCTTATGATTATCAAGACACTCCTACAAATGCTCCTATGAATGATGTTGATGTTGCTGATGATCCTTTTGCTGATTTTGGAGACAATGTCTCAATCGATGATAATTTCTTAGAATAGGAGGATAGACATGGCAGAATTTCGTAGAAAAAAAAGAAAAATATGTCAAATGTGTGCAGGAAAACACGTTAGTTATAAAGACGATACTGTAAAAAAATATATCAGTTTAGATAAAGGTAAAATTTTACCAAGAAGAATCACTGGTGCTTGTGCAAAACACCAAAGATATATTGCAAACGAAGTTAAAAAAGCTAGATTCATGGCTTTACTTCCATTCGTAAAATAAAACATTTGCTGAAAAAAGTAAATGTTTTTTTCTTAAACTTTTCACAAATAAATGTTATAATTAAGCTAAAAGGAGGATAAAACCAATGGAAGAAAAAGAAACAACTTTAAAAGACATTGTAAAAAATGATTATCAAGAAAAAACAATTTTAGACTTAAATATTAAAGACAATAAAATAGGAATTGCTAGTGACCATAGAGGTTATAACTTAAAACAAAAACTTACAAAATATTTAACTAAAAAAGGATATACTGTTATTGACTATGGTTGTGATGATAAAACCAGTCATGACTATCCCGAATATGGTTTCAAACTAGGAAAAGCCATCCGTGATGGAAAAATAGAAAAAGGCATCGCTATATGTGGTAGTGGTATTGGTATCAGTATCGCATGTAATAAAGTAGCTAAAGTAAGATGCGCAAAAGTAAATAACATCAAAGAAGCCAAATACACAAGAACTGATAACGATGCTAATATTATCGCCATTAACGGAAATATGCCATTAATAAGAGCTAAAGACATTACCGATGTATTTTTAAAAACCCCTTTTAGTAATGAAGAGCGTCATAAAAGACGAATTGAAATGCTAGACACCTATAAAGAATAATGGCACTAAAAGGTTTTATATACATTGTCACGGTAATAATAACCATTTGGGCTTTAGAAAGCTTAAATATATCAGGCATATTTAAAAAGAATAGATACTACTCATCTAGGGTATTATATCTAATAGTCGCTATGGCTTTATCATACTTAGTCGTAAATTTCTTATATGATTGTTTCGAAAGTACAAGATTTATATAGAAAGGACCTAAGATATGAAAAAGCTCATTATTGTAACACTATTAGTTATTATAATACCTTTTTTGTTTGTCAAAATTTTTGTTCAAACAGATACAATAAAATTTAAATACATAACCAATAACACAATTAGAGTCAAAGACGAAAAAACAAATAAAATAACCACCCTCCCCTTCGAAGAATATATTAAAGGTGTCGTTGCTGGAGAAATGCCTGCCACCTTTGAACTAGAAGCCCTAAAAGCTCAAGCCGTCGCCTCTAGAAGCTATGCCATGTACCAAATGACCGCTACTAAAGATAAAGACTATGATGTCACAAACACAACTCAAAACCAAGTATATTTAACCGATGAAGAATTAAAAATAAATTGGAAAGACGAATATAATCAAAAAATGAATAAAATAAAAACAGCCATTCAAGAAACAACTGGCGAATACCTAACCTATAATGGCCAAATAGTAAATGCCATGTTCTTTTCAACCAGTACAGGAAAAACCGAAAATAGCGAAGAAGTCTTTGTATCAGCCTTGCCTTACTTAAGAAGTGTAGATAGTAAATGGGATGAAGAATCTCCAGCCTTCACCGACACCTATACCTTTGACCTAAAAGACTTCTATACTAAATTAAACCTCCCTTATAATGAAAAATTAAACATTGAAATAACCGAAAAAACCTCAACCGGTAGAATAAAAAAATTAAAAATAAATAATCAAGAACTAAATGGAAGAGATATTGCCACTAAACTATCTCTTCGTTCAAACTATTTTGAAATAATTCAAAACGAAAATAAAGTAACCATAAACACAAAAGGATTTGGTCATGGTGTTGGCATGAGTCAGTATGGCGCAAATGGTATGGCTAAAGAAGGATATAAATATGATCAAATTTTAAAACACTATTATCAAAATACCGAAATAAAAAAATCTTAGTATAAAAAAACCAAAACTATCCAAAATGATAGTAGAGGTGAAAAAAATGAAAAAAGTAAAAATAAAAAAGCCAGTCATTTATAGTATGTGTATCGCTGTAAGTGCTTTACTATTAGGAGGTCTTTGGTATATAGACACATCACAAAAATCATTAAATAAAGACCAAGATGAAGACTTAAACTATGTCTCAAGACTATTTGATGATAACGTCATATCAGTTGTAAGTACTGCTGCAACCATCATAAGACCATATAATAATGAACAAATCAAAGCCTTAAATAACTTCTATGATTATCAAAGCGACGAAAAAGCACAACAAAACGCCATAATTAATTATGATACAACCTATATCCAAAATAATGGTGTTTCATATGGTGGAATAAATGATACCTTCGATGTCATTAGTGTCTTACCTGGTAAAGTAACTTCCGTTAAAGAAGATAATTTAATGGGTAAAATAGTCACTATCGAACACGATAATAACATTGTAACTACCTATCAAAGCCTAAGCGAAGTCACTATAAAAGAAGGCGATAATGTCGCCCAAAGTACTGTCATCGGTAAAGCTGGCCAATCTAATTTGGAAAAAGACTTAGGTAACCATGTACTATTCGAAGTAGAAGTAAATGGTAAATATGTTAATCCAGAAAACTGCTTCAATAAAACAGCCGAAGAATTAAAGAGTAATTAATGCTCTTTTTTAATGCATTTTTTGCAAAGCAAATTCCTAGTATATAAAAAACAATAGTGACCTAGTCCTATCATATCTAGATGATATTTATAACACTATTGTAAAAAAAGACATAATAGATAGAAACAATATAAAAGATACCGCATTACTTTAAAATATCATTAGATATGTCGCCAATAATATAGGTAGTCCTATATCTTCAAATAAAATAAGTAATTACTTAAACATGCTAGAAAAATCATTCATCATGTATAAAGCCGAAAGAACAGATATCAAAAGTAAAGCCTTGCTTAAAACCTTAGAAAAATACTACTTGTCAGATACCGGAATTAGAAATATAATCCTAGGTTTTAGAAATATTAATGAAGGGCATTTACTTGAAAACGTCGTCTACTTGGAATTGCTTAGAAGAGGCTATAGAGTAAATATTGGTAAATCAAAAGATTATGAAGTCGACTTTGTTGCCAAAAATCCTAACACTATAAAATATTACCAAGTAACCCAAACTTTATCCGATGAAAAAGTTAAAGCAAAAAAAATACGTAGCTTAGAAAGTATTAACGATAATTACGAAAAAATAATACTAACCATGGATAAATCAATCAATAAAGATTTTAATGGCATAAAAGTCGTAAACATAATAGATTGGCTTATCAAAGATAAAACAAATTAATAAAGTTGCTAGGTTTAAAGCAACTTTTTCCACATGAAACCATATATAAACCTATATACTTAAATGAAGGAGGTTTCATGGAAAAAAGAGTCAAAGAAAGAGTATATAAAGAAGCAAACTATATCATAAAAACAAACTACACCTTAAGAAAACTAGCCAAAATATTTAATGTATCAAAAAGTACTATCCATAAAGATTTAAAAGATAGACTAAAAGAAATAGATAATAATCTATATCGTAAAGTAAAAATAATTTTTCAAAACCATTTAAAAACACGCCATATTAAAGGCGGTGAAGCCACTAAAAAAAAGTATAAAAAACCCCATTAGCAGTATCCAAACAAAGTTAGGTATGATATAATATTCTAAGAAAAAGGGTGATAATATGTTTTCAAAAGATATTGGAATAGACTTAGGAACAGCTAACGTTCTAATTTATATTAAAGGACAAGGAATAGTACTAAACGAACCAAGTGTTGTGGCCATTGATGAAGAAACTAAAAGACCAGTCGCTGTCGGCACTACCGCTAAAGAAATGCTTGGTAGAACTCCAGGCCAAGTCAAAGCCATTAGACCAATGAAAGACGGTGTCATTGCCGACTTTGAAATTACCGAAATAATGTTAAACAATTTTATCAGAAAAGTAAATGGTAAAAGTTTCTTTGGTAGACCAAGAATTTTAATTTGTTGTCCTTCAAACATTACACAAGTTGAAAAAAATGCTATTAGAGAAGCCGCTGAAAAAACCGGTGCTAGAAAAGTATATCTAGAAGAAGAACCAAAAGTCGCTGCCGTTGGTGCCGGTATGGATATTTCTAAGCCAAGCGGAAACATGGTAATCGATATTGGTGGTGGAACAACCGATGTTGCAGTTTTATCATTAGGCGGTATCGTCACATCATCTTCAATCAAAATTGCTGGTAACGTTTTTGATAATGACATAATTAAATACATTAGAGAAAAATATAAACTTCTTGTTGGTGATCAAACTGCTGAAGAAATAAAATTTCAAATTGGTACTGTTTTTCCTGGATCAAAAAGCGAAAAAATGGAAGTTCGTGGACGTGATTTAGTAACCGGATTACCACACACCATTACTCTAACATCTGAAGAGGTCGAAGAAGCCTTAAGAGAAAGTGCTTATGTAATTGTTAATACCGCTAAATCAGTCTTAGAACAAACCCCACCAGAACTATCTGCCGACATTATTGATAAAGGTATTGTCATTACTGGTGGTGGTGCTTTACTAGACGGTATTGACCAATTGTTAAGTCATGAATTAAAAGTTCCTGTTTTCGTTGCAGAAAGTCCACTAACATGTGTTGTTGAAGGAACTGGAGTTTTATTAGAAAACATTCCTTTACTAGAAAGTGGTTTAAATAAACGTTATTAGTCCATAATATAACTAGAAAGGAGTTTTTATGGAAAAAACAAAAACACAAATTTTAAAAGAAAAATTATTCAGACCTAAAAAAAACGGTTGGGAATCTAAAAACATTGATAAAAATAAAATTATGAATTTTGCTAAAGACTACATTAACTTTATCAATAAAGCTAAAACTGAAAGAGAATGTGTTCAAGAATTTACCAAAATTTTAGAAGAAAATGGCTTTAAAAACATTCAAAGTGAAAACAATTTAAAAGCTGGTGATAAAGTATATTATATAAATAGATATAAAAATATATATGCCGCTGTAATTGGTAGTGACGATTTAACAAGAGGCTTTAACATCGTCGGAGCTCACATTGATAGTCCAAGATTAGATTTAAAACCTAATCCTCTATATGAAAGTGCTGAACTAGCAATGTTCAAAACTCATTTTTATGGTGGCATCAAAAAATATCAGTGGGTTAATATTCCTCTAAGTATGCATGGCGTCATCATGACTAAAGATAATAAAAAAATCGAAATAAACATCGGAGAAAAAGAAGATGAACCAATATTTACAATAGCTGACCTTTTACCACATTTATCTTCACAGCAAAACAAAAAGAAATTAGACGAAGCAATTAGTGGTGAAGATTTAAACATCTTAGTCGGTAGTATTCCTTATGAAACTGATGAAGAAATTGATGAAAAAGTAAAATTAAATATTTTAAACTTATTAAATCAAAAATATGGTATTGTTGAAAGAGATTTTGTCAGTAGTGAAATAGAATTCGTTCCAGCCTTAAAAGCTAAAAGCTTAGGATTTGATCAAAGCTTAGTTGCTGGTTATGGTCAAGATGATAGAGTATGTGCCTATACTAGTTTAAAAGCATTATTAGATGTAAATAATCCAAAAAGGACTGCCATTTGCTTATTAGCCGATAAAGAAGAAATTGGTAGTATGGGAAATACTGGTATGTCATCAAGATCATTTGAATATTTTTTAGGACAAATATTAGATAAAACTATCGGTAATAAACCAGGACTCTTAGACGAAATATTTCAATCAACAAGAGTTCTATCAGCTGATGTTACAGGTGGGTATAATCCCAACTATCCAAGCACTTATGAAAAAAACAATGAATCATACATTGGACATGGTATCTCTGTCATTAAATACACGGGCAGTGCTAGTAAAGGCGGAGCCTCAGATGCCAATGCTGAATTTGTTGGATATGTTAGAAACCTATTTGAAACCAACAATATCGCCTATCAAAATAGTGAAATGGGTAAAATAGGAATAGGTGGTGGTGGAACTATCGCTTATATCTTAGCTGATAAAGGTGTCGATGTTATTGATTGTGGTGTTCCAGTCATCTCTATGCACTCACCATATGAAATAACCAGTAAATTTGATATTTATAATGCCTATAAAGCCTATGAAGTATTTTATCAAGACGAGTAATTCGTCTTTGCTCAAATGAAAAGTTTAATTGACCAAAACAAAAAAATGTTATAATATAATGGCATTGAATGAGTAAATGGGCC
>CALVRH010000020.1 GCA_944358535.1 uncultured Bacilli bacterium | reverse complement strand
AATAAAAAACTATTTAAAAATTATTTTATTTTTTCTTAAAAAAAAAAAAAAAAAAAAAAAAAAAAAAAAAAAAAAAAAAAAAAAAAAAAAAAAAAAAACAAGTAATATTTTTGTTAGATAATTCATTTTCTTTTAGACCAATTCTACTATTATGGAAAAAGCACTAAATATTACTATTCAGTACTTAAGGTTAATCTTTTATTTATTCAAGATTAAAACTTTAAAATTTTTCAAAATTAAATTAACAAAAAAAGAAAGAATTACTTATCTTCCTTAACATCTTTGTTTTTATCCTTTTTCCTGTTTTCATCAGATTGAGTAGTTTTTAAAACTTCTTTTCTAGATAAATTAAGTCTTCCTTTTTTATCATAACCAAGTGACTTAACTAAAATTTCATCACCAACTTTAACCATATCACTAGGTTTTTCGACCCTTTTAACATCCAATTGTGAAACATGCACTAACCCTTCGCAGCCAGGCCAAAGTTCAACAAAACATCCAAAATCTTCAACTTTAACAACCTTGCCAGTATAAACTTTTCCTTCTTCAACCTCGCGAACAATATCTTTAATACGTCTTGCAGTCTCATCAATAACATCCTTATTAGTATGATAAATAACTACCCTACCATCATCTTCTAAATCAACTTTAACTGCATTAATATCATTAACTGAATTAACATGACTAGACTCCAAAATAATCTTCGTAATCATGTCACCACCTTTACCAATGACATCTTTAATCTTATCTGGATTAATCATAAATGTCATCACCTTCGGCGCATATTTACTTACTTCCTTACGAGGCTCTTTAATAGCTCCAAGCATTACATCTAAAACTTGTAAACGAGCCTTCTTAGCTTGCTGTAAAGCCTCTTTTAAAATTTCTTTAGTAATGCCTTTAATCTTGATATCCATTTGAAGTGCACATACCCCATCTTTAGTACCTGCAACTTTAAAATCCATATCACCTAAATGATCTTCCATACCTTGAATATCAGTTAAAATTGTATAATCATCACCATGAGTAATTAACCCCATAGCAATACCAGCAACCGGTGCTTTAATTGGAACACCCGCCGCCATTAAACTCATACATCCAGCACATATACTTGCTTGTGATGATGATCCATTACTTTCTAAAATTTCAGATACAACTCTTATTGTATAAGGAAACTCTTCTTCTGATGGAATAACTTGTAATAATGCTTTTTCTCCTAAAGCCCCATGACCAATTTCTCTACGACCAGGTGCCCCATATCTTCCAGTTTCACCAACTGAAAACTGCGGGAAATTATAATGAAGCATAAATCTTTTTGAATCCTCAAGTCCAAGTCCATCCAATATTTGATGTTCACCCAAAGCTCCTAAAGTAGTTACTGATAAACTTTGTGTTTGTCCTCTTGTAAATAATGCTGAACCATGAGTTCTAGGTAAGAAATCAACACAAGCTGAAAGTGGTCTAATTTCATCCATTGCTCTACCATCTGCTCTAGTATGTTCTTTAACAACAATCTGTCTAAATAACTCATACTCCACTTCATTATAAATAATAACTACCTTTGCCTTTAATTGTTCTAAATCATCCGGCTTCATTTCTTCATTTTCAGTTTCATATTTTTTAATTAAATCTTCCTTAATCTTATCTAGTGCAGCATATTTTTCTAACTTATCTTTAATTCTGAGAGCTTTATCAATATCATCTTTAATCAAATTAGTAACTTCTTCTTTTAAAGTATCAGAAATTTCTAACTTTTCATATTCCATTTTCTCTTGGCCAATCTCTTTAATAATACTATTTTCAAACTCAACCAATTTCTTAACCGCTTCATGTCCAAACATCAAAGCATCTAACATATCCTCTTCTTTAACTTCTTTAGCAGATGACTCAACCATATTAATTGCCTCACTTGTTCCAGCAACAGTTAAATCAATATCAGAAATCTCAGCTTCCTCAGCCCTTGGATTAATAACAAGCTCACCATTAACTCTACCAACTTTAACTCCCGCAACAGGTCCGTTAAAAGGCACTTTACTAATTGAAGTCGCAATAGATGAACCAAGTAATGCCGCAAGCTCAGGTGAATTATCTGGATCAACCGATAAAATAGTATTAACTATTTGAACCTCGTTTCTAAAATCTTCTGGAAAAAGTGGTCTCATCGGTCTATCAATCATTCTAGCAGCAAGTGTAGCCGCTTCGCTAGGACGACCTTCTCTTTTAATAAATCCCCCTGGAATCTTACCTACCGAATATAATTTTTCTTGATAAAGTACCATTAACGGAAAAAAATCAGAAAGTAATTTAGCTTCCTTAGAAACAACAACCGTTGATAAAACAACAGTATCACCATATCTTACTAATACCGCACCATCAGCTTGTTTTGCAACCTCACCATTTTCGATGGTTATCTTTCGTCCATAAAAATCCATTTCAAAAGTATTCTTCATACATCTATTCCCTTTCTATGAAAAGACACTCTAAAAAGAGTGTCTACTATTATTTTCTAAGTCCTAAACTTTTTATAATTTCACGATATCTTGTAACATCTTTATTCTTTAGATATTGTAATAAACTTCTACGTCTACCAACTTTTTGAAGTAAACCACGACGTGAATGATAATCGTGAATATGTGTTTTTAAGTGCTCAGTTAATTCTTTAATCTCTTCAGTTAAAATAGCAATTTGTACTTCAGCTGAACCAGTATCGCCATCTTTTCTAGCATACTTTTTAACTAACTTAGCTTTTTCTTCTTTACTTAAAGCCATGTTCTATCCTCCTTTATCCAAAAATTCGCTTAAATCTAAGATATAAAGATGGAGTTCTTTACATCCGAGAAATAAGTACCACTAATAATATACCTTAAATCATGGAAAAATGCAAGAATTTTTTAATTTCATCTTTAAAATAAAAGTTTAATTAGTTAGTTATCGCAAATTTTGCAACAACCAACTAACTATTAATATTACAAAAAATTATCCAACTGGTGCAAAAAATGCAACAGTTCAAATCTTTTCTCTATAATTATTATAAAGTTTACTTGTATAATCTATATAGCCTTCTTTAGCTAACCTACTAGTTGCAAAACAAACAGGTATATTATTTTCTTCACATATTCTCAAAACATTATTCTTATCTTTAATAATTTCATTCCAAATAGAAGGATTAATCATCGTATTTATTGCAAATTGATCTGCCCTTTTTTCTAAAAGTTCATCTTCATCTATAATAACTTTACTCTTAGCTTTGTTATAATCTGATTTTACATGACCAAGTTCATGATATAAAGCAAAATAAAATGATGCTTTGTCCTTATAAAGTTTCGTCAAATAAATTACTGGATTATCAGCTTTAACCATCATACATCCTCTTATTTTAGTACCCTTCAAAGCATCTTCTATTACAAGACAAATTCCATATTTATTTAAACATTTAACAATCTTATCTTCATCAAATTTTTCTAAAGAAAGTGTTTTTAAATCATTAATCAAACTTTGAAATTTATTTTTATCATACACACATATATCTAAATTATTTATCAGACTATCACAATGTTTTATCCAAAGCATTACTTTATTCATATCAGTCTGATTATTTTTCTTATATAAAATTGTTTGTTCGCTATAATCATTAAATGTATCAAAATTTTTAATAGATAAAAATTTAAATAAATCCATGCATACTTGAATAAGTGATTTTTCGTCTTTAAATTTTAACCATTCCCTATCTTTAAGTTCCTTAATTGAAAATGATTTTAAATACTCTTTTAATTCTTTTTCGTCTTTAAAATTTTCTTTCAAATATAAATATATTCTTTTTTCCTCTTCTGCCTGCCATATAAGATCCACATCAATATCTGTAATTAAATTAATTGCCAGCATAAGTTCTACCGATATCTCTGCCTTATTATTTAAAATTTCATTCATATGTTTTTGTGTAATACCCAATCTTTTTGCAAAATCACTTTGTGAAATTCTATGATAATCCAAATAATCTTTCAAGATCGGTCCAAAGCCATAATAATTACGTTCAAACATATTATCCCTCCCCATAATGTTTGTCATCAATTTTTACAAACTCTATAGATTCTATACTGACTAAATCATAAGGATATTCTCCTTCAGGTTTCAAATATAATCTAATCTTATTATTTACTTTAGCCGTATATATTTCTTTTAAGTCACCCTTTTTCTTTTCTATTCCATAAATTTTAGACAAAGAACTATTTATTAACTTCTGCATATTGCTTGAAGATTTTATTAAGCTTTCTATATGAGTTATTCTTTCAAGCTCATCAAATTTATGTTTAGATATAATTTTTCTTTTTAAATCCCGTTCATAAGTTTTTGTTTTATTGATAAAAATAAAAACACCTTCTCTCACGTTGCTAAACATATTATAACACATTAGGTAATAATATACAACAAGAAAGGGGCGCTATTTAATTTTTTTTCTATCTTCATTTCATATATTCTTCTCTTATAATTTCATAGCAGTAACAATCTACTGGGTCAGGAAGCATCGTATATTTACACTTTTTAATCTCACCAGTTCTATGAAAGCCTAACTTCTCCATAATCTTCCAAGAAGAAGCATTAACTATAGCCGCGCTTGTTTCTATTTTTCTAATTTCAACATCATTAAACATATAATCCAGCATCCCCCTAGCCGCTTCACTGCCAAGGCCATGTCCATGAAATTTAGACTCTAAAAACCATCCAACATCACGAACACTATCATCGCTATTTCCTTCTATCTTTTGGCAGCTAACTTGTCCTATACATCTATTTTCAGGCCTCAAAACAATTGACCACTGAAATACATCCTTGTCCAAAGCATGACTTAACTTCTTATACTGCCACTTCTTTTCTTCTTCCCAGTCGCTATTAATTTTACTCGTTAAATAATATCTAGACACATTTTCATCGAGTAAAATTTCCCATAAAATCTTCAAATCTTTCTCCTGCGTTGGTCTTAAAATTAAATTATCAGTTTCTAATACTTTTGAACCTATATATTTCATGTTCTCACACCCTTAAAGCATAACCTCTACTTTATAATCATCATTATCTTTTTTATAAATTGCAAGTTCCCTGCCATCTTCATCTAAAAATAAAACCATATCAGAATAATTACCTTTAATCTTATTACCATTAAGTATTTTAAACTTTAAATCGTTAGAAACTGTAACTTTATCAATATCTAAAACATCTTTAATATTTAAAAGTTTATAATTACCTTTTCTAACCTCTTCTAAACTATAAGCATCCTTAATATCAAAAATTCCTTGTTTAGTTCTCGTTAAATTACTCATAGTTCCAATTACACCTAAATCATCTAAAATATCTCTAATTAAACTTCTAATATAAGTTCCTTTACTAACTAAGCATTTAAAAGTAAACTTATTATCTTTAAATTTTAAAAGTTCTATTTTCTTAATCGTTACTTTTTTCTTAGGTAAAATAATTTCTTTCCCACTTCTCGCATATTCATAGAGCTTTTTCCCATTAACCTTAATAGCAGAATAAATAGGAACTTCTTGTTCGTAATCACCTACAAATTTTTGTAAGGCTTTTTCCAAATCATTTTTATTAATATAAGTTTCTTTCTTTTCTAATACCGTGCCTTCTATATCCAAAGTATCAGTTTTAATACCCAAAGTAACTTCCGCAATATATTCCTTCTCATTAGAAGCAAGTAGCTTATTTAATTTTGTATATCTATTTAAACAAATAACTAAAACACCGGTTGCTAAAGGATCTAAAGTCCCATTATGGCCGGCCTTTTTAGTTCCAAACTCTTTACTTATTACATTAACTACATCTCTACTTGTATAGTCTTTATCTTTATTAATAATTAAAATACCATTATTTTCTAACTTCAAATGTCGTTCCCTCTCTCGTATCTTTAATCATAATATTTTTAGAAAGAAGTTCTTCCCTAATAAAGTCCGCAAGTTCATAGTTTTTCTCTTTTTTAGCTTGATTTCGCTCTTCTATTTTACTTAAAATATAATCTTCTAACTCTTCAGAAATTTTTTCATCCTCAAGTAAAGAAAGGGAAAGAACAAAGTCAAAATCCTTAATCAAATAAAGTTTAGTACTATTATTCAAATCACTTTTAATCACATCATATAAAGTTGTAAGCATTAAAGAGGTATTCATATCGTTAGAAAAAGCTTCTTTAAACTTATCTTGATATTCTAAAGTCTTATCATAATCTATCTCACCATCTAAATTATCTTTAATATTTTTAACTCTACCCTTTAACTTATTATAAGCATTAGTCGCCATATCTAAACTCTCTAAGCTATAAACTAAAACCTTTCTATAATGTGACTGCAGACAAAAATATCTATAGACAATTGGATCATAACCCTTTTCTATTAAACTATTTAAATCTTTAGAATCACCCTTAGACTTACTCATCTTACCAGATTTATCATTTAAAAACTCCATATGAACCCAATAATTACACCATTTATGTCCTAAATAACACTCAGACTGGGCAATCTCATTAGTGTGATGTGGAAATATATTATCAACCCCACCGCAGTGAATATCTAAATGTTCTCCTAAATTTTGTATCGCAATAGCCGAGCACTCTATATGCCACCCAGGATACCCATATCCAAAAGGACTATCCCATTTAAGCTCCTGATCTTTAAACTTAGAATTAGTAAACCAAAGTCCAAAATCAAAGGGATTTTTTTTATTATGATCAACATCTACATCATCACGAACTGCAAGCATTAAATCATCCTTACTTCTTCCAGAAAGCTCATAATAATTTGGATATTTAGAAGTATCAAAATAAATATTACCACCAGATTCATAAGCATACCCCTCATCAAGTAATTTACTAATCATCTTAATATAAAATGATATATTTTCAGTTGCTGGACTAATAACATCTGGTTTTTTGATATTAAGTTTATCCAAATCTTTAAAAAAAGCCTCTGTATAAAATTTTGCAATATCCAAAACTGACTTGTGTTCCTTTTTAGCGGCTGTCATCAACTTATCTTCACCAGTATCGCTATCACCAGTCAAATGACCAACATCCGTAATATTCATACATCTTTTAACATTATACCCTAAATAAAGTAAACCCTTTTCTAAAATATCCTCAGAAATATAAGTTCGCAAATTCCCAATATGAGCATAATAATAAACCGTTGGTCCACATGTATACATTGTAACTAAATCTTTATTATACGGAATAAACTCTTCAACCTTTTTCGTTAATGTATTATATAATCTCATTTAATCACCTCTAACCTTATATAAAATTATATCACATATTACGTTTTTTTTTACAATAGGAAAGTCATACTTTTTTAAATTTACAAAAATTTATTTTGGTATATATGTTTTTGAATATTTTATATAACGTCAATTTGACATTTACCAAAAACATGATATAATAAGCCATGCCAAAAAAGGGAGGAACATTTATGTTAAAAACTGAAACCAATAATATTGAATATTTAACAGATTTATTAGAAAATATAAAAAATACTCATAGTTATAAAGGTTACCAAGAACCAATCGTCAGAACAAAATTAAATCAATCTGACAAAATTAAATTCGCCTTAGATTACTATGATGTATTTAAAAACACTAGTTTTATTGAAGTACTAGAAAAATACGGACAACAAAATCCAAAATTCAAACGCTTAGCAATCGAATTTATGACTAGATATAAATTACTAATTCCATATCCAGACATTAGATATGAATATATGCAAAATAACAATAATAGTAACCATTCAGACTTAACTGAATTTAGAGCAAAACATTTAAGTATAAAAGGTGCTTTACGAGAATATTATCACGATAATTGGCTAGAACTTTTTAATGAAAACTCAATTTTTAAAGAAACTAAAACCAAACATCCAACTTATCATGTTTATTTAGATAAAAACGATAATCTTATAAGATTTGATAAAGAGCGTGCAGCAAAAGTTAAAATGGCTATTATTGATGCAGGTATAACACATGCAAGATGTATTGTTGAAGGTGCATATCCATACGTTGCTAAAGAAGAATTTCCAAAATATGTTGAATATGTAAAATCATTAAAAGGAGGTAAATAAAATGAAGCAAGACCAAAATAAAGAAATTAATCAAGTCATAGACTTAATTACCAAAAGTAATAAACGCAAATTCAGAAAATCCGATAAAATAAACTTCGCGTACGACTATTGGAATTTAACTGATCAAGACATCATTGATTTATATAATTATTTAGTTCAAAATAAATCTAAAGAAAACAAAGAATTAGCAACTATAATCGGAAATTTTGTAGACGATCAATATATTACAGAATATAGAAAATTTTATAACGGATTATACGATCAAGATGAACAAATCATTCTAAAGGTAATATCAAGCATAAAAACAAACGGTAACTGGTTAAGTTTATATGATATTGAAAGAGAATTTACTCCTAAATCAACTCACACTTCACCAATTTTATATAGTTACTTAATGCAAGATAATAGCATATTAACAATCGATAAAAAACGTGCAAGCGAAATCTTAGGAATTTTAATAAAGCAAAATATTCCAACTGCTAAAATCATCGTTACAAGTAGTTTTCCATATTATGCGCATAATGATATGGATACATATATTAAAAGTTATCAAAAAAGAAAATAATTTAAAAACCTATAAAGTGCGTTTTACTTTATAGGTTTTATTATTAATGAAAGTAATGATGATTTCTAATTTCCAAACGTTTACACTTAGCGCTTTCTATTTTATCTTCAGTAATTAAATCATCACAAATACTATCACTATATTCTTCACTTGTTGTCTCAAGTTCCTCTAATCCTTCTTTAATTTTATGTAATATTGCAAGTAATTTTTCTTTTTCGTAGATATTATCTAATTCTTGAACAGCCTTATTAGCACTATTAAACCCATCAACCAAATCATCAGCTGCTATACTTAAATTAACAGACTTCTCAATATCACCACGCACTTTCGCCCACTTTTCCCCTTCTTCATTCAAAAACTTTCTAATTTCTTTAAACACAACCTCTTCAGATAAATTTTCTGGAAGCCTTTCAGGATCAAACAGTAAATTATTAACCACAATCTTTCTTACAGAATGGTCAAATAATCTATTTGCCTTAAAAGGATCCATAACAATTTTATAATTAGAACCTAAACTTTTATACTTAACTTTATACTCATTATAATAAGATATTATATTCATATTTTCTAAATAATTAAAACAAACATTTGAATCAAAATTAGTATATGCCTCATACTCAGTATTTTCAAAATCCTCTGCCTCATTAAACTCCAATGTAGTAATACCTAATTTATTCATTTTTTCTAAAAGTAAAAGAATCTGACTTAACTCTTTTTTGTGATTTAAAAAATAATCATAGAAAAAAGACAAATTATTATCAGAATTATGACCATTAGTCATATTTCCTTGAAAATCATAATTATTATTCAAAAAATAACCAAATTTAGAATATCTATTAATAACATCAATTTCTAATTTATGTTTTCTATAAAATTCTTTCATTTCTTTAGTCGCTTTAGAATCCCAAAATTTCATTTCATTTTTTTTAAATAAACTATCTTACAAAGCTTAATAACAACAGGCAACCTATCATTCATTTCCATAAGTTTATGAAAATCTTCATTAAATTCATCAAAACCATCAATTAAATTGCCAAGTATAATTAGATCATTTATGTTTTTCTTCATACTAAACCTCCATTAATAATATATATTATCAAAAAAAATAAACTTTAACAAGTATAAAAAGCAAAATCTTTAGTGCGAGAACAAAATATGATATAATCTTAATGTGAGGTAAAAAATGAAAAAACATAGCTATATTAAAGAAATAACAAAATACCAAAATAAATTTTGGCATTAGCTTACCTCGCGGTAAGCTTTTTCTACTTCACAGAAACCTAAGGCTTCTCCATAGACCAGTATCGGATGGTCGCCACCCTAATTATTTTATTTATTTGCCAAAATTTATTGATTAAATAGATTGCTCTAGATATAACATATATTTTTCTAAACCTTTAAACATTATATTAACTGCCGCATTATAATCACGTTCATGATGCGTATGACACACTGGACATTCCCATTTTCTTAGCTTCAAATCTTTTACTTCCTTGTTTTGATAATTACATACACTGCAGATTTGACTGCTTGGATAATATCTGTCTATTTGTATTAATTTTTTATTATTAAAGTTAGCTTTATATTTAAGTACTCTAATTATCTCAGATATTGGGTTTTCATTTAATCCTTTTGCCACATAGTGATTTTTCTGCATACTTTTTACATCTAAATTTTCTGTTACTATAATGTCATTTTCGTTTATTAGTTTATTTGTTATATCATGTATCATATGCTTTCTTGCATTTCTTATTTTTTGATATAATCTTTGTATTTTTAGTTTCATCTTATATCTATTTTTACTTCCAGACTTACATCTAGATATTCCTCTTTGTAAGCCTACCATTCTTTTTGTATTTAGTTTAATGGTATTTTCTATTTTCTCATTAAATGATGTTACTATTAAATCTTTTATTCCTAAATCTATGCCGATTATGCTTGTTGGAACAAAAGATGGTCTTATTAGTTCTTCTTCTATTAAAACACTTACATAATATTTACCGGCATCTTTTTTAATTACTGCACTTTTAATCTCACCAGGCACTACTTCTTTATTTCTATATCCTCTTATCTTTACTTCTTTTAATTTTGGTAAAGTGATTGTTTTATTTTTTAAATCTAGTTTTATACTATTATAATTATTTCCTTTATAACTACTTTTAATATTATTAGTTTTATAACTTTCATGTACACCTTTTGCTTTAAATCTAGGATATCCGTTTCCATTATAAAATCTTTTATAAGCATCTTCTAAATTAAATAGACTATTTCGAAGTGCGCAGCTATCTACTTCTTTCAAAAACGGATACTCTTTAGAAAGTGATGGTATTAATTTCATTTGGTCATAAGTTGATTTACTTTTGCCAGTTTTTTTATATTCTTTTATTTTATCATCCAAAAAATAATTATATATAAATCTAGAGCAGCCAATAGTTTTATTAATTAATTCTTCTTGCTCTTTAGTTGGATACATTCTAAATACATAACCTTTTAATATTTGCATACCATCACCTTCTATTTTTTGATATATCTACTATAGCACATACAAATGTTCTTGTAAATAACTTTTTGCAAACTTTTACCTTTTGCAAAGCAAATTCCTAGTAAATAAAAAGCAGAGGACTGAAAATCCTCGTACCTAAAAGCAATTTAAAATAATTATTTTATAAATCAATTTCTAATAATCTATCTGAAATTTTTCTAGCATTTCTCATTAAATAACGACATATATTTGTTCTTTCTTTTCCAAAAGAAAGTAAATCTAGATTACCATTTTTTAAATATTCTTTATAACCGTATGTGCTTGATAATACTTGAACTAAATATACATAAGATAAATATTTTAAATCATCTTTATTAAGTTTTGAATACTTTAAATATTCTTTTACATACATAACCAAATGATCAATATTAAACTCTCCATTTTTACAGTCTTTGTCTATATAATTATATGACCTAGCAATTTCCCATATTATTGGCATCTCACCTGCATTAACAAAATCAATTATTGCTTTTATCTTTCCTTCATCATTATAAATGAACTGTAATACATTGTAATCACCATGTGTTTTCTTTATTGTAACATCAGTAGCCTTTTTAAAAGTACCATCATTCTTAACTTCTTTTAACATTTCTATTTTATCTTTTAAATCTTTTATAATTTCTGTACCATGGACTTCATCCTCTTGTGCTAATGGTATCAAATTTTCATGTTTAGCAATACTCTTGTCAATAATTTCATTTGAAGTGTATTTCTCTATATTGCAATCAAACATATCATTATAAGGATAATCTTCTAAAGCATTAACAATTATAGCTAAATATTTTGCAGACTCTAACATTTGCTCTTCACTACCACTATAATTTTCTTGAGTACTTCCGTCAACAAATTTTTGAATAATTACTGTTTTATCATTATATTTAAAATATTGTTTTCCATTCAAACAAGTAACATATTCTGGTACTGATAAACCTTTTTCTCTCAAAAAATTGATAATATTAATTTCAATCAAAATTGTTTTTTCACTAAATTTTGATTGAAATTCTTTTAAAATATATCTATCACCTTTATCAGATGTTAATTTATATATATTCGCACTACCACCATTTATAGTTTTAACATTATTGATTTCCATTCCATAATGATTTTTAACTTCTGATTTTATTATATCTAAAGTAAATTCTGTTTTTTCTACCATAACCTCTCCTATATAAATAATAAAAAGCCTTGCTAAACAAGACTTTATAATCATACTGGTGCGGGCGAAGGGACTTGAACCCCCATGCCGTAAGGCGCTAGATCCTAAGTCTAGTGCGTCTACCAATTTCGCCACGCCCGCATTTTAAATGGTGGACCCTGATGGACTCGAACCATCGACCGCCCGGTTATGAGCCGGATGCTCTAACCAACTGAGCTAAGGGTCCAACTTAACTGACTTCTATATAATACCACATTACCAAATATTATGCAAGAAGTAAGTTAAAAATTTATACTTTATTAATCATATTTAATAGATTTATTTTAAATTTATCTTTATCTGAATGTTCTTTAGAAAGCATTACACCTTTATAAGTAACCAATTCTGACTGATGACCCTCACTTAAAATTTCTTCAGGAGATAAAGTAATTAAAGTAACACTCTTACTATCATCATTCACCTCATAATGAAGTTTAACCTCACCATGAACTTTTGCAAACAATGCATCAGTAGGCAATTTAACCTCATATTTTTTTACATTTCCTTCTTGCGCCACAACAACACCTAAAAACTCCCCAGCCTTAATCTTAGGGTAATACTCAAAATATAACTTTTTAAAAGCTAGCATATTATACTTCTTCAAAGCACTTTCTAACTTTTTAAATTCATTTTCATTTTGATAACCAAAAATATATTTTTCCATGGCTGTCATTCCTTCCTAGTGGCGTACTATACTATTATTATAATAACACATATCAAACAGCAAATCAAATAACTATCATATATTAGATAAAATTTGACACACTCTTTGCACACTCACAAAGTCAAAGAAAACTAGGTAATAACCTAGTCCTCCTTGCCTGTTTTAACATATCCTTGTTCAATTAGTGAATTATCATCACAACTAGACCATTTAGTATCAACATTACTGCTTAATGTTTTATCCCTATATCTATAATATGTAACATTTTTATAAATAGACTCCGTAGTATAAGTAGTTATACTCTTTTTACACGAAACTGCACTATCATATACACCCGCATTATCATAACTAGATGGACAAACATACTTCACATAACCATTATAAAGTACCTTTGTAGAACCACCTTCTATAGTTTTTGTATGAGGAACCTGCTTAGTCCCCGTTTGAACTTTGCTTACCTTCGTTTGTACTTGCCTAGTACTAGTTTCTGTAACCTTTCTAGTACTCCAACTTGACCAATTACCATATGCCCAAGTATCGTCAAGATTTTTTACGAACTCGCACCTTGCGGTGCTGGTACTGGGAAATTGTGTTCCATCAAGTCCCATATGAAGCATAATATAATCTTCTTTATCACTACAAGATAAATTAACTTTCATTGTATATTCTTCTTCTGCCTTTGTAACTTCTATATATGATTCATTATTATTACAAGTTCTATTATTACTATCAGTAAATTTAACAAGTAACTTATTATCATACATCTCACCTAAAGTCATTTTTGCTGTATCATCAGTTTCTTTAGGCAATCTAGATGATGTAAAATAACCACTTCCAGCTGTAGCCATAGCAAGTAAATTATTATTAAAGTTGTCGACACCACCAACTTCTTTTACCTTTTCATCAACATAATTTGTTACAAATCCTTTAGTTGGAAATAACATCATAAGTACAAATATTAAAAGTACAACTAAAACAATTTTAATAAAAACGCCTTTTAACGTCTCACGTTTGTTATCTTCCTCATCATACATACCCGTCTCCCCCTTTCAGATATGGAAAATATAATAACACAAATATAAACAAAAGTCAAACAAAAGGTAACAAAATACAAAAAAAGGATATATCAAATACCCTTTATATTTTTATTTGTACAAGCATACATCCTCTATTATTATAAACACTCTTAAAATCTAATACATCTTTATTATGATTAAGCGTATTAACACACGCCTCTCTAACAATCCCGCTACCTATTCCATGAACAATTAAAATAACCTCATTACCCATTTTTTGATTGTCTCGTATAAAATCATTAATAGCCACCATCGCACTATCTCTATCAAAACCGTGCAAATCAAGTTTTGGTAAACTATCAATAAAAATCACTTCATTAATGGTCATTTTTACTAATCTCTGCTTGAGCTGCCGCTAAAATTGCTGACGGTACACGATATGGTGAACAAGAGACATAATCAAGACCAAGCCTATCAAAAAACTTAATACTCTCAGTATCACCACCATGTTCTCCGCATACTCCAAGCTCAATATCTTCATTCGCACCTCTAGCTAACTTCACAGCCACCATCACAAGTTTACCAACACCTTCTTTATCAATCGTTTTAAATGGATCAAACTTTAAAATGCCTTTTTGATAATAGTCATTGATAAAAGCCCCTGCATCATCCCTTGAAAATCCAAAAGTCATCTGCGTCAAATCATTCGTTCCAAAACTAAAGAAATCTGCTTCACGAGCAATCTTATCAGCTTGCGTTACACTACGTGGAACTTCAATCATCGTTCCAATCTTATATTTAACATGTCCGCTTTTATCCAATTTAGAAGCTACATCCACTATAATTTTCTTTAAATAATCAAATTCGCTAACATCACCAACAAGTGGAATCATAATCTCTGGTTTAACCTCTACTCCATGTTTCAAAACTTTGATAGCTGCTTTAAATATAGCTGTCGTCTGCATAACCGCAATTTCTGGATAAACTATTGAAAGGCGGCAACCACGAAGTCCCATCATTGGATTAAATTCCTTCAAAGAATCAATTTTTTTATAAAGTTCTTCTTCATTTATTTTTAAATTTTTAGCAAGTTCTCTAACCTCATCATCGGTTTTTGGTAAAAATTCGTGTAAAGGTGGATCTAAATACCTAATTGTAAGCACATTACCATTAGCCACTTTAAATAATTCCTCAAAATCTTTCGTCTGCATACCTAAAAGTACAGTTAAAGCTTCAATTCTATCTTTTTCTGTTGGAGCAACAATCATTTTCCTAATCGCAAAAATTTTTTCTTTCTCAAAAAACATATGCTCAGTCCGGCATAAACCAATACCATCAGCACCAAAATCTAAAGCAACCTTTGCATCTTTAGCCAAATCAGCATTAGCTCTAACTTTAAGTTTTTTATACTTTTTAGCCCACTCAAGCATCGTTAAAAACTCATCACTTAAAGAAGAATCTTTAACCTCAATAACTCCTTCATAAACATTGCCTGTAAAACCATCCAAAGATAAATAGCTTTCACTAGTAAAAGTCATACCATCAACAGTCATAACTTTATTAGCTTCATCAACAAACGCATTTTCACATCCACTAATGCAGCACTTTCCAATTCCTCTTGCTACTACTGCTGCATGTGAAGTCATACCACCTCTAACAGTCAAAATACCATTCGCATACTTCATTGCTTCAATATCCTCGGGTGAAGTCTCTTCTCTAACTAAAATAGTTGGAATTTTCTTATTATATTTAGTTTTAACCTCTTCAGTATTAAAACAAACCTGACCAGACACCGCACCTGGAGAAGCTGGTAACCCCCTCGTAATCGGTCTTTTACGCGCTAAAACCTTATCATCAAAACTCTTATGAAGCATTCCACTAATATCATTAGGATTTAATCTCATCAAAGCCTCTTTTTCTGTAATTAAATCTTCCTTAACCATATCGACCGCAATTTTTAAAGCCGCCATAGGAGTTCTCTTACCATTACGCGTCTGTAACATATAAAGCTTACCATTTTCAACCGTAAACTCCATATCCTGCATATCCTTATAATGTTTTTCTAAAAGTTTACTATATCCTTTCAATTCATTATAAACTTTTGGCCAAAGAGATTCTAATTTATCAATAGAAAGTGGCGTTCTAACACCCGCTACAATATCTTCACCTTGAGCCCTAACTAAATACTCACCATATAACTTATCTGTACCATCAGCCGGGTTTCTTGAAAAAGCCACTCCCGTCAAAGAAGACTCACTTAAATTACCATAAACCATCTCTTGAATATTAACAGCTGTCCCCAAATCATCTGAAATATTATTCATCTGCCTGTAAACTTTAGCACGTTTATTATTCCAAGACCTAAATACCGCCGTAATCGCCTGCATTAACTGTAATAATGGTTCATCTGGAAAATTTTCCCTAACTAACTTCTTATAAAGTTTTTTAAAAGCCTCAGTTAAATTTACCATATCATCTGCATTTAACTCTAAATCACTTTTAACACCTTTTTTCTCCTTATAATGATTTAAATAATCCTCAAAATCATCCTTACCTTTACCTTTAACTACATCAGCAAACATCATAATAAGTCTTCTATATGAATCATAAATAAAACGTTTGCTATCCTCATCCTTAGCTAAAGCCAAAGCAAGCTTATCATTTAGACCCAAATTTAAAATAGTATCCATCATTCCTGGCATACTTATAGCTGATCCACTTCTAACTGAAAGTAAAAGTGGATTTTGAGTATCACCAAGCTTCTTGCCCGTCTTCTCTTCAACCATCTTTACGCCTTTTAAAATCTGCTTTTGAACATTCTCATTCAAACACTCATTTTCTTTAAAATATAAATTACATGCCTCAGTTGTTACCGTAAATCCATAAGGAACTGGAAGTCCCATATTTGTCATCTCAGCCAAATTAGCTCCCTTACCACCAAGCAAACTTCTTAAATCTTTATTACCTTCATCAAATAAATAAACATACTTTTCCATTTAATTAGCCTCCTTTAATTCTTATGAGCTCTAGGATGAGCACTCAAATAAACCCGTCTTAATCTTTCGTTAGATACATGCGTATATATCTGTGTCGTCGATAAACTTTCATGTCCAAGTAAATCTCCAACACTCTTTAAATCCGCACCATCATTCAGCATGTGCGTCGCATAAGTATGACGAAGTGTATGCGGTGTCACATGTACCGAAATACCCGCTTTTTTAGCAGTATCTGTTACAATAGATCTTATTTCTCTTTCATTTAACTTTTCACTTCTTTTGCCAATAAGTAAATAAGGGCTTCCCTTATGATCTATTTTTAAATACTTATCAAGTAAGTCCGCACATTTACTTCCATAATAAACATACCTTTCTTTATTTCCCTTACCTAAAATTAGTATCTTTCTTTCACCAAAATCAATATCAGATAACCTCATATTAGCTAGTTCACTAACTCTAACACCACTAGAATAAAGCATTTCAAGTATTAAAGCATCTCTAATCCCATATTTATTACTTCTATCAGGAAAATTAAGTAACTTTTCTAAATCGTCATAATTCAAATAATTAGGCAATGTCTTTTCTATCTTAGGATTACTTATTAATCTCATAAAATTATCCTTAATAATCCCTTCACCTTCCAAATACTTAAAATAACTTTTAAGGCTGCTTACCTTTCTAGAAATTGACCGGCTACTATATTTATCCTCATATAACTTTCTTAAATAATTACGAACAGTCTCAATATTAGCTTCATCATCACCCGCAAAATCATAAAACTCTTTTAAATCAGTCTCATAACTTTTAACAGTATAATCTGAAAAACCTTTTTCAAACTTTAGGTAATCTAAAAACTTATAAATAAAGTCCATATCATCACCTATTATTAAGTATATCACATTTTTCAAAGAAAAAACAACTTTCCCCTTTAAAGAGGCCATTCTTTACACAATATAAAAACAAACATAATGGCATCTTAATTTATTGAGAGTAACTATGCCTCATATAACTTTATTAAAATAAAGAAACTATAATTATTAAATAATATTTACTATATCAAAAAAGGCACAAAATTCAGGAGTTTGTGTCTTTTTTTGAATATCTTTTTATACTAAATTATAAACATTATTCAATAGTGTATTATCTAGAATTACTGATAACTATTTTATACTTAACTCAAAGTATAAGGATTTGACTCAGTTCCTGCTCCTCCTGTGATTTGTACATCTGATGAAAGATAAAGGGTTGGACGAACACTATAAGTACTACCTACTGAAGAATTAGCTGAAAGTAATTGTCCTGTTGTACTTATATAAACGGCAGAATTTGAATACATTGTATCTGGCATTTGTGTCCATTCGTTTCTTCCAATAAATAAATAATCACTATTTTTACAACTATTTGGAAAATAATTAAGCGTTGTTGACAAACAACTTTCTCCTGCGGCATATCCATAATCGCTTGGATACATTAAGCCTATATATTGTTCTATACTTGTTGGGTTGCCACTTGTTGTGACTTGGTAACCAGCGATTTTTCCTCTTTCAAATAAATAAAAATTATATGAAAGTAATGATGATTGGTTATATGGAACACCGCCTAGAAAAAATGTTTCTTTTGATATCATATTTTTAAATGGTTCATCTATACTATTATAATATGCTCCATTTAAATAACTTTTTAAATCCGAATTATTCCAATTATTTTTTCCATTTGATGCCCAGGCTCTATAACCTATACTTTCTTTTCTAATAATTTTAGCTTGTCCATCAAACACACCAATAATTCTCCAAAGTTCATTATTGAAGCTTATATAATTATTAGGATTTGCCCCATAATATCTAATATTATCAAATGAATCTTTGTAAATACCTTCAGAATCTGCTGGTATAAAACCCATTATTATTTCTTTTTTTGGTTCACACGCATTATAAAGCTCGTCTATTGCCCCTTGTACATCAGTACTTTGTAAACCACTTGCACTATTATCATAAGTTACATCTCCACTTGGAAAATATGTTACTGCACAAACTCCTACTACTCCACTAACCAAAACTCCTAAAACAAATATAAAAATACTATTTTTAAATACTTTCTTAAATTTTTCTTTCATCATTTATCACCTCATAAATCAAAAAAATTCCTACTGTCAGTTACATTATACCACAAATTCGAACTACTGGTGCATATAATTATCACTGACAGTTTGAAATAATATAATTGGGTGATAACAAATGGATAATGAAATAAAATTTCACGACGATTACTATTACTATAATATAGTAAGAAAAAACATTAAAAAATATAGGAAAATTGCCGGTATAACTCAACAAGAACTAGCCGATAAAATTGGTGTTTCTATGCATTACATATCACAAATAGAAAGTGCGAACCCTAACAAATACTTTACACTCGTAATCATTGGTAGAATTGCCGACGCCCTAAACATTGATATTAAAAAATTATTCGATAACGAAGAAAAAAAGTAAATGAATAAAATTAACTCATTTACTTTTTAATATACTTTTTTATTGCCTTATCTACTTTTTCCTTACCCTTAGAAGAAAGTTCAACTAAAGGAAGTCTTGGTTTTCCAAAATCATATCCCATTTGATTTAAAACATACTTAACTGGAATCGGATTAACCTCACAAAATAAAGCATCAATCATCTCTATAGTCTCTACTTGCATTTTTCCAGCCTTTTCATAATCGCCTTTCCAAAAACTATCAAGCATTTCAACAGTATATTCTGGCATCACATTAGAAAGCACAGAAATTACCCCTTTGCCACCTAAAGATAAAATTGGAATAACTTGATCATCATTACCAGAATAAATAGCTAAATCATCACCACATAAACTAGCAATTTTAGCCACCTGTGATATATCTCCACTTGCTTCCTTAATACCAGTAATATTATCAATTTTAGCAAGTTTTTGACAAGTTTCAGGCAATATATTAACTCCGGTCCTAGAAGGTACATTATACAAAATAATTGGCAAAGAAACTGAATCAGCTATCGCCTTATAATGAGCAATTAAACCTTCTTGAGTAGTCTTATTATAATAAGGTGTCACCAAAAGTAACCCATCCGCACCCATCTTTTCTGCATACTGACTCATCTTAATCGCACTTATAGTATTATTACTACCTGTACCTATAATTACCTTAATTCTATTAGCAGTCTTATCAATCGCATACTTAATAAGCTTTTTCTTCTCTTCCTCGCTCATCGTCGCCGACTCACCAGTTGTTCCACACACAATAACTGCACTCACACCTGCATTTATTTGATTCTCAAGTAACCTTCCAAATTCGTCATAATTTACATCATCATCTGTAAATGGTGTTACAATCGCTGTTCCAACACCTTTAAATATTTCTTTTTTCATCTAATCACCTTTTCTTTTCTACTTTTAAAGTATATCACAAAAACCTATTTTTCACATTTACTAAAAATACCCATTAAAATTAAAAAATCCACAAAAAACATAAAAAGACTATTTTCTAGTCTTTTTCACTTTACCCTCACTATAAACATTAACATCAAATAAAGTCATCTGCCCATCATCTTTTAAAGCTTTCTTTTTTGGATGATTTAACTCATATTCAAGTTTTGCCCTTTCCGTAGTTGTAAGTCTAGAAGGCCTTCTTTCAATATTCTTATTTTGTTTAAAAAATTTATAATTACGTCTTCCAATCTCAATACCTCTAATAGTCTTATAACGACAAAACTCCTTACAAAGCTTAGCTTCCGCTTGCCAAAGAACACTTTGAGCATCCTTATCATCAGAATTTTTAAGTATTAAATAATAACTCAAAGCATGTTTAAAATGTATATTAGCATATCTCTTATCAAAAATAAACTTCAAAAAACCAGGATCTCTATCTATCTCAGATAAAAACCACCTCATATAACTAATTATCTCACTTTTAGGAACAATAGACTTTCTAATATTACATTTCGCCAAATTTCTAATAAATGACATATCATTAAATACAAGTTCTAAAGGTTTTTGACTTCCATCCATATTATATTCAATATTAAAATAACCATCTTCGAAACCTGGAAACACCGTATTTAAAGCGCGTACTAACTCATCACCACTAGAAAAATTAGAAGTAAATACATCAATCTCCGTTAAAGTAAATTTACTTTTAACCTCACCATCTGCAAATTTTAAAGTAAACGTTTTTGTTCCACCCTCAAAATAATGAAATACAAGACTATATCTCAATGGTTTCTTCTTCATTTAAATCACCAAATATATTATAAACTAAAAACTAAAAATATCAAAATTCACACAAATTCACCTAATTATATAATTAGGTGAATTAATCAAACTACCATTTCCACTCACTAACTTCCGGCATATCAGTGCCATACTCTCTAATATAACTATAATGTTTTTTAAGTAACCTTTCCATTTCATTAATAACTCGCTCACCTTCCATACCCAAATCCAAATGACATATAGCTTCAATTACTAAATGAAAGCGATCTATCTCATTTAAAACTCGCATATCGAAAGGCGTTGTAATTGTTCCCTCTTCCTCATATCCATGCACAACAATATTTCTATTATGTCTAAAATAAGTAAATTCATAAATTAAAGATGGATATCCATGAAAAGCCACAATAACTGGTTTATCTATAGTAAATATTTCATCAAACTCAGTATCATCAAGAGATTTAGAATATTCAGTAGACGTTTTCAAACACATTAAATCAAGCACATTAACAAATCTAATCTTTAACTTTGGAAATCTCTCCTTTAAAATTTTTGTTGCCGCAAGCATCTCCAACGTCGGACAATCACCAATAGAAACCATTACAATATCTGGATTCTCATCATCACTAACCCATTTCCAAATAGCTAAACCTTTATCAAATTCCGCTTTTGCCTCAGCAAGTGTAAGCCACTGCATACTAGGATGTTTAGATGCCACCATAATATTAATCTGATTTTTGCTCTTCATACACTCATCAAAACACACAAGTAAACTATTCGCATCAGCTGGTAAATACATCCTAACTATACTGTCTTTTTTTGTCGCCATATGATTTAAAAATCCTGGATCTTGATGAGTATAACCATTATGATCTTGCTGCCAAACATTAGAAGTTAAAACATAATTAAGTGATGATATATCTCGCCTAAATTTAAGCCCTTGACATACCTTTAACCATTTAGCGTGCTGTCCAGCCATCGAATCAATAACTCTAATAAAAGCCTCATAACTCACAAACACCCCGTGACGACCTGTTAATAAATATCCTTCAAGTAATCCTTCACAAAAATGTTCTGATAAATAACTATCAATAATTTTTCCATCTTTACTTAAATATTCATCATCATCTTTAATATCTTCTTGCCAATCTCTATTAGTAGCTTTAAAAATCTCGTAAAGCCTATTACTCATTGCTTCATCAGGACAAAATAATCTAAAATTATCATTTAACTTATAAACATCACGAATATACTTACTAAGTTCAAGCATATCTTGTGTTTTATTGCTGCCGCGACCATCAATTTTAACTTCTAATTCTTTAACATCTGGAAGCTTAATTATCCTTCTAAGTAGTCCACCATTCGCATTCGGATTTGCTCCCATTCTATGTCTTCCAGTTGGAATAATTTCCAATATATCCTCACTTAAATGACCATCATTATCAAATAACTCTTCAGGCCTATAACTTCTAAGCCATTTTTCTAAAATCTCTATATGCTCATCCGTATCTACCTGTACCGGCACTTGATGAGCTCTAAAAGTTCCAGCAATTCTTTTTCCATCGACAATCTCAGGTCCTGTAAAACCCTTCGGTGTCTTCAAAATAATCATGGGATATATTACCTTACCTTTAAATTTACCAAGCTTAATTGCTTTAATTTCCTCTAAAACTCTATCTAAAGTATAATACATCTTCTTATGCAAAATATTTATATCCTCTGCCTCTACTAAATAAGGATGCCAACCAAGTCCATAAAAATAACTTCCAAGTTCCTTCTCACTCATTCTCCCAAATACTGTTGGATTGCTTATCTTATAACCATTTAAATTTAAAATTGGTAAAACTACTCCATCACTTTTTGGATTAATAAACTTATTGCCATTCCAAGACGAAGCTAAAGGCCCAGTTTCCGCCTCGCCATCACCAATTACACAAGATACAATCAAATCAGGATTATCCAAAACTGCTCCAAAAGCATGCGCTAAAGAATAGCCAAGTTCACCACCTTCATTAATTGAACCTGGAGTCTCTGGTGCTGCATGACTAGGCACACCACCAGGAAAGGAAAATTGCTTAAAAAATTTCTTAAGTCCTGACTCATCTAAAGTAATTTCTGGATAAACCTCACTATAAGTACCTTCCAAATATACATTTGCAAGTGGACTATTTCCCCCATGGCCAGGACCAGATATATATATCATATCCAAATTATTATCCTTAATTAATCTATTCAAATGCGCATACACAAAATTCTGTGATGGAACCGTACCCCAATGACCAACAATCTTTTTCTTTAAATCACTTTTCTCCAATTTTCTTTTTAAAAGTGGATTATCAAGCAAATAAAGCTGACAAGCAGATAAATAATTTGCCGCTCTAAAATACTTATCAATAAGTTCAATTTTTTTGGATATATCTTCCATAATACTCCCCCTATTCTCTGTTAATTATACCCCATTTAATTCAACATATCAAATATTTCTTATTAGTTTAAAAATTTCCACTATAACCAAAGGTGTCATAGAAAGTAATAAAACGATTACCCATTCATTAAAACTTAAACTAACTAATGAAAAGAAATTAGCTACCGGTGGCACAAATACCACAAACATCAATATTGCAAACGATGCCAACATTGCAAAATAAAGATATTTATTACGGGGATGATTTTTAGAAAAAACTGATAATGCTGATGAATGTTGATTAAGAGCATGAACAATCTGTGAAAGACATAAAACCAAAAAAGCCATTGTCATTCCATCTTCATAACTACTCCTAGAACCAATTATATAAGCTACAAGCGAAATGAGTGCAATAATAATCCCAGAACAAAATACCAAAATAAATTTTGGTATTAGCTTACCTCACGGTAAGCTCTTTCTACTTCACAGAAACCTAAGGCTTCTCCATAGACCAGTATCGGATGGTCGCCACCCTAATTATATTATTTATTT
>CALVRH010000019.1 GCA_944358535.1 uncultured Bacilli bacterium | reverse complement strand
AATTTATTTGTATAACTGCCTGTCGTACAAAAAAGACTGTCATTACTGACAATCTTTTTGGTAAATTACTATTTATTAAACAAATCACTAAATTGGAATTTATATTTCTTGTTCTTTTATGCTTTTATTTATATAAATTGCATAAACTAATGATATTATTATTAAAAACATAGATGATACATATAATGATACTGTATTTTCAACATTAAATATAGAAAGTGAATTTACTAAACAATGGGTTATGATACAAGGAATAAGAGATTTACTTTTATAAAATATAATAACAAATAAATATCCTATTGAAATTGCATAAGATATTTGCATTAAAGTTGGAATTAAATTTGAACCATTTAACAAATTAATAATATGACCTATACCAAAAGTAAAGGCACTTATAATTATCGCTCTGTTAACATTGTCTTTTTCCATCATTTTAAATAAAAAACCTCTAAAGATAACTTCTTCTAAAAAGCCAACATTAATCATTGTTAAAATATAAAATATTATTTCGTTTGGTGTATTATTGATGTTAATACCATTCCATAGATTAACTGATATAATCAATAATAATGGTATAAAATATAAATATCTTTTTAAATTTCTTACTTTTGTTAGTCCATAATAAGAAACTCTTTTTAGTTTTACTATCACAAAAATTAACACTAACGAAAATATTGTGTTTATAATTGTACTTCTATAATCTTCTATTCCAAAATTTTGTATACAATATGAATTTACTATTATATAGAATACTATTAATAATATACAAAATAAAGTTTCATTCTTTTCAAATATTTTTTTCATAATTATCTCACTTTCAAATTACTATTTGTTGTTTAGATAATTATATCATTTTTCTTGCATAAAAACTATTCCCAAATAGTAACAAAAGTATTATAATGTATGTAGTGATTGATTCATATATCAATTACCTTTGGTAAAAGTTGTAGATAACTTCCTCAACGGCACCAAAAGATAAAATCGTCGCACCAAGCGATGTTAATGATTAAATCAACGCAAGTTGATTTTTTTGTTGCTATTGCAAAGAAGGGGTGTGATGTGGTATGATTAATATCGTAAAAAAGAAAATCAATATGAGTGATGAACTCAAAGCCAAAATTAATTGGTCTTGCAAATTTAATAAGAAGTCCTATCAAATAATTGAAGGATACTTAAGGATTGTGGAACATACCAATCTGGCGTATGTAGAACCACATAAAGTAATTATTGGAGATAAGTTATACCTATTCTTCAATGAACAGAAACATTTTTATATAGGGAATTTAAAGAAGAAAATCCCATTGTCTGAATTATCAGAGTACATAGCAAGGCATTAATGAATTGGTGAGTTTATATACTCCCACAATATTGGTTGTTTTTGTCGTATAAAATAATCAATTATTCAAAGGTGTCCTTGTTATGTGACACCTTTTTACTTTGGTGCCTTTCAAAAATCCAAGAAAGAAAGGAGAATGATAATTATGGATAATGAAAGGAAAGTTGCAGGAGTTTATATTCGTGTTAGTACCGAAGATCAAGCAAGAGAAGGATTTTCACTTGGAGAGCAAGAAGAAAAATTACTTCAGTTATGTAAGTTTAAAGAGTTAGAAGTTTATAAGGTTTATAAAGATGCAGGAATATCTGCAAAAGATATGGAACATAGACCACAATTTCAAGAAATGCTTAAAGATATGAAGGAAGGAAAACTTAATTATATTGTTGCTTATAAACTTGATAGAATAACAAGAAGTGTTAGAGATTTAGAAGAACTTATATCAGTATTAGAACAATATAATTGCTTTCTATTATGTGATAGAGATGATGTTAATACCTCTACTGCTAATGGTAGATTCTTTGTAAGAATGCTAACAGTCTTATCTCAGTTAGAAATAGAAATCGTATCTGAAAGAACTAAATTTGGTTTAAATGGGGCCATTAAATCAGGTCATATTCCAGGACAGCGACCATTTGGTTATAAGAGTGCAGAAGATAAAAGAATGGTTATAGATAATGCTACTCGTCCCTATGTAGAAAAGATATTTGATATGTATTTAGAGGGTAAAAGTTTTCAGCAAATTGCTAATTACTTCAAAGAAAACAATATTTATCCAAAGAAAAATTGGAAAGATACTACCATTCAAAAGATTATTGATAATAAAATCTATATGGGAGATTATGAACAATATAAAAGAATTGGTAAACAAGAAAATTTAGAACCTATTGTTTATATGAATGTTGTAGAACCTATCATATCTCGTGCTAAATGGGAAGAATGCCAAAGACAAAAAGAAAGAAATCAAAGGACTTATACTAGAGATAGAATTTATACTTTCTTTCAAAGATTAAAGTGTCCTAATTGTAGTAGAATTATGAAATGCAAAGGTTCTGGTGGTACTAAAAGAAAGTATATGTACTACACTTGCGAGCATTGTCGCATCAACTTTAATGAAGATCATGTAGAATGTTTATTGAGAGATTTTATCTACGATTTACTAGAATATGATATGGCAGTTAAAAATTTCTTTCTACCCGTATTAGGAGATAAAACTAATATTGATACCACTTCTATTGATAAAGAGATTAGAGATTTAGAAAAGCAAAGAAATAGAATTAAAAATTTGTATATCAAAGGCATTGTTGAAATTGATGATTTTAAAGAAGATTATAAACTAATTGAAGATAAACTTGCTAACCTTGAAAGTAAAAAATTAGAGTTAGTTAATTTAGAAACTTTTAACTACTCTCCGCACGAATTACTTGCTGAGAGAGATTTAGAAAAAGAAAAAATGATTAGACTTGATACTTTAAATAGTGTTTTAAAAACTAAATGGAATGGTATGGACAAGTCTGAAAAACAAGAATTTATATCAAAATTTATTGATACTATTGAGATAAAGAAAGATAGTAAAGGTAATTTAATTCTTGAAAAAATTAATTTTAGAAACGGATTTATAAGACAATTAGTAAAGTTCTATGATGCAGGTATATTTGATGTTGCAGTACCTGTTATGGTTGGTAATAAAGAAAAATGTATAAAAGGTGGCAGAATGAATGAAGAACAATTAGATAAATATTTATCTAAAATGAACGAGCACTTTGAAACATCTTTTTATGAAATGTATGAAACAATTGATGAAGAAACTAATGAAGTTATTTTAGAATATCAACCAAAAGATAATGAAAAAATTATAAGATTTGTAGCAATTTCACTTAAAGAAAAGTTTCCTATTACAGTAGATAATGTTAAAGATAAATATGGAATTATAAGCTACAAAACAAATAAATTATTAGAAAATTAGAAAGGATTTGATTAAATTATGAATATTGATTATAAAAAAATTGGAGATTATTTATTACCCAATTTGGTGATAGAAAATCAAAACTATGGAGAAATAAACAAGTATGGATTATTAAGACTAGAGTATATTAAGGAACGCAAAAAAGGATTATATCAGACACTTTTAATGAAGAACAAACTAACAAATCATCTTTTTTCAGTAAGTATTGAATGTGAAAAAAGATTAAAAACTTTAATGGATAACTATATTAAAAACGATGAAATACTATCTGAAAAAAATAAAGAAAATAATCAACTTGAATGGGTAAAATTGATGAATAATTATAAGAATACTGCTGAAGAAATTATTCTAAAAGAGTTAATTTATGTCTGATGTTGTCATAAGCAAGCAAGGTGGTATTACTCCCACCACTCTAAAAGAAAGGATAAACCTATAATGGCGACAACATCAATTTGGAGTATTAAGAATAATTTAAAGCAGTCTATAAATTATATCATCAATCCTGAAAAGACTCTTAATAAAGATTATGGTAATAGAGAATCATATAGTTATTTAGAAGAACCTATTAAAGATTATAATTTTAAACAAGAAAAAGTTTGTTATGTCAGTTGCTTAAATTGTGATGAAGATAATCCTTGTGCCGATATGGAGTTCACTAAAGAGAGATTTAGAAAGAAAGACGGAGTTCTCGCTTATCATGGTTACCAGTCATTTATAGAAGGAGAAGTTACTCCAGATATTGCTCATGAGATTGGTGTTAAGTTTGCTGAAGAAATGTTTAAAGATTATGAAGTGGTTGTGGCTACACATCAAAATACTAATCATATTCACAACCATTTCATAATCAATTCTGTTTCTTTTAAAATTGGTAAGAAATATAATAACAACCTAACCAATATATCAAAAATAAGACATATTTCTGATTCATTATGCTCTGAATATGGTCTATCTGTATTAGATGAAGATAAGTTTTATAAAAAGACTTTCACCAAGAGTATTTCAAACGATGAATATTACAAAACTCTTAAAGAAGATTTAGATAATGTTATTAGTTATTCAGTTACCTTAAAACAACTATTTGAACGAATGAGAAATATCGGTTATAAAGTATATTCTCGTAATGGCATTGTAACTATTTATAGAGATGGGGAAGATAAAGTTAGAATAGAAAAAGCATTTGGTGAGGAATACTCAAAAGATAAATTAAGTGAAAGATTATATTCATCAAGACAACTAATATTCAAACCTATGTCACAACAATCTATCTTTGAAGAATATTCTAAAACTAATAAACCACATAAAGATATATATGGACTTTATTTATACTATTGTTATTTATTAGGAGTATTTCCAAAGAAGCATCCTAAACAATACCTTCCTTATTCTATTAGAAAAGAAGTTTATAAATTAGAGCAAACTTCACAGCAAGTTAGATTTATGCATGAGAAAAATATTGTTACAAAAGAAGATTTAGATAACTTTGTTAAAAATAATTATGAAGAATTAAGAATTTTACAAGGTACAAGAGAAAATCTTTGGAAAAGATATCATAGAGCAAAAACTGAAGTAAAGCAAACTAAAATACTTGCTGAAATAAATGATATACAACCTAAAATCAAAGAACTTTATAAGTACAATAAATATTGTAAAGATATAACTAAAAGAGCCGAGAAAATACAAAATAATCTTAATAATTTTGATAAAGACATTCAAAAAGAAAAAGACAATGCTAGAACTTTATAAACTAGTATTGTCTTTTTCACTATAACTAATTGCTAATTCAATAATTTTATTGATAAGTGTCATATTCTTTCCAATCTGTTCAACAAAATTATCTCCTAAAATAGATTTAATCTTATTAATTGCAAGTTGTACATATTTTTCTTCAATTTCAAATAGTTCTAAATAGTTTAATATAATATCATCAATAAAATAGAAATTGTTATTCTTTAATAGTATATAAACTTTATTAAAATTATCTTCATCCAATAAATTTATATAGTCTTCTTCATAATTACTATATACTAAATCTAAATATGTAGAATTTAAATATTTATCTAAAAACATATTAAACTCCTTTTCCCATTTGATTTTTAATATAATATTCACTTATTATTTCTTCAAGTGAAATACCATATTTTTCTTTCATATCAGGGCTACTCATAGAAAAAATATCAATTAGCAAACCATTTTCATCTACAATAGGTATATTATGTGCTTTAAGAAATTCTATTTTAGATTGTAATTCTTGGATAGAAATGCGGCTAAGAATAGTTTTGTTTTTATTTTTATCTATATTATGTTGTATACAAGCATTATCTATTTCTTCTTTATTTTTCTTTGTTTTCCATATCATTCCTATACTTAAAAGCAATTGCCCTTTCTCACTATTAGGAGAAGTGAGATTTCTTTGATTTGCAATCCAACTACCCAATCTTATGCCTTCTTCTGTAACATATTTTTGTGGCACTCGTAAATCATTATGCTCAAAATAATACTTTTTGGCTAATTCAAACATTTCTTCCCATGAAATAAATGATTTTTTATTTTCTAATCTTATTTCTATATTTGATAACTTTTGTTTCTTCTCATCATCTAATGTATCAAAGTTTCTTCTTTGAACTCCCAACCATTGACCAAGACTAACTCCATTTATATCTTCATCATATCCATTAATAGTCTTAAATCTATATCCTATTTCTGAATTACCATAATGCTGATAATATGTCTTAGCAAGTTCATACATTTTTTCCCATTGATCATCCAATCTACTTATAACAAACCCTATTTGTTGCAACTTTTGTTTTCTATCATCTGTTAGTCTATTATATCGACTTTTTTGCTGCGATAACCAATTACCTAAATCAATTCCTGTAGAATCAATTTCATATCCATTAACAGTTTTAAAAATTGATGGTATTAGTAAATTACCATAGTGTTCATAATATTTTTTTGCTAACTCATAATAGTTATTCCATAAATAATCATTTACTTGTACTACAAAATTTATTCTTGCTAATTTTTCTTTCCTATCATCACTCAATGAATTATACTTTCCCCTTTGAGCTGATATCCAATTACCTAAATTAGCACCATTTTCATCGTATTCATATCCATTAATAGTTTTAAATGTTCCAACAATTAAAGAGTCTCCGTGATGTTCATAATATTTTCTAGCTAATTCGTACATATCTTGCCATTGAGTGTCTAATATATTTGATGCAAAACTTATTTGCTCTAGTAATAATTGTTTTTCGCCTGATAATTTTTCATAATTTCTTCTTTGAACTGATATCCAATTACCTAAATTAACACCATTTTCATCATATTCATATCCATTAATAGTTTTAAATATTTGTGGTACATTAAGATTTTTATAATGCTCATAATATATTTTTGCAAGCTTATACATTGTTTCCCATCTAGCGTTAAACACATTCAATACAAACCCTATTTGTTGCAACTTTTGTTTTCTATCAAATGATATATTATCATAATAATTTCTCTGATCACTTATCCAATGTCCCAAATTAACTGCACCATTTTCATCAGTTGTGTATCCATCACTTGTTTTAAATTCCCTTGGTATAAGTAGATTACCATGATGCTCATAATATGCTTTAGCAAGCTCATAATAATCTTCCCATGTCATTGTTAATCTATCGCTTACATATCTTAACATTTCAAATAAATCTTGATTTTCTATTTCTATATCAAATGATGCATCTCTTATTTTAACATCTCGATGACTACCTAACCCGTTAGTTTGTATATCTTTAATTCTATCTCTTAAATTATTTTCAAGTTTCTTTATAAATTCATAATTATTAGTTAAATCTATTACTACTGGTGCTATTAATTTTTCAATTAATTCTTCCTTAGCTGTATTTTCTTTAACTGGTATATCTCTAGATTTACACATTTCAAGTAATTCTTCTATAGAATATTTTTCTAGTTCATCAAACATTTCTTTCGTATTACCACGAACTGATAATGCTCTACCTAATTGTTCAAAATAGACAATATCTGATGTTGTTCCACGTCCCATAATTACACCATCTATATTAGGAGCATGAATTCCTTCATTATATTGATTTATAGCAAACATTACACGTAATTTATTATCTGCTTTTTCACCTTCTAAAGTAACATCATCATAAAAAGCATCTCTATTTAGTTTACCATCTTCGCCCATATCACTTGTTGATGTATAAATAATTATATCTTCTTCAGGTACAAATTGCTTAAACCATTCTATTGCTTGGTGCTTAATTGTTTCAATATCATTTGTTCCTTCTTCTGAACATGGTGGACAGAAATAAATATATTTACCATTTTGTTTAATGTTTTTTCTTAAAATGTTAGAAATACTTGGTGCCTCATGTATTCTTCTTTTAACGTCTGATAAAATTGCCATATATTCTTGATATTCACGAGATGTTGCATTTAGTTTTTGAACTCTTTCTTCTAATTTGCTCTCTAACCCAATTAAATTAGTATATGCACTTTTATATACAGGTTTAGGTAGCACACCATCTATCATCGCATCACATAAGTCATATCTACTTTCTATTTTTCCTGAAAATAATTCATCAGTATCAGGATTAGCCATATCTCTTTCATAAGAAGTACCACGGTCTCTTACTGTGTAAGCAGTCATACCAAAAATTTTCATATTAGGATGGGTTTCTATCATTGTATTAACTCTTGCTCCCCAAACAGGTGCACCAATATGATGAAATTCGTCAAGAATCAATAAATCACAATCAATACTTGATATTTCTTCTTCATCCAATGATATAAAACTTTGATATGTCCTAAATTCTAAATTAGGAAAATCTCTTCTCATATCTAAATTAGGATTATCTTCTATAATTTTTTTAATATGTTCAATTATTCCATTAGATGGTACTACATATATTATTTTCTTGTCTTTATTGTCATACGCAAGTTGAAGTGCGTTATAAGATTTACCAGTTCCTGTAGCATGTACTATACCAGCAATATTTTTTCCAGATTCATAGGCATTTCTTACCATTCTATAACTATCAGCATTATGATCATATAAGCCTATTGTTTGAAATTCTTCACTAGTCATTTCCATCACCCTCATATAGTTCAACATCTATAAAATTTTTACCAGATATAGTTTGTTCTATAATTGTCACTAAATTATTTTTCATGATTCTGGCATTAAATTCATTATCTTCCACAATAAACTCTCTTATTCCATTATCAGTCATTACTTTAAATCCAATATTTGTTCTATCCATAACATCTAATAAATTACCATTTTTATATTGTTCTGGAACAAAAACTTCAATTACTTTTCCTATTGTTTTAATCATTTCTTATCACTTCCATTCTTAACTACTTTCCATTTTCCGTTTTTATTAGCACCAACTCTTTCTATATAATCATTATCAATTAAATATTTTATATGATTTCTAATAGTTCTTGGTGTAACACCTAATAAATTAGACATTTCTTCTTGTGTAATTTTTGGTCTATCTAACATTAATCCAATAATACCTTTTTGTATATTATTTAACTCTGATTTAGAATAATCTAATTTACTATCATTTGTATTTATCTTATTATCATATTCAAATTCATTTTGATTATATTTAATGCTTACCCTTATAAAATGAGGATAAAAATGATATATACTTTTGTCATATCTTTTAAGTATTCTTCTTATACCAGTTCCTAAATGTTCTACTAATTCTAAATCTCTAAATACTCTCATCAGTTCAGGATTTTTAGGAGCAGAATAACCTTGCAAAAATTCTTCTTCAGTAAATTCACTTTGTATTCCTCCAAATGATGATATTTCTAATCTATCACTAAAAAATTCAAACTTTGGAGGATATTCTGTAGCCCAGTCATTGTGTACAATAGCATTAATTACAGCCTCTCTTACAGCAGTATAATCATACATAGGTTGTTCAATTCGCTCTGGATAAGTAATTTTAGCATATACCTTATTTTCAGTTCTAAATTTTTCTAAAACTCTGTATGTTGCTTTAATCAATGAACAATCTCCAAATTCATAATTTTCCATTAATTCATCAACATCATCTCCAGCGTATTTTGCTACTTTAATCGAAACTCTATTGCTATCAGCAAGAAGATATGCTACATAATTATATTTTCCATCTTTTGTAAAAAAATCTAATTGTTTTTCAAAATTATCACCGACATCAAATCCTTTTTCAGCATAGTATATTTTTAAATCAGTAAATGTTAAGTCTTGTCTTGGAGAAACAATGTTTTTTAAAGAGTCTTTTGTTCTTTCTCTAAACATCTTATTTATTAAATGCTCATCCATTCTTTCATTAGAACTACCAACTCTAATAAAACAACTATCAGGTGTCATTCCCATACCTTTAATATGGTATGGCGTATCATAACCTTTAGCGATTGTTATTTTTAAGTATTTCTTATCATCTTTTTCTAAAACTTCTAAATCAAATAATCCCAAAACAGATGGTTCAACGCTAGAAATTATTTTATCTTTAACTTTTCTTTGTAGTAAATCCATATTGTTTTTTAATCCAACTACATTACCATTATCATCTATGCCAATATAAATATCTCCACCATCTTTATTTAAAAAAGCTATAACTGATTCTTCTAAATCATCAACTAATTTTACTTTAAATTCTGTTCTTGAATCTTCTATTGTTCCTGTCACTTTGCACCTCCGTTTATTGTTAATTTAATTATATCAAATTTTCTAATATTTACCTAGTAATTTTCCTAATAAATTTCCTAATATTTTTCCTAATAAAATAATGTCATAAGAAATGACGTTAAGAAGTCGTAAGAAATGTCGTAAGAATTATATTTTTTATATATAAAAGGGAAAAATATTTTTAAAGATATGGTATAATAAGAAGCAAAAACGAATGGAGCTGTAGTATGAAATTAGAATTTTTAAATTACGATACCCGCAAAAAAATTGATTTTGAAACAGAAAAGCATCTAATTGCAATATATGGTAAAAATGGTAGCGGGAAAACGACGTTAAGTAGAACTGATTTATTCAATAAAAAATATGTATTTAATGAGGATTTTATATATTCTAATGTTTTTAATGTATCAGAAAAAGGATTTACTCAAACATCTACAACAAAAGAAAATTTTTCTGGTTTATGGTTAGGTGAAAATATTGTTAAAATTAGACAAGAAATCTCAAAAATTAAAGAGCAAGAAAAAGAAATAAAAGACAATATTCAACAAATCTCTAGTAAGTATATAAAATTTTTTTCGGAACAGGGAATACCATTTAATTACGAGCAAAAAACAAAAGAAGTTAAAAATGATAATTTTAATTTGACTGATGAAACTATTAGTATGCAAGCAAGTAAATATGTTGCTTCTCATATATTTAAAACAGATATTAAAAACAAAGAAGAATTAAAAGAAAAAATTACTTACTTAAAGAAAAATGATATATATAATAATTTAATTTCAAAAATACAAAATAATAAATTATTAAGTGAATTATTACTAAAAGAGAAAAATAATTATATCACTACTTTAAATAATAAAATCTATATACTAAAAAAGAATCAGGAAATAATAAAAGAAACAGAAAATGTCTTTAAAGAAGAACAAATAACTGATGATATCAAAATAAAAATACATGAATGGTATTTAATTCATGAAAGTAAAGATCATTGTATTTTTTGTGGAAACAAAAATATAAAAGAGTCATTAGAAAAGTGGAAAAACATATTTACTAATACAAATATAAAAGAAAAACAAAATATAATTACAGAATTAAATAGTATCATAGATGATTGTAATAAAATTATAAATGAAAAAATATATCAATCTGTAGATGAAGAAATTATTCAATATATAAATACTATAACTGAAACAATTAAAATGGCAAAATCAATGATTGAAGCTGGAAATTATGAAAGTATTAATTTCGATTTAAACATAAAAAATATCAAAATAATAGAAATAAAAGAATTAACTGATAATATTATTAATTATTCCATAAATCAATCAATTAATAATATCGAATTTTATTATAATGCCCAATTATATAACGAAAATTTAAAGAAAAAGAAAACTAATGAATTAGATAAATTAATGGATACGGAAGGAGAAATAATTGCGGGAAATATTAATGATATATTTAAAGATTTAGGATTAAACAAAAATATAAACATTACTGTTGATAAACATTCTGTTCCACATAAATTTGCATATAGTATTAAAAATCACAAAGATGTTAATGAATTAAGTGATGGACAAAAGCACAAATTAGCGCTCGCAATCTTTATGAACTCAATAATTACTGATGATTTGACAGATAAAGTAATCGTTATAGATGATCCTGTTGTTTCTTTAGATATTTCAAGTTATATTTTATTTAAACAATTTCTTATAACTAAACTAATTAAAGATAATTTTAAAGATTCAACACGCTTGATTTTATTGACACATGATATTACTTATTTGTATATTCAACTTTCAAATATATTTAATGACATTGCAATGAAAAATGATACAGTTGTATATAAATTGTCTAGCAATAATATTATTGAAATACCTATAGATTATATCAAAACTGATGATATCTCTTTATTTAAATTAGCGCTCAAAAAATGTTCTAATATTCAAGAATTAAAAATTTTAAATACAATAACAAATAAAATATTTAGAATAATTATCGATATAAGATTAAGATTTTATGGAATATCATATACTTCTGAAGTTGGGCATCAACTACTTCCAATCGATGATGATAAAAAGAAAACACTTCAAAGTTATAGTAATCATTTATCAAGGGTATCAAGAGAAAATAATCCTTCCCTAAGTGATATTTACAATAGTATTTTATATATTAAAAATACTGCAGAATTATTTGGAATTAATGATTTTGTTAATGAGAATGAAATAACTAATATTAAAGATATTATTGATAAAGATATAAATGGAGATATTAATGATGACATTTTTAATATAATAAATTCAATAAGTACATTTTTAAAAAAGACAACCAATAAGGAAATGAAAGGTTATGTAGAACATACTCGTATTTCATATACAAGAAATTTAATTGGTTTAAGTTTAGATGACTTTTTTGAATAGAATCATTGATTTTTTAAAACAATTCATTTATAATTTATTTAGTTGATTTAATCAAACAACTTTGGGAGTATAATTTTTCGAATATAAGTAAAGTTATCGCTCCAGTGACGTTTCTGTTCGAACTTTTACAGTTTGAACTTAACATATAATCAATCCGTTCGGGTTGATTTTTTTGTGTTTACAAAAGAATTAACTAGGAAAGGACGGTGTTAATTATGATAAAGTTTACTACCCAAGAGTTAGAAATGGAAAAAAGTTTGAAACAACGTATTGAGTTTATTTGTGAGTTCTGCCACGTTACTCCTACCATTACTAATGGAAGTATCAAAAGAATTAACAATACAAACTTAAACTACATTGAGCCTCATAAAATCGTTGTAAATAATACTACTTTTCTAGCCTTTAACTATTCTACTGATATTTATGTAGGTAATCTAAATAGAAAGATTAAACTCGTAGAATTAGAAGATTATATCAAGAATATGGCTTAATCATTATTATTTAAACGACAGATATTGACTTTTTCTCTTAAAAACTTTATTATATTAGGCAAAACAAGGGGTTATTTACCTGCCAAATCTTTTTAATGGGGGTTATTGATTTGGAAGTACACAATTTATTAATATCAAAGTTAAAGAGATAAAGGTAGTAGATATTTCTAGGACTTTTATCTCTTTTTTTAGAAAGGATGGGTGCTAATGAATAATGAGAAAAAATTATGTGGACTTTATATGAGAGTTAGTACGGAAGATCAAGCACGTGAGGGCTTTAGTCTTCCAGAGCAAAGAGAACGATTAGAACAATTTTGTAAGTTCAAAAATTATGAAATAGTAGATTATTATGAAGATGCTGGAATAAGTGCCAAAACAGGCAATTTAAGACCTGAATTTGAAAGATTAAAAGAAGATATTAAGAGTAAAAAAATCAATACTATCGTGGCTTTAAAACTAGATAGAATAACAAGAAGTATCTTTGACTGGGAAAAGTTAATGACTTTTTTAGAAGAAAATAATGCTTACCTAGACTGTGTTAATGATGAAATAAACACGACTAATGCTAATGGTAAAATGATTTCAAGACTACTTATGAGTGTTAGCCAAAATGAAATTGAAAGAACAAGCGAAAGAACAAAAATCGGTTTAGCTGGAGCAATTAAACAAGGACATATTCCAAGTCAAGCACCACTAGGTTATAAACACGAAGATAAGAAATTAGTAATAGACTACTCTACTAAAGATATTGTTAAAAGAATATTTAACCTATATTATGAGGGAAACTCTTATCAAACTATATCTAACATTTTAAATGAAGAAAAAGTTTTAGGAAAAACAAACTGGCGAGATTCTTCTATTACTGCCATACTTGAAAATGAAGTTTATAAAGGCGATTATGTTCATGGTAAAAGAACAAAGCACCCTACTTATTATCAAGATGTTGTAGAACCTATTGTATCAAAAGAATTATGGGAAGAATGCCAAGTACAAAAGAAAAAGAACTCACGAAATTATCAAAGGACTTTAACTTATCTATTTTTACAGAAACTTACCTGTCCTAAATGTGGTCGCCTAATGGGTGAAAAAGCAACGAAAAAGAAAAATGGAAATGTTTATTATTACTATTATTGTACTGACTGCAAAATTAACTTAAAAGAAAATGTGATTAGTGAATATTTTGATAATTTCGTTCAAGAGTTAGTAGAATATGATAGTGTTGTTAATCAATTCTTTTTACCAATGATAAAGCAAAAATTTGATGAGCCAAAAGAACAACTAGAAAAAGAATTGTTGAAACAAAACAATAAACTGGAACGAATTAGAAAAGCATATATTGAGGGTGCCTTTGATTTAGATGTCTATAATGAAGAAAAGAAAATTGTTGAAACTGCTATTGATAAATTAAATGCAGAACTAGAAGATACCGAAAATTGTGAAAACTTTAATTTTACTCCTCAAGACATTTTACTAAAACGTGATATTGATTATATTAATAGAGTTAAATTAGCAAGTGAATATAAAGCAAGAACAAAAACGTGGAAAGACTATGCTAGAGAAGAAAAATCTGATTTAATTATGAGATATGTTGATGAAATAAAATTAAAGCAAAAAAATAATCTCATCTATGTTGATGAAATATTATTTAGAGAAAGTATTTGTAAGCCTTGTAATGAATTATTTGATAAAGGTTATATTGACATTAAAACTCCTGCTATATTTGGTAATTTAGTTGGAGAGTTAAGATTTAGTAATTACCTACCTGAAGAAGAAGTTGGAAAGCATATTATGAGATTAAGGCAATACTATGATGTCGGTTTTGAAGAAGCAATTTACTATGTAGAAGATAGAGTTTTCTATTTTGATTTCATGAGAGATGACAGAGCCATAATAAGAGTCTTCCCACTAGAAGATTATTGCAAGATAGACCCAGATATAAAACTGAAAGAACAACGATATGGAATTATCTATATAAGAGGTAAAGATGAGTTTCAAATGCAAGATATAAACTCTGCATTTGATTATATACCTGATGAAAGTAATACCAGTGTAACTTATATGAAAGACCCTGTTCCTATTGAAATTGGAGTAAAGCCTGTAAATATGGAAGTGCTAAACAATGATACTTCTAGTCAAGGGTAAGTTTACTTACTTGTGAAACCCTTGACTAGAAATAATAATAAAAAATGGAAAAAGTTTAAAACAAAAAAGTTCACTTTTCTTGTTTTGAACTTATCTACAATAAAGATTTTTTGCTAACTTTTTTCTAAAAAAAGTTATAACAAACGTGGCACGTTTTGTTGAACTTGGTTCAATGAAAGTGGCGATAGTTTGTTAAAAGACTTATCTTCATTTTGTTTTATTACAGAGTTTTAAAACATTATGAAGTAAGTCGAAAAGGGTTCTAGGGAAGCCCTAGCCCACAGGTTATTTTGATGCTTGCGTCAAAATACCTAGGGGGTTAAATATTTTGTCAGAGCCAAAATATGTCTATAAAAGGATGGTGATTTTATATATGGACTTTGAGTATAAAAAAGAATTTTATAATTTGAAATATGGCAAATGCTATCTTACCCGTGAGAAAGAAAACTTGTATCTTATCTATGCTGATAAATGCTTTAATCACTATATTGTATGTTCTTATATTGAGCCAAATTCAAATGCAATGATAAACCAAGAGTTCTTTCCTACTTTAGAAGAAGCGAGAAAATATTTTAATAAAAAATAAAAATTAAGGGGGTTGAAAAAATGAGCGAACTATCTTATTCACTACATTTAGGTAGTGATAAAAACAGAAAGCCATCATCAAGAAATATGGCAAAAAGTAATGCCTCTGGTACTACTTCTTTATCAAACAATGCAATTCAAAATGCGAGAGGTTTATCAAGAGTTGATAAACATAATTACCGTAAATATGATAATAACACAGAACTAATCGAAATAATAAGAGGTACTTCTTCTCTTTATAATGATGTTAAAAAACTCTATGAAGAAGAATTTAAAGAGGCAGTAGATGAATATAATTCTAAACAAACAAGAGATGATAGAAAGATTACTGATTATTTCAAAAAGATAAGTGATAATTCTAAAAATGACCTTGCTTGTGAAATTATTATTGAACTTGGAGATAAAAAATATTGGGATACGAAAGATGATAAATTCAAACATAAAATGACTAATGTTTTTAAAGAACAAGTTAGCGATTTAGAAGAACAACTACCAAACTTTAAAATAGCCAGTGCGATTATTCATTATGATGAAACTAGTCCACATCTTCATATTGTTGGTGTACCAATAAAATATAAAAATAAAAATGGTATGAAAAAACAAGTTGGTAAAGGAGATGTTTTCACAAGAGATAGCCTACGCAGGTTGCAAGATAAAATGAGAACTTTATGTATTGCTAGTTTCAATAAAGAATATGGCTTAAATGATATTTTGAAAAAGAAAGAAAAAGGCAGAAACAAAGATATAAATGTCAAAGATATGGGAAATTATCAAGCCATGAAAGACCAAATGGAAAAAGATAAAAAAGCACTAGAAATAGCCAGTAAAAAATCTAGTGAACTTGATAAAAGTACCACAGATATTAAAGACACAGTCAATAATCTAAAAAAAGCACCAATAGTAAAAAATACCTATACTATTTCCGAAGATGATAAAAATAAAATTTTAGAATATATTGATAAAGTTGATAAAACAAACTCTGATTTTAAACGAACTGAAAAACTATCAGTTACCCTAAATAATGTTGATACTGAACTAGAGGAAAATAGAGAAAAAATTAAAATACTAACTGAAAATAATGAGGCATTATCTTTTAAAGTAGATACTTTATCAAAAAATATTGAAAATAAAAATAAAGAGATTAAAGAGTTAAAAAAAGATAATAAACATCTTGAAGAATTAGTAGATTACTTTAAAGATTTATTTAGTAGATTAGTCAACTTTATCAAACATAAAATGTTTGGAAAAGACAAAGAACGTGAAGATTATTGGGGATTTTCTAAAGACTTATACGAACATGGAATATTTAGCGATAAAACTATTACTGATATAAAAGATGACTATGATTGGAATAAAGAAAATGATAAACACAAAGATCATGATGACTTTGAATTATAGATTAGAAGTGTTATAATTATTTCATTGATAAATCAACTAATTTATTTTTTAGAAAGCGAGGTAACAATGGGAAGTATCAATGTTTTAGAAAAAGAAAATAATATTGTTAATGTGAACAATATTGTAGAAAACATGATATATGAAATAAGAGGAGTTCAAGTAATGCTATCATCAGATGTGGCAAGGCTTTATCAAGTGGAAACAAGAAGAATTAATGAAGTTATTAAAAGGAATATTAAAAGATTCCCTGATACTTTTTGTTTTCAATTAACAGAAAATGAATTTAATAACTTGAGGTCGCAATTTGCGATCTCAAGTGAAAATAACCATGGTGGTGTAAGATATTTGCCGTATGTTTTAACAGAACAAGGAATAATGATGTTGTCTGGATTACTTAAAAGTGATATAGCAGTAAAAGTAAATGTTCAAATTATTGATGCGTTTGTAAAATTAAGAAGATATGTTTCAAATAGTTTAATGAATAGTGAAATGTTAATAAATCACGAAAATAGAATATTAAAACTAGAACACACTTTTAATAAAATGCAGGAGAAAGAAAAAATTAACACCATATTTTTTGAGGGTCAAATATTTGATGCTTATGTACTTTTATTAGATATATTCGATACTGCAAAAGAAGAAATAATTATTATTGATAATTATGCTGGAAAAGAGTTATTGAAAATTTTAAAAAATATAAATAAGAAAATAATTATTATTTCTAAAAACTTTGATGATACTTTGGTAAAAAAATACAATATTGAATACTCTAATATAGAATTCAAAAATATCGATATATTTCACGATAGGTTTTTAATTATAGATAGAAAAAAATTATACTCTTGTGGAGCATCTTTTAAAGATTTAGGCAAAAAATGCTTTGCCATTAATGAAATGAAATCAAAAAAACTAATTGATGATTTATTAGATAGGATTTTCAATTAAAATTTTGAGTTTAATTATATTTTTGATATAATATTTCATAGGAGGTGTTAATAGTGAAAGATCTTAACGAATTAGTTGAAGAAATTGATGCAAAAATTGAAGAAATTAAGAATGATCCGTCTTATAATGAAGAAGAAGGGAAAGAACAGCTAAGGAAAATGCAGGATTGTATTAAAGAACATCCAAAAACTTCCGAAGAAATAATAAAATTTATAGACGAAAAAATTAACTCTAGAAAATAAGCAATAAAATTAATCAACAAATGCTAAAGAGGCTCATACCCGCCTCTTTAGTTTTTCTTTATTCTAGACATATTCCATGGTAATTTTGAAACTTCATTAGAGTCTTTTAAAACTACAATTATGTTTTCTTTTTTACAATAATCTAATATTAAACTACATAAAGGATATTTATCCATATATTCAACTTCATATTTATCTATAAACTGTTGAATAGAAAATTCAGTTCCCTTATTCAATTTTTTTATTTCTTTGCAAATGTTTTCTGCAATAGGATTTAACTTATTAACATTTATTTTACCAAATGAAGAAATTTTTACATTTTTTATTTTATCTCTTTCATGACCATTTTCATCTATAAATGTTTCATTTATAATGATATTTGTTTTTTCAAATTTTATTTCTTTTATTTCTTCACTTTTTGCATTACTCATGCCTAATCACCTTTTCATTGTAGAATTACTTGATTCTACTTTTGAAGAATTATATCTTATCCCTGTATCTTCATTTGCTTGCGCTTGTTGTTGTAAATAATTATACATACTATCTAATTGTTCCTTTAATTGACTACTTGCTTCAATAGAAAGGTAATCTCTGAAATTTTGATATATTTCATATAATTCAAAATATGCATTATGTTTTTCTTCATAAGTTTTAGCATTATTTGCCCTTGTTAAATAATCATTAACAATCATTTGATAACCACTATTAATAAAACCATAGTAGTTTACTACATTTTCCTTACTTATACCATGAAGTATTGAATAATATTTATTTTGATTAATCAAATCTCTTATTTCTTCATTACTAGCGCCAACATAATTTTCCATTTGTTTAGGTGCTTTTGAATCAGTTGGCTGATTTGGTTTTCTTATTTGTTCTTCATCTAACAATCCTTTATGTTTATCATAGATTTCTTTTAACATTGGGATATTTTGAAAAATTATTTCGTCATATATTGTTCCTTGAACAACATCGTTTATTTTTATATACCTATTTAAAATTTCTTGTGCAAAATTTTTATCATTAAGGTCATTTATAAATTTTTGTAATGCTCTAAAACCTTTTGCAATTTCAGATTTGGAACCACCACCATTTTTAAACATAATATCTACTTCATTTAACTTCTCACTGCATCTTTTCACAAAGTTACTAATTAATTGTTCATTATCAATATTATTTTGTGGTGTAGATTGTGAACCAGTAGTTTGATTATTTATTTGTTGTTCTTGTATTGATTGAAAATTTTCTTCTTTCTTTTGACCTTGATATGTTGATAACAATAATTGTAAATCATCTATTGATTTAGCATATAAGCGATTTCTTATATTACTCATTCGACTTATTCGTTCATCTATATCAATATCTCCCCAAATCATTTCTCCAGCCTTATTCATAGCATTTACTATATCTTGTACTAATCTATCTTTCATTTTTTTCTCTTGTTCTACTAATACTTGTTCAGTTTGTTGTGGACTTAATGTTTGTTGGTCTTGACTTTGTTGTGCCGGTTGTTGAAAGTTTTGACTAACATTTGAATTAGTATTAGATTTTGCTTTACTATCCATAGCAGATAATTCACTTGCTAATTGTGATGTTAATTTGATTAATGTTTCAACAATATCTTGATTATATTTATTAATCATAGTAATAATTTGTTCTTTTTTACTACTTAACCTTGAATACCAATTATCACTTGCAATTAATGGAAATTTATCATTTATATTTTTTGCAAGATTTCTAAAATCATCATCAAAATTAAGATTAACCTGTCCAATTGTTTTTAATTGGTTCATTAAATTACTTGCAAATAAATTATAATCAATAGTTTCACCATTTTTAATTTTTAAATTATCTTTAGTCATTGCTTCATCTACAACAGTTCTTATTTGTTCGAAGAACTGACTTTCGCTTATATTAAAAGAAAAATGTTCTAAAGATTCTTTAACAAATTCATTTAATTGATCATATTTACCTAAATCCAATTTTTCAAATACTTCAGTTCTTATATCTTTTAAGATATTATCTGAATCATCTAAAACTTTTCTAAAAATATTAATTGCATCATTTTCCATAATGTTAGTCACCTCTCATATAACATTTTAGCATACATTTTATTTTTTTTGTTTAATTTGTGTAAATAAGTTAATAATATTTACATTTTTTGCAACATTATTGTAAATATGTGTTAGAATATTTTTAGCAACGGAAGATTATATGTACTCTTTCGTTATTGGAAAAGAGTTGTAGATAACTACGACACCTGCTCCATTTGAATACAACTTACGGACGTTAGAAAGTTCGTAAGTTTTTATTTTTATATATGAAACTTAAATGTTCTCTTTCTAGGAAGGAGGACATTTTTTATGCTTGAATTTAAGACTATTCAGACTTTAAAGCCGAATACGGAAATACTTGAAGTGATTAAGGATTATAAATACAAAATTAAAAACGGTAAGGTTAAAAATCTACTACACACCAATTTACAAGTTATAGAACCCACTGAATATCTAATTACATATCATACTACTCTTACAATTCTTGAATATAAAGTTAACGAAATATCTAATAAACCATTTTTTATTAAAGAGCATAATCAAAAAAATTCAATATCAGAAACCATTCAAATTTTACAAAAACTTAGAATTTAAACCTTATTTTTTCTTTTTTAGTGAGGAAACATTAGAGAAGTATTAATTGATAGACTTCGTAAAACTTATTTTATATAAGATAACTAATAAAAAATATTAAAAATTTTTAAATAAAATTAAAGTTTAGACTATACTTTTCATTTATTAACGAGGAAACTAATAAGAAATATAAAAAATTTAATTTAGTGTTTGTTATTTTGCTTTTTAGTTAGGAAACAAGTAAGGAGATGATATTTTATGAGATGTGGTATTTATGTAAGAGTTAGTACAGATGACCAAAGAAATAATGGTTATTCTATTGATTTACAACTTCGTATGATTAAAGAATATTGTGAGAAAAATGATTATAGTATTGTAGATGTGTATAATGACGCAGGTTATTCTGGAAAAGATTTAATGCGACCAGAAATGCAGAGATTACTTGCTGATATAAAATCTAAAAAGATTGATAAATTAATTGCTATTAAGGTAGATAGACTTACCAGAAATAATTATGATGGCTTTTGGTTACTTTATTATTGTGAAGAACATGATGTGAAAATCGAATTAATACTTGAACCCTATGATGTATCTACTGCTAATGGCGAAATGATATTTGGTATGAATTTAGTATTTGGACAAAGAGAAAGAAAAGAAATTGGAGCAAGAACGAAACGTGCTATGGAAGAAATGGCATTAGAAAAAATACATCCTAGTAAAGCACCTTATGGCTATATTAGAAATAAAGAAACTGGCCATTTAGAAATAGAACCTATTGAAGCACAAGTTGTTAAAGAGATATTTGAACTATGCAAACAAGGCAATTCAACAAGGAATATTGCTACTATTATGAAAGATAATAACGCTTATTTAAAACAAGGCAAGTGGGCATCTGATAGAGTTTATAAAATATTAACTAATTCTATTTATATTGGTATATTTGAATATGGAAAATATAAACGAAAATCACAAGATATTTTAAGAGTTGAAAATTATTGTGAACCAATTATAGATGAAACTACTTGGAATGCTACTAGAAATGTATTAGTTAAAAATAAGCATTCTAACTACGGCGAATATATTCATTTATTTTCAGGATTAGTAAAATGCCCTATATGTGGCAATATTATGAGTTCATCTGAATCCTTTAAATATCCCAATGGTAAATTAAAAGTATATTATCATTTAAGATGTAAAAATCATAATTGTAAAGGTTTTGGACTTCATTATAATACTGAAAAAATCGAAAGCAAAATAAAGCGAATACTAGAAGAATTAACTATCTTTATACTTTCTATAGATAATGAAATTATTACTTGTAACTCTACTAAAAGTAATGACGTAAAAGAAATAGAAAAAGCTATTGAAAAGTTAAAATTACAAGAAAAGAAATTAGTAGATTTATATCTAAGTTCTAACCTAGATGTAGAAACTATCAATCATAAAAATGATGTTATTAAAAAAGAAATTGATAAATTAAATAAAAAGAAAATTAGTCTTGATCCAGATAATTCATCACAAGAATATACAGTAGAACTGATTAAAAAACTAGATTGTTTAGAAGAAAATGACAATTTGATTTTTACTAATATTAAAAATATAGGTTTTACTTTTCTATATGATTTACTATCACGAGAAGCCAAAAGAGATATGATTCATAGACTTGTATCAAAAATAGAAATTACTAGAGATAAAAATTATAATATTGAAATTAAGAATATAAAATTTACAGAGGAATTTATGACAAAAAGCAGTAAAGAGTATTTAAAATATCTTAATAAAATAATAATAGATAACAATATTGGAATTAAATATCAAGAAGAAATCAACAAAGAAAAACTAAAAAAAATAGAACAAGATTACAACATTTTATCAGTCACAAAAATGAGAAATAATAAATATTCTAATGAATTTTTAGAAGATTTTATATCAAAATCAAAAGAACATTTATATATTGATGGCATTATTAGTCGTCCATATGTTGATGAAAATAAACTAAAAGATATTTTAATATTAGTACCTAAAACTAAAATGGAAATAGCAAATTAAATAAAGAAATGGAGAGATTTAAATGAAATTAACTTATACAAAAGTTGGAGATTATTTATTCCCTAATTTAACTATTAAAAATCAAAAATATAAAAGAATTAACAAATATGGATTACTAAAATTGCACTATCTGAAAAAGAATAGCAAAGCACTTTATATAACTCTGTTAATGAAAAATGAACTAACCGATTATCTTGTTTCAGTTAGTAATGAATGTGAAAATAGATTAAATAATCTGATGGAACAATTTAAAAAATCAGACAAATTACTATCTGAAAAAAGTAAAGAGATTAATCAATTAGAATGGGTAAAATTAATGAATAACTACAAAATTATTGCAGAAGAAATTATTTTAAATGAACTAATTTATAATAAAAATGTGTGAGTACAAACTATAATATTTGTACTAGCCAGCACTGAATTTGTACTCCCGTACAAATTCTATTATGGGAAATTCCCATACCCTTACTTTGAAAGGATAAAAATGATTATGAGAAAAAGAAATATTAAAATTAATGTATTTTTAAATGAAGATGAAAAACGAATGCTAGTAGAAAAATCTAATAAAGCCAGACTATCACAGTCTGACTTTATTAGAAAATTAATTAACGATTATGCAAATGATGATGGAACTAAAAGCAATTTAGAAGAAGAAAGAGTACAACTATTAAAAATAATTGAAAATTTATCGTTATTAAAACAACAAATGGATTTTCTTGGATATCGTGATTATTCTAATTTGATTATTAAACAAATCAATCAAATTAAAAATATTTTAAATGATTATTAAGAAATAATATTATTGTAATTCTTCTTCTCACTCCTTTCTATTTCGGGCATAAAAAAAGAGCCTACCATTTCTGATAAGCCCAAACAAATACAACTCTGATAAATTTCTATTTAGTTTTTTTCTGATACTTTCTTTATCCATAAATAATAAAATATTGTTCCCATTAAAACACAGGCAATGGCACCTACTGCTCTAGCACCCCACACATTTAATCCAATATTTTCAAAAAATTGTAGTGCGTGATTTCCAACATCAATAGATATAAATAAGCAAATAAGCCATACTATTGTCATATACAATTTTTTATCTTTTTTCATCTTTTCCCTCCTTTTTATGCTAGTGAGATAAATGCAAGAATTAAAATAACAACAATTATTGCTAATATTATTAGGGACATTCTCAAAAGTTTATTATTTCTTATAACTTCCGATTCTACATTGTTTACTTTTTGTTCTAATAAGTTTTGAATATCATTTCCTACTAATACATCAATGCTTACCTTTAATGCTTTTGATAAAGCAATTAGTTGATTTGTATCTGGTGTTGTTTGTTCTAATTCCCAATTTGAAATAGTTTGTCTTGTTACTCCAACTTTTTCGCCAAGTTGTTCTTGAGAAAGTCTTTGCTTTTTTCTTAATTCAAAAATGTTTTTCCCTAAATTCACTCTTTTTTATCTCCTTTCAATATAATCATATATTATTTTTAATTTTTATTCTATCAAAGGTCTTTGGAACTTTGTCAAAGATTTTTAACATTTGTATAATTATAACATTTTACATCAAAAATTTCTATATTAAGAGAGTTAAAAAAAGACCAACTACTTAAAGTTGATCTAATCGATAAATTGTAATTTATATAATAGAAAACATTGCTATAATTGAAGCGAATATGTTTGATAATGCATGTATAAACCAACT
>CALVRH010000018.1 GCA_944358535.1 uncultured Bacilli bacterium | reverse complement strand
ACTCAAAAAATTAGAACTGAAAATATTTTAGAAAAATGTGTGAACGTTAAACATAGGCATATTACCTTTACTATTCCAGATGTTTTATGTCCTTGGTTTTTTCATACTCTAAATGACACCAGTTTATTATTTGAAGCTGTTAGTGATACTTTATACTCTATTGTTAATGGTAAAGTCAAAAAGAAGAAAATTAGAAAATATAATTTAAAATATACTCCTGGCTTCTTTGCTTTTCTTCATACTTTTGGTAGACCTTTAAATTTTAATACTCATATTCATGTTATTATTGCTGAATGTGTTTTTGACAAATTTAAAAATTATAAAAAATATGATTATTTTAATTATGATGCTTTATCTAAAAGATTTATGAAAATTTTGCTTGCTAAAATGGAAAAACATTTTGGAAAACAAAAGTTTTCTAAAACTAAAAATATTATGTATCTAAAATACAAAAATGGTTTTTATGTAAATAATAGATTAGAAGATGATGGTTACAAGTTCAAATCAATAGAAGATTTAATTCGTTATCTTACTAGATACTGTTCTAGACCAGCCATGGCAGAAACTAGAATTATTAATTATGATGGCGAAAATGTTACTTTCTTTTATAGAGACCACAAAGAAGAAAAATATCACGAACAGACTGTTTCTGCTTTTGAATTTATTACTAAATTATTATGTCATCTATTACCTACTGGTTTTAAATCTATTAGAAGTTATGGTTTTTATAACAAATCAAATAAATTATGTGATAATATTAAATATGTTATTTCTAAAGAAAAAATTAAATTTAAAAGGCAGTTGCTTAAATGGAAAAATCTCATTTTAACTTCATTTAATCGTATACCCATTATTTGTCCCAAATGTAATCAATTAATGGAGCCTTTATTTGAAGTCTCGTGAAGGAGTGATTAGTATATGAGTTCTATGCTAAAAAAAATTAACAAAAAACAAAACTTAAACTTTTCTATGGGTATTAAATTTTTATGCCCTAAATGTGGAAACACAAAACTAATTCCACAAAGTACATTTCAAAAAATGAATAATGAAACTTTTAAAAACAATCCTATTTTTCTATGCGATAAATGTAAAATTAAAATGAAACCTATTACTGTTGAAGTTGATTATTAAAAACAATATATTCTTAATTTTTAACGGATTTAATTGCCGTCTTTTTCAGTGTATTTATTACAACCACGCCTTTTTTACTTTTGCAAAGCAAATTCCTAGTATATAAAAAAAATAATGAGCTAATGCTCATTATTTTAGTCCTATTGCTTTAAATAAGTTATCGATTGTTGTAGTATCATTAGTATATCCACTTATTTGCGTAATGACCTTTTTGTCTTTGATGGCAAGAGTAAGTGGGGTTCCCCAACTATCATTATCATCAAAATAACTTAGTGATGATATGACATCTTGCATATCGTTATTATCCATAGTATCGATTTCTAGGAAGTATACTGGAAGATCATTTTCACCTGCATATTCATTAATAACTGGTAAGAATTGTTCACAGTATCCACAAGTTGATTGAGTTAAGATTACAACAAAAGGTTCATCACCATTATATAAGCATTCATATTGATCATATGTTAATCTAGCAAGGTTTGTGTATTCTTCATCAGTTTGAGTATTACAAGTGAATTTTATAAAACCAGCTTCTTTTAAGAAGTTATATATGTCATCGGTTTTATCTAGATTTTTATCTAAACCATCGGTTACTTTACCATTGTCAACAATGACTAAGGCAGAATTATCATATGATACTTTATCAGTTTTTAAGTCATTTTTAATATTTTTTAAATCAGTATTTGATAATTCGTCACTTAGATAATAAATTCCACGTCCAGTTTGTTCAGCGGCACTATTTAAAGCTTTCTTTTCAGAATTACTTAAACCATCACTTATAACAATGGCATATTTATTATCTTGTTTAGATAAACATTCATATTGTTTATAATTTACACTACCTAATTTGCTATAATCTTTATCACCTTTGACACTACATGTGAAGGTTTTATCAGCTTCTGGCCAAAAAGCGATAACCAGTATAACAGCGATAACTAAAATTATTGAAACGAAAAATATTAACATTCTTTTGTTTTCATTCATATTGTACCTCTTCTTTCCTTTTATATCATAACATATTTATTATTTTTTTATCAATAATTTGATATGAAATTTTAATGAAAAGGCTTATTTTTGAGTAAATTTTTGAACGATTTTGTTTAGATGATTTATGGTATCACTAGCTAGCATACTAACACTACCTTTTTCTTGTTGGGCAAGCATACCTGCTAAACCATTAATATAGGCGGCAAAGGCAATTGTTTTTATATTAGGTTTTTTATAACCAAGAAGACCTATTATAATTCCCGATAAAACGTCTCCACTACCGGCGGTTGCCATACCAGGACAGCCACTATTTACAATATATACTTGATTCCCATCAGTTACGATGGTTGATGGGCCTTTTAATAACAAAATTATGTTATGTTTTTTAGCGTATTTTTTAGCAATATTTATTTCATCTTTAGTAATTTCTTCTATTGATAGATTTGTAAGTCGAGAAAATTCTTTAAGATGAGGTGTTAAAATTAGACCTGGTTTTATGTTTTTGGTTTTAGCTAAGGTGTTTAAACCATCCGCATCAATTACAATTGGTATGTTATAATTATTTATTATGTAGTTTAAGATTTTTTCATTATTTTTGTTTTGATTCCAACCAATACCTATTAGAAGAGCTGTAACTTTTTCTAATGATTTGTCTATGATTTTTTCGTTATAGATCATTTGGCCATCTTTATCTGGTATTTGGTATATAGTGCTTTCTAAAATATAAGGTCCTATACTTTGGGTAATATTACTTGGTATGATGATTCTAGAAACACCGGCACCCATAGTTAAGGCAGATAAACTTAAGTTTGCCAATTTAACTGAACCACTATAGTTTTGTGAGCCACCTAAGATTGCGACTAAACCGTAGTTTCCTTTATTACTGAAGTTAAGCCTTTTGGGGATGAAGTTTTTAAAGTCATTTTCATCTAAGAGATAATATGTTTCACCTATAATATCAATACCAATATTTTGATTAATTAATTGATCGATATTATCTTTAGCCATGTTTAGCAAATGACCCGGTTTTAAAGCACCGATGGATACTGTTAAGTTTGAATGAATACAGGTTGTGGCTAGACCATTATCTGCATTTAATCCACTATTTATATCTATACTAATAATTGTCTTTTTAGATTGATTCATTTGATTTATTAGATTAGCAATTTTAGTTTCCATTTTTCCTTGAAAGCCTATGCCATATATGGCGTCAACTAATATATCGTATTTTGAAAAATCAAAGTTTTGGTTATATAAAAATACTGGTATTTCTTTTTTTATACATATATCAAAGTAATATTTTCCATCTTTAGTAAATTGATTTTTTGTAAGTAAAATCTCGGCTTGAATATTTTTTTCTTTTAGGTGGGAAGCAAGAGCATAACCGTCACCAGCATTATTTCCAGTTCCAGCGACAATTAATACTTTTCCTTTAAAATGGTAACTATTCATTACTGCTTTAGCAGCTTGATCCATTAATTTTAAAGAAGGAATTTTATTTTTGATAGTATATTCATCACTCTGTTTCATTATTTCTTTAGATATTACCTTTTGCATATTTTATCACCTATGTTAATTATACACCAAAATATTGGGGTATTATGTATTTTCTTTTTATTAAATGACATATTATTTTATTTTAATTATATATTATAATATGAAATATTTAATACTGTTATTTAAAGGTTTTATTATAGGGATTGCGAAGATTATACCTGGAGTTAGTGGGGCAATTATTGCGATGAGTTTTGGGGTTTACGAACGACTTGTCAGTATTATGTCAAAGCCAACAAAAATAAGGGCAAATGATGTAAAATTTATTTTGTTTTTAGGTTTAGGAGCAGCTTTAGGTATAGGTTTATTGAGTAATGGTGTAAAATGGTGTCTAAATGAATGGTATTTTTCGACTATATTACTTTTTTCTGGCCTAATTGTTGGCGGATTGTCAGATGTTTTATCTGAAGTAAAAAATGAAAGGTTTAACTATTCAAAGGTGTTAGTTTTTATAATTTGTTTTAGTTTAGTTTATTATTTGATTAATATTAAAGGGACAAATATTTTATTAAGTAATAATTTTTTATATTTTTTCATTGGCTTTATAGAGTCTTTAACAACAGTAATTCCTGGAATTAGTGGGACAGCGATATTTATGGCTTTAGGATGGTATGAAAATTTATTGGATGTTTATTACAAGATGACTTCTTTTAATATTGATATTACTATTTATTTATTTTTTATAGGCTTTATTATTAGTACAATTATGGTATCTAAATTAATCACTTTTCTTTTTAAGAAGTATAAATCACTAGCTTATACCGGTGTATTTGCTTTTATGATGTCTTCTTTGTTAATTATGGTGGAAAAGGCGTTTTCTAATAGTTTTTCTATTATTGAACTAATTATTGGAATAATACTTTTCTTTATTGGTGTTTTAGGTACTAAAAAAATTAACGGTCTTTTTAGCAAGTTTCAAAAATAATATCATATGATTATTTAGAGGTGATAAAATTGGATAAAAAAGTACCAAAAGTGTATGCGAATAAGATTGAAGGTAAGGCCGGAAATAATGAGGATGTTTATTATTCTCATGGTGAAAATCTAGACAATGAAGATAGAACTTCTAGTACTATGCCTAAATTAAAAGGGAAAAATGTCAATCAAAAATTAAATGAGATATTTAATTCGGCAAATTATGTTTATAAGGCAGATGTTAAGCTTACTTTAAAAGATGGTATTGTTACTAAAAGAATTGTTGGACGTAATTCTACTCATTTAATTACTATTGATAATGAACTTATTCCTTTAACTGATATTGTAGATATAGAAAGAAGCTAATTTGGTTAGCTTTTTTATATAAGTTTTAATATTTTTTTAATTATTAATAGTGGTCAAAATAAGTCTGTTTACTTTAAGAAAAATCAATGAAAGTATATAAAAGTTTTCTACCAAGTTTCTACCTAATTGAGATAATCAATGATAAAGCCAAGGTATTATAAAACCCTTGCTTTTCTATAGCAAGGGTTAATTTCTAAATGGTCGGGAAAACAGGACCAAAAAATTGAGTTAAATTGAAAAATTGTTTGCATTGTTGGTGTGCGTCCCAACAAATGGTTGGGCACACCAACAAGCAAGTTAGACTATTTCGCCTTTTTCTAAGACTTAAAAATATGCAAGAAACTGTTTTGAACGGTAAACCTGAGAGCAACACAGACGTGAAACGTCTGGATGCTCTATTACTTGATAGTAAGCTCATAACTCCGACAATTTCAGAGGGGTATAACCTAAAAATTGTTGAATGTGGGGACTACGTTCAACTATATTGCTATGATAGAAAAAAGAAAAAAACTAAGCATGATAATGATGATTTGAACCTAAGTAAGATTGTAGATGTCGGTAAAGCCGACAAAAAAGATAAAGAAAAAAATACATATAACTTTGAAAAGAGCATTGAACTTAGAAACGTCATCAGAAGTAAATTACAGTGCCAAAGACTAGCAAAAGCTAATGCAACAGATTGGGAAACATTTATAACTTTAACCTTTGCCGAAAATGAACAAAATATTGAAAATGCCAATAGAAAATTTAGGTACTTTGTTGATAAGGTTAGACGAGTAAAAAAAGATTTTAAGTACTTATGCATACCAGAATTTCAAAAACGTGGAGCAATTCATTACCACTTACTCACCAACATATCGTCGGTTGACTACAAGTTAATTTATAATCAATTAGATAAACCAAAATTCAAACATATAAAGTATTGGAATTTAGGTTTTACTAGTGTTGAGGTTATGAAAGGCGACATAAAAAAGATTGTTGGTTACATAAGTAAATATATGACAAAAGATATTGATAACAGATTATTTGGTCATAGACGTTATTTTTATTCTAATAATTTGACTAAACCAACAGAGGTATATTTAGATACTGATGTAGATGATGATTTTACTTTTTATCGAAAAAAAATTCAAGAATTAAAACAGATATACCAACAGAATTATATTAACCCTTATGATAATTCTAATGTTTTATTCCTTGAATATGAAAAGATAACGTCTTAATTATAGCACAAAAATTAAAGAAAGGAAAACCTATGGAAAAAGAATTTGAATTAATAGAGAGATTTTTAAAAATAGAACTTAAAAAAGCATACGAAACCGATTTTAAAGAAAATGACAGAGTAAAAGAAATATCAATGTTATTAGAGCATTTATACAATATAGAATTCGAGTTTAACAAACGCAAAAACGATTAACACTCTGCACCCCATAAACGTCAATAGAACATGGAATAAAGAGCGAAAGCGACTTTATGCCGTGAAAGTCTATTGACGTTTTTAAGTGCCATAATTGTTACTGCCTTTCAAAAACATTTTTTTGAAAGGCTTGCCCCACACGGCGAGTGTTAAAAGTTTTTGTGTTACTTTTTTAAAAAGTAACAAAATTATGATTATATCATGATTATATGTTGACATTTTGATTTTCCGTGTTATAATTAAATTGTGAGTAAAGCCAAAAGGAAGAGAGGTAATGAAATAATGGCTAATAAAAAAACTCAAATGCTAGAAAGAGTTAGTATTAACTTACCAGTTTCTATCGTAAAAAAAGTAAGAAAATATGCCGAAGAAATGGGGTTAAACACCACTAGTGCTTATATAGTATTATTAAGTCAAGCATTACGACAAAATGATGCTTTTACTCAATTTCCATTGTTAATGGCTCAAATGCAACAATTTGGCTATTTTAACACTAAAAATATAGACGGAAAGGAGGAATAGTCTTATGAAAGGCTTTAAAGTGTCATGAACAATGACACTTTGGATAAATTAACTTTTAGTGAACTTTGGGAAGAATATGACAACTATAAAAAGATTAAGTTAAAGCCACAATCATATAGAAAGTTAAAAAATAATTTTGTTAACCATATACTACCCTATTTTAAAGATTATTTAGTTAAAGATATTAATAGTAAGATATATCTTAACTGGATGAATAAAATTGACAATAAGGGTTATTCTTATTCTTTTAAATCATCACTTCATTTTGCTATTAATAATATTTTAAATTATGCAATGAAAATTTATGGTTTAGATGGAAATATTGCCTCAAAAATTGGTACTTTTAATAAGTTCTCTGATAAACCTAAAAATATCAGTTTTTGGACAATAGAAGAATTTGAAAAATTTATGTCGGTTATTGATGATGAAGATGATTATTTGTTTTTTAGAACCCTTTATTTTACAGGTATGCGTATTGGTGAGGCTATCGCCTTAACTTGGCATGATTTCGACGGTAGCCACCTAATTATTAATAAAACAATGTCTAAAGAGAAAGATAAAGACGGTAACTACATTGTTACATCACCCAAAACTTTATCATCTAACAGAATTATTGAACTTGACAGAAAAACTATACAACTTATTCAAAAGAAGTATAGTAAAGATAGTCAAAAAACACTTTTTAATGATGATTGGTATATATTTCGTAATTCTAAGCCTTTGACGCAAACAACAGTAGGACGTAAGAAGAATAATTACTGTGAACTTTCGAGAGTAAAAAAAATAAGGTTGCACGACTTTCGACACTCACATGCAACCTTTCTACTCTCTCACGGAATTCCAGTTACTGTAATTGCACAGAGACTTGGACAATCCGACTTAATGGTAACACTAAACACCTATATACATTTAGTGCCTAATGATGAAATTAGAGCAATAAATTTAATAGATAGTTTTAATTAGTGTTATCTATTATAAAACCCATAAATGGTTTTATAAACATAAATGGTCGGGAAAACAGGATTTGAACCTGCAACCCCCTGGTCCCAAACCAGGTGCTCTACCAAGTTGAACTATTTCCCGATATAATGGCGCGCCCAGTAGGAGTCGAACCCGCAACCTTTTGATCCGTAGTCAAACGCTCTATCCAATTGAGCTATGGGCGCACAATAAATGCAATATACATAAATATTATCACAAACATTTATTATAGTCAAGCTCAATGGTTATTATTTAATACATATAACAGTATCAAATAATTTTTTAATTTTTCATTAATGTTTTTTAAAACCGTTGATTTTCAACGGTGTTTTATCTAAGTGGTGGTTTCGGACAGAATCGAACTGCCGACACGAGGATTTTCAGTCCTCTGCTCTACCGACTGAGCTACGAAACCATAAATGGCGGTTCCGACGGGAATTGAACCCGCGATCTTCTGCGTGACAGGCAGACGTGATAACCGCTACACTACGGAACCATGGTTGCGGGAGCTGGATTTGAACCAACGACCTTCGGGTTATGAGCCCGACGAGCTACCAAACTGCTCCATCCCGCGATATAAATTAAATGGCGGAGAAAGAGGGATTCGAACCCCCGCGCCGTTGCCGACCTCCCGGTTTTCAAGACCGGTCCCTTCAACCAGACTTGGGTATTTCTCCATGTGGTGCCTGAGGCCGGACTTGAACCGGCACGGGATTTGACTCCCGCAGGATTTTAAGTCCTGTGCGTCTACCTATTTCGCCACTCAGGCATTAAAAGCCTTTTTTAGGCTTGTATAACTAAAATGGTGGCCTGTCCGGGATTCGAACCCGGGACCCTTTGATTAAAAGTCAAATGCTCTACCGACTGAGCTAACAGACCGAAATGGTTGCCTCGGCTAGATTCGAACTAGCGAATGCCACAGTCAAAGTGTGGTGCCTTACCGCTTGGCTACGAGGCAATAAAAGTGGTGGAGAGAGATGGATTCGAACCATCGAACCCGAAGGAACAGATTTACAGTCTGCCGCGTTTAGCCACTTCGCTACCTCTCCAAGTAATATTTTTAATTTCGAGGTTTTATTTTTTTCAATTTTGGTTGCCTCGGCTGGATTCGAACTAGCGAATGTCGCATTCAGAGTGCGATGCCTTACCACTTGGCTACGAGGCAATATAAAATGGTGCCGGAAATAGGACTTGAACCCACAACCTACTGATTACAAGTCAGTTGCTCTACCAGTTGAGCTATTCCGGCAAAAAAATGGTGGGCGCTATAGGACTCGAACCTATGACCCCCTGCTTGTAAGGCAGGTGCTCTAACCAACTGAGCTAAGCGCCCGATTAACTCCCTAGACAACTATGATTATATTATTTCTGAAGTTATTTGTCAATACTATTTGCTTTATTTTTTTGTTTTTTTATTTGCGAATCAATCCAAAATGGTAATTTTTGTCTTAATGTATTGAAACCATGAGGTGTTTCGATAATTCTACGACGTTTATGTTGTCCATTAATTTTATAGTTAATATTTTTTATACTTAGTTTTAGATGAGCTTCATCATTGTCAACATCGAGAATTTCAACAAATATATGGTCACCTACATTTACAAAGTCATGAATATCTTTAACAAAATTTTTTGATATTTCAGATATATGAATTAACCCTGTATAATATTCATCAAATGACATAAAAGCGCCATAAGGTTCTATGCAAGTTACCGTTCCTTTTACTACTTTTCCTTTCACATATTTGGTCATAATTACACCTCATTTATTATTATAACACAATTTTATGTAAAGAAAAAGTTTACCTTGATAATTATTTATTATATAATTATGTTGGTGATGAAAATGACTAGTGAAGATAAAATAAAAGAAATTATTAATAAATTAAGACCTTATTTAATTGGTGATGGAGGAAATGTTGAATTTATTAAATATGAAAATAATATAGTCTATATTAAGATGCTTGGAGCATGTGCGGGATGTGCGCTTATTGATTATACTTTAAAAGATGGAATCGAGCAAGCAATTAAGGAGGAAGTTCCAGAGGTTAAAGAAGTTATCAATATAACTTAATTATTCTAACCATTCTATTATGGGAATTGTCAAAAATGTTTTATAATAATTATAAATTGTTTTTAAAAGTTTTTCATATTCATCAGTTTTACTGATGATTTTTTTTATTTCTTCATCTTTTTTTCGATTAGTAATTATTTCTTCATATATATCAAAGTAATAAGTTGGGTAAATCATTCTGCTTAAAAACAATAGATATTCATTGGTAGTTAATCTTGCATTATTAAAATAATATGCCAGTTCATTATTTATATTTTCTCCGCCAAAGAAACGACTTTTTAAATATTCAGCCATATCGCGCACTTTAAAGTCTGTAGTTATATTTAGGGGATTATATAAATCGTATTGCCGGTCATTTTGATTAATTCTTTTATGAGCATATACTAATGGTTCATTAATTTTTTCTATTGAATTAACAAGTTGAATAGCTGTTTCGCCAAGGCCAATATAGTAACTGAAACTTTCTCTTATTAGCGGATGGTTTTGGCCAAGCATACTAATTTGGTATTCTAGATAATCATTTTTTTGTGACCAAAGATTTCCCCATTTGGGTGGTTCATTTTTGACTAAGGTATTTGAAAAGGCAATAATATCATTTGTATTTATTTTATTTTCATAATATATTGTAATCATTAATATATATGGTTCATTATTTATATACGTTAAAATTTGATTTTGATTATTTAGAACAATTGGGTGAACATAGAAGTTTTGCTTTAAAAGGTACATATGCATTTCGTATATTTTTTGGATATTTTTGGGATCATCTAAATATTTAGTTAGAATGTATCTTGTTTGATTGATAATAAAATAGTATCCCTTTTCAGTTTGATGAATATTATCAGGATATAGACTATAATAATAGTTTATCACATTTTTCATGGTATGCACCTCAATTAATTTTATGAAATAGTCATTTAGAGAATTACTTTAAATTAATTATTTGGGTTTTTGGTGTATACCTGATTTAGATTTTTGAATATGTTATATTGAGACTAAAGAAGGGGTGGATTATATGTGTAATAAATGTAATGATAGTTCATGTATTGCAGAAATACTTACAGTAATTAATATTTTACAGTGTAATGCTCAATGCTCTGATACTTGCTTAGATACTTGTGATCGCGGATTTTTAGGAAATACTGTTTCTACTTTGGGACTTAACACAAGGCCAGTTATGATTTATACATGTTCTGGTAATGGCACACCTTGGAGTATGCCAACAACAAAAGAAAATATTGATTGTTCTTCAGTTGGTGCAACTTGTTCAAGTGTGTTTAGAGTCGAGAAAGTAGATGGCGAGTGTGCAACTTTCAGAGTACTTGCAGCAAATACTGATCCAACAACATCAGCTACAATGCCTTATGTGGCAACAAATTCATTTTTTACAATGAATTTAGATTGTGTATGTGCTTTAAAATGTTTAAATGATACACTTGTAGAGGGTGTTTAAGAAAGCTTTGGCTTTCTTTTTTTTAAGAAAAAAACCATTTTGATAATTAGTCAAAATAGTTTATTTTCATACTTTTCTTTACATCTTTTAGTGTTTCTTCGGCTATTTTTTTTGCTTTACGGTTTCCTTCTTTTAAAATTTCATCAACAAGCTCTGGATGTTCTTCATAATATTTCCTTTTTTTGACAATTGGTTTTAAGAATTCTAACATTTTGCTTAATAATTCTTTTTTACAAGCTACACAACCTCGTTTTCCAGCTTTACATTCTTCACAAACGGTTTTAAGATTTTTATTACCTATTAATTTATGATAATAGTATACCATACAAATATTAGGATTTGCTGGATCATCAATTTTTATTTTTTGGGTGTCAGTAAGAGCTCCCATAATTTTCTTTTTTATAATTTCTGGATCATCAGCTAAAAAAATGGCGTTACCTAAACTTTTGCCCATTTTTTCATTACCATCTAGGCCCTTAATTCTTGGAATTTCACTTAGATATGGTTCTGGTGCATCTAAGGTTTTTCCGTAAATATTATTAAATTTATTAACAATTTCGCGGCACTGTTCAATAAGAGGAAGTTGGTCTTCTCCAACAGGAACAAGATTACCTTTAAAAGCGGTAATATCGGCAGCTTGGCTAACTGGATAACCTAAAAATCCATAAGTAATACTTTCTCCTGATTGACCAAATAATTCTTTTTTTTGTTTAATTTCAGTTTTTACAGTTGGATTTCTTTCTAATCTAGCAATGGTTACTAAATTAGAATAGAAAACGGTTAATTCGGCTATTTCAGGTATTGTAGATTGAATAAATAAAGTTGCTTTTTTAGGATCGATACCTATTGATAATAGATCAACAACTAAATCTCTGACACTTTTTCTTACTTTATCTGGATTAGCAAAGTTATCGGTTAGGGCTTGGACATCGGCAATTTCAATATATGTTTCAAATTTATCCTGGAGTTTTACCCAGTTTTGTCCCGCCCCAAAATAGTGACCTAAGTGCAAGTGCCCAGTTGGTCTAATACCGGTTAAAATGGTTTGTTTTTTCATATAAATCACCTTTTTTATTATACTATATTATTTATTTGGCAACAAGTTTTTATCATCTTATATTATCACGATCATAGCTTATGATTTCGCTCGTGGTGGCTGAAATTTCATAATTAAATTCTTGATTATTATAGATAAATTCAATGTCGTAAATTTTTTGACCATCATCAAAGTCAGTTTTAGTTTCAGTAAATGTTACGCTATTTTGATTTGCATTGGCATTATTTAAAGCAATATTTTTTGCTTCTTCTAAAGTTATTTCGGTATTATTTACATTATTCTGATTTGAATTATTAGATGAATTATTTTGCGATGAGTTGTTTTTTGTTGAATTATTGACTTTAAAATTATTATAAATAATTCTGCCATTTTTAGCATCTATTTTATATTCATATTCTTTATTATTATAATAAAAATCTATTTCATATTTATTATCTTTAATATCTAAGTCAATACTATCAAAATAGATATCATTATTTGTTAAATTAGTATCTTTAATTATAATGTTTTTGATTTCATTTTTGCTTAAGAAAGCAGTCTTAAAATATATAGATATACCAAGAGTAATTAACAACAGTACTACTATAATAATTATAATATATTTCTTTTTCATAATCTTTCTCCTTTTAATTTTTTGGCTTAATATGTCATACGCGGATTTTTGATGGTATATATATACAAAGCTACTAAGAATTCATTAACGAATGGTATAATAAATTTAAATGAAATTTGATTTTTTTCTATTTGATTATAAAAATATTTTACAATTTTACGACGGTCAATTAGATTTTCTAGATTTTTATTTTTTATTTTTATGGTAATTTCTTCTAATACAATGGTTTCTGTATTTGATAGAGCGTTTAACAATCCTTTATTATAACTTTTAATATTATAAATATTAGATTCATCAAAGTTAAATATTCGTCCGGCTTCTTCAATTAAATTATTGAAGTTTTTATATAATGTTTTATTGTTTAAAAACTCTTTAAAGGTTTCAGTTTGAAATAATTTTATTAATATTTTATTTTTAGATGTCTGGAATATTTCTTTGAGTTTTATTTCAAATTTGTCACTATATTTATTGTAGTTTTTTATTAGATTATATTTTCTAAAGGTAAATTTATTACCTTCTAATTTATTAAATGTTTTCATTGTATCATTATATCCTAGTTTTATTGCTTTTCTAGCTTGCACTTTATCAAACACTAAGAATGAGCCTATTTTATTTCGTGGAGCGATGTATGTTACATCAACGGTTTTATCTTTGATGGCTTTTTTAAATCCTATGGCGCGCAAGTCTACAGCAATTATTTCAGTGGCTCCTAAGTCGATTGCTAAATTAATTGGCATATTGTCATAATAACCACCATCAATATACATTTCATTATTAATTAAATAAGGTTTGAAGGCTGGGTAACAAGAGGCAGAGGCAAGAACATAATCTTTAATATTATTCTTAGTTAGGGTCTTTTTAGATTTTATGACTGGTTTTCTTTGAGTAAAATTATATGTAACTAAACCATAGTCTATATTAGATTTAAAGAATTTATTTGGTTTAAAATATACATCAAAAAGTTTTTTCATTTTATAAATATCTAGACCGCCTTCGTTGATAAAACTTTTGGCATATTGCATATATATTTTTGAGAGTTTTTCATCTTCAATTGGTGGAAATTCATTTTCATCATATATATTTTTAAATGATACATGATTCCAAAAGCTTAAAGCGCCTTTTAAGTCTTTTTGGGTAATTAGCATTCCATTAACAGCACCAATTGATGTGCCAGTAACAATGCTTATGTTTTTTTTTAATTTTTTTAAGGCAATATATACCCCAATTTCATATGCACCTTTAGATCCACCACCAGAAAGAACTAAACCTAATTTAGCCATAATACCATCTCCAAATTCATTATACTACAAAGATATGTTTTTTCATAATTTATAATAGACTTTAAGCAGTAAATAGGGTAAAATGTTATTAAAGGAGTTAGCTATGTTTGATTTTTTATATAATTTTATTATTCTTGGTGCTTTATTTTTAATTTATTCTTTTATCGGCTGGATGATAGAAGTTATATATACATTAATTGAGAAAAAAAAGTTTGTAAACCGTGGTTTTTTGATTGGCCCTTTGGTGCCTATTTGGGGAACGGGTGCGGTTTTGATTACTATAATTTTAAGACCTGATGACAGTTTATTTAATTTAGTTATTTCATCGGCTTTTATTGGGACTTTTTTAGAGTATGTAGTTAATTATTTGATGGAAAAAATGTTTAAGGTTAGATGGTGGGATTATTCTAGTTTACCATTTAATATAAATGGACGAGTTTGGCTTGGTTCTTCTTGTTTTTTTGGACTTGGTGGCCTTTTGATTGTTAAAATTATGAATCCGTTATTTTTTAGATTTTTTTCTATTATAAATGATTTTGTTTTTTCTATTATTATAATGGTTTTATTATTATTTGTTTTGACTGATTTTTGTATATCTTTTAATATTATTAACAAGTTAAAGATTTCAGTTGATTCAGTACGTAAGGATTATACGGAAGAAATTTCTAAGAAAGTAAAAGCTATTTTAATGAATAAGTCAATGTGGTTTAAAAGACTTTTGAATGCGTTTCCAAATGTTAAGTTTTCTTTTAAAGCAAAAAAATAGGGTTACCTATTTTTTATATACGCCAAGAGAGATATCTTGGTTAAATTCTAATTCTGTATTAGTAATTATTTTTCTTTCACCATGATTAGTATGATAATAGAATGTGTTTCCATTTTGATAGTATATTGTATCATCTAGGTAAATAATACTATTTAAGTTAGTGGTATTAAAGAGATATGTTTTAATTTTTTTATTTTGAATGTCAGATCTATATACTTTATAGTGATTATTTTCTTTTTGATACATATAATAGTAGTTACCTACTTTATCGACTTTATCATAGCCTTTTACATCATCAGTATAATAATTATTGAATAAAGTACCATTTATGGCATCACTTAAACTCATGTTTTCCCATTTGCCATTGTAAGTTTGAAGGTGATTTTTATCGTGAAATTCTTCAACACTTTCATCATCAATACTGATTTTATATTGTTTATTATTTTCTTTATCAAAAAGATAGATATCTGTTCCAATTGCTCCTTCAATATATGAATCAAATGAAATATCATCATAACTTCGAATATCAATTTTTTTGCCATTTACAATATTTATAACATGGAATATTTTAAAAGTATAATTTTGAGTATAGTCGGCGACAATATAATATTTATCAGTGAAAAAACTTATTGGTTTTGTATATACATCATTTTCAAATATTTGAACGTTGCTTTCATTTCCATTAAAAAGGTTTAATCCTTTATAAGATTCCATGGCAATATAATGATTTTCAAGAAAGTTATTTTGATATATTGTTTGGGTATTAGACAGTTTAATGGCAGAAGCATTATCTTTATAATTGTTTAAATCGTAACCATATTTATCTAGAGTTTTTAAATAATTATTTATATTTTTATTATTTAAATTATTTGCGTAAGTTATTTCATTATTTTTTAAACACATTACGTCGGTTAAAATGTCATTATTTTTAAAAATTGGTAAGATGCATTGATAACCATCAATTTTTTTATATGCAATTTTTTTGATAACTTTATCATCTTTACTATAGTTTTTATTTATTTGAAAGTTTATTTTAAATTTTTCATGAGTTAGTTCAAAATAGTAATTATTATTATCTTTCGTGTCTAGAGTTTCTTTAATTTTAAAATTACCAAGATTATATGTTACATCATGCCCTGTATTAAATAAGAAGAGTAAGCCTTTAAGGGCAAAAAATATAATGGTAAATATTATTAGGGTTTTAAATAGATACTTCATACAGCTCCCTCCTAGTAATAATTATAATGCATTGGTGTTAGTTTGTCTATAATAAAACGGAGGTTTATTTTTCTCCGTTTTCTGATATATCTTTTAATTCGTTTTTTAGCTGATTATGTTCTTCATCAGTTAGTTCACTTTCATATTTTCTTTTTTCTTGCATCATGTATTTAGATAAAACAGTTTCGATTTCTCTTAGAGCATTTTTGGAAATGAAAGTTAAATTTACTGTTTCTTTAACCGTATCTATTATAACTCTACCCCAAAATATTCCCATTTTAATGGTTAAATCATTAAACATATCAGGGGTTATGGTGTAGTAAAAATAGCCAAATAGTAGTCTTTTTTGAGCAAGTAGGATTCTTTTGTCAGTAATAACTATGGCATATGTAGAAGTAACATTGAAAACACTTGGAAGTTTTTGGGCTGCAAAAGCATATAAAACTTCTTCATCATCATTAATGTGCTCGGCAGCTACTTTACTATGGGCTCTTAATCTCCAAGCCACAGTTGATGGAAAACGTTTTTTAAAATCTTTTAGTTTATTATAAATGGTATTAGTCATATTATCTCTCTTTTCTACTTTTAATTTTTACTTTTTCAAATCGATATTTTTGATTAACTTCTGGATATTTTTCATGATCTACTTCACTTAGAAACATATCTAATGGTCTTATCCAAAGTTGATTATTACCATATAAGGCTCTATATACAACATATTCTTCTTCGGTTTCTGATGATTTAGCCACATCTATTACTAAGTAGTAATCACCTTTGAAATGTTTGTAAATATAATTTTTTTCTAATTTTTGCATAACAACCAGCTCTTTCTTATTTTATTATACATTTTTTTGCATTTTAAAACAAGGTTATATCCCTTGTTTAAAGTGAGTGTTGTTAATTTATTATACCATATAAATCACGACATTTAACTTATTCTGCTTATCTTTAATTATTTTAATAAATCCACTTCTTGAATAATTCGTTACTTTGCGAGGGTGCAATTATAGTAAATAAAAAGCTAGCAAATGAATGCTAACTTTTTTGTTTCCAAAATTGTTTCCAAAAATTTTTCCCTTATTTTATAAGGCTTTTCCGAGATTTTGGTAACATCTTTCCTAATTTTGGAAACAAAATGGAAACAAATCGACTATTTTTTGTAATTTTTTGATTTTGAAAATCCTCGTAAGCCCTTATTTTATAAGCTATTTGCCATGACAATTTTTATACTTTTTTCCACTCCCGCATGTTATCCCGATTAAAGGATTATGGGTATTTATAATATTTATAATATTATGTGTTCACGTTGGAATATAAGGTCAAGTTGCTTTTTATATTTATAGTATTTATTGTATTAATAATATTATAAAGATTGTTATTTTGTGGACAAATTGTGGACATATCTACATTCCGTTTACTTGATATTAGTATATCATATGTAATTATTTAAACAATGTAATACTTTTTATAAATTACTATTTTCGATATTTTTGTGATAAAAATTAAAATGCCTGAGGGGCAGCGTACTTAACATACGCTTAGCTTTTAGATACCTACCTCAGGTCTTGTAAGAACATTCTGACATAATTTATTTTTATAGTCAATTCTATCATACAAGCAATCTGTAAAGTAGAATATTTTTTTTGTTTTTTCATATAATAAAATTGACATAATATACATATTTTTGGTATATTATGTATATCAACTTACCTGTGAAGGATTTAAGCTGGGTTCTCGAATGAGAGTAGATATGCGCTTGCATATTTAGAATTCCTTTGCTCCTGGGGTAAGTTTTTTAATGCTTTATTTTTCTTTTTTCTTTTAATTCTAATTTAATTTCATCTAAGATATTTGGTTTTTTATAAAGTAAATCAGTGACAAAATCAATTAATTGTTGAGAGCATCCCCAACGTCCTGTAATTTCATGATGATAATAATATTTTTCATTACTCTTTAAATTAAATTTATCAACAATTAGTTTTAAATCATATTGATTTAATTTTATTTCTATATTTCTTCGTTTCAAATTTTCAGTAACTAATTCAATTACTCTTTTTTGAGTAAAATTATGTGTTAAATTAGGATCTTTAACTTTAGTAATAATTCTTGCTGGTTCTTCTCCATCTTTTGCAATTCTAAATGTCATTTTTGCTTCATCTTTGTCTTTAACAATTCTTACATTTAAATCAACAACTATAGCAAGTTTATCACTTGTGGTATCATGAATTAAACTGTTCGTTTCACTTTTTAATTTATTATATTTAGAAAATATATTATCACCATACCTGCTTAATATATTTTCTTCAGATATTTCTTCATTATTAATAACTAGAGTCAAAAATGAGCTGTTTATTTTTTCTGTTATATCTCTTTCAAAAAAATCGAATAATTTTTGAGAATAATTTAATACATTAGCTTGCATAAAAGGAAGATAAATTGAATCCATTTCTTTTATCACGAAATGCGTTGAAGTATTTCTTAAATTTATTATTACTTCTAAATTTTTTCTAATAGGATCCTTATCATTAGTAAATATCGTACTTACGCAATTGGATAAAGATATTGTTCTATTAGGCTTATCTGAATAATATATACTTTTTCCTTCCTTTAATAGTTTTGCTTTTAATAATAGTTCCCATGCATTACAGATAAAAAAAGCAAACCCCTCTAATCTATAATTAATTGTTGGTTTATTGTATATTTCAATAGCCATTAAAAATGCTTCTTCACTTTTATCTAACATATCATTGATTAATTTTTCATTCATCCTATTACCTCCATGTAATTATAAATTTAATATCTATTCTACCACTTTACATATGTAAATACCATTCTTTTCAATTCAAATAACTAATTTCTTTAGTATTATTAGTATGATTTTCAAATCTTTCAACTGTATCAGTTTCCATTTTTTCAGTTACTCTTACAAAAATGTTATAAGTGTTTGTATTGTAGAATATCCTAAGCTTTTAGATAATGCTTTTATATCTGTACCATTTTATATTAATCTAGTTGCATGTGTATCTCTAAAAGCAATGAATCCCAAAGGTATTCCAAGTTAATTACCTTAAAGGCATGTCTTACTGCTTCTGTTCTTCTAAATTGTTCATTTAGTTTGACAAATATTAGTTGAGCTTCGTTTAAATTTAATTCTAATCCTGAAAGTACACTAATTATCTTATTTTCTACTGTACTCTTTTTCAAATTAATTACTCTTTTCTTATAATTTATTATATATATCCACCATACTCTTCTCTAAATATTTCTTATTCCAATTTGTATTCTTTTAAAGTATTAGCAATTGTATCTCCTATATCAATTACTCGCTCACTGCTTTCTGTTTTACCACTACCAAAATACCATATGGTTGCAGACTTATTTTGTATCTCTCTATGCTTTGTTCCTCCACCCTGATTTTTTTATAATAATTTTATCTATATTTATTTTTTTATTATGCAAAACTGATGTTTTACATAATAAAAAAGTGTCCACATTAGAATGTGACACTTCTATTTTTACAATTTGACCATGCCGTTTTTCCCTTATTTTATAAGGGTTTACGCATTTTTGCCACAACATTGTTTATATTTTTTGCCCGAACCACATGGGCATGGGTCGTTACGACCTACTTTTTTAACTTTAATTGGAGTTTTCTTTTTAACTTTACTTTTGTCTTCGTTTGGTGTGCCTTTAATGACTTGCTCTCTTTCTGTATTTTGCCTAATTTCTGCATTTAATAAATATCTACTTACATCCATATCGATTGTGGCAAGCAAGTTATCAAACATTTCATATCCTTCTGCAGTATATGCTTGAAGTGGGTTTTCTTGAGCATATTGTCTTAAGTAAATTCCTTCACGTAATAAGCTCATTGAATTGATGTGTTCCATCCAGTGTGTATCTATTACTCTAAGAGTAATTGCTTTTTCGAATTCGTTTTTAAGTTCTTCTGGAAATTCTTTTATTTTGTTTTCATATTCTTCACAAACATGTTCATAGATAGTTTCAATTAAGCTTTCTGGATCTAACTGATCTAATTCATCGACTGATAAATCGTTTTTAAGCAAGTTTTCATTAACTGTTTCTAATATTTCAGTGACATCTAACCCAGTTAGTTTATTACTATCTATTAAGTGACTATTAACGATATTTTTGATGTGGTTTTTGAAATGTTCTAAGGTAATACTGTGGATAGAATCACTATCTAAAATTTGATTACGTTTACCATAGATAATCATTCTTTGGTTGTTGATTACATCATCATATTCTAGTAAGTGTTTACGAGTATCATAATTATTACCTTCAACACGTTTTTGAGCTGATTCAATAGATCTAGATAAGGCTTTACTTCTGATTGAAAGTTCTCCGTCAAAGCCAACTCTTTGAAGTAGGGCTTTTGCTCTATCTGTACCAAATCTAACCATTAAATCATCTTCAAATGACACACAGAACTGAGTCATGCCTGGGTCACCTTGACGACCAGAACGTCCTCTTAACTGATTATCAATACGTCTTGATTCATGTCTTTCAGTACCTAAAACGCATAAACCACCTAATTCTTTTACTCCTTTGCCTAATTTGATATCTGTACCACGTCCAGCCATGTTAGTAGCGATGGTAACAGCTCCTTTTTCACCAGCTTTAGCAATTATTTCAGCTTCACGGGCGTTATTTTTGGCATTTAATACTTCGTGTGGGATTTTTTCTTTTTTAAGCATATTACTTAATTTTTCACTGTTTTCAACAGCAACGGTACCAACTAAGACTGGTTGTCCTTTTGCGTGTCTTTCTTTTATTTCTTTAACTATAGCTTTATATTTGCCTTCTGCTGTAGCAAAGATTAAATCACTAAAATCTTCACGAATAATTGGTTTATTAGTTGGTATTTCAATAACATACATGTTATAAATTTCTCTGAATTCTTCTTCTTCAGTTTTAGCCGTACCAGTCATACCAGCGATTTTCTTATACATTCTAAATAAGTTTTGGAATGTAATAGTGGCTAAAGTCTTGGTTTCTTCATTAATTTGTACACCTTCTTTAGCTTCAATGGCTTGGTGCAAACCTTCTGAGAATGCTCTACCTGGCATAAGGCGACCTGTGAATTGATCGACTATAACAATTTTACCATCCTGAATGACATAATCAAAATCTTTTTTCATGCTATAGTTGGCATGTAAAGCTTGGTTGATAAAGTGAACTAAAGTGGCATGCTCTATATCATATAAGTTTTTAATATTGAAATATTTTTCAGCTTTTTTGATACCTTCTTCATCTAATGAAGTTGCTTTAGTTTTTTCATCATAAATATATCCATCATTTTCTTTTAGGGTTTTAGCAAATTTATCTGCTTGAATATATAAATTTGCAGATTGCATTTTTCCACCTGATATAATTAATGGAGTTCTTGCTTCATCAATTAATACTGAGTCAACCTCATCAATTATAACAAAATTTAATGGTCTTTGTACTCTATCTTCTGCACGTACAACCATGTTGTCCCTTAAGTAGTCAAAACCAATTTCATTGTTTGTTGAATACATGATATCACAATTATAGGCTTGTCTTTTCTGCTCTTGATTATATTCACGGTAATTGATTCCAACTGTTAGTCCTAAAAACTCATAGATTTTTCCCATCCAAACAGCATCACGACCAGCTAGGTATTCATTAACTGTAATAATATGTACTCCATCACCAGTTAAAGCGTTTAAGTAAGCTGGTAAAATAGATGTTAAGGTTTTTCCTTCACCGGTTTTCATTTCAGCAATATTGCCATAATGTATAGCTAAACCACCTAATAATTGTACATAATATGGTTTTTCACCAATGACACGGTAAGCGGCTTCTCTAGCTACAGCGAAAGCTTCAACTTTAATATCTTCTAGCGTTTCGCCATTTGTTAGTCTTTCTTTAAATTCTTTAGTTTTAGCTTTTAATTCTTTATCAGTTAATTCAGACATTTCAGCATCTAAACTATCGATTTCATCGGCTATTTTTTTAAATTTTTCTAATTCTTTATATTCATGATCAAATACTTTTTTTAGAAATTTCATAATGTCCATCCTTTCGTCTATATAGTATTTTACCAAAAAAAAGGTAAAATGCATAGAAAAACAAGGTAAAAAGTCAAAATAAATTGAATTTTGTACCCTGTTTTATTCTGTTTAAGCGATAATATATGAGAAAATCTCTTTAGGCGATTATTTTTCTTTGATTAAACCATAGTTGCCATCTTCTCTTTTATATACTACTTCAATATCTCCAGTTTTAGAATTTCTAAAGACAAAGAATGTATGATCTGTTAAGTTCATTTGTAAAATTGCTTCTTCTTCACTCATTGGTTTTAGTTCAACACTTTTTCGTTTTACAATTTTACTTTTATCTTCTTCTGTTTTTTCCGTTTTAAAATCAGTAATAAATCCAGGAAATTTATCTTTGATGACTTTTTTACTCATTCTGGTTTTATTTTTACGGATTTGTCTTTCTAATTTGTCGATGATTAAATCAATAGCAGCGAAAGGGTCTTTGTGACTTTCTTCTGCTCTTAAAATGACTTTTTTAACAGGAATTGTTACTTCGACTTTATAATTTGGTTCTACTGTCCTAACGACTACCGTAGCGGTGAAGTCTTCTCCTTCATTAAAGTATTTTTCGAGCTTTGAAAGCTTCTTTTCTGCATGTTCTTTGAGGTCATCTGTGACTTTGACTTTTTGGCCACGAATTATATATTTCATATCATCACCTTCCACTTATATTATATCATAAATTTTGTATAATTTATATGATGTTGTGTGGAAAATTATGTGTTTTAGAAGAAAAAAACTACACAAGTGCAGTTTTAATTTCAACAACATTTTTAGCTTGCAAGCCTTTGTCTGTTCTGACTAAATCGAATTCAACATACTGACCTTCAACTAGCGTTTTATAGCCAGGTGTAAGAATAGCAGAATAGTGGACGAATATATCTTCTTTATCGTTGTATTCTATGAAGCCAAAACCCTTTTCATTGTTGAACCATTTTACTTTGCCTTTCACAATTACATCTCCCTTCTAGTAAATCTCTTACAATACTAGTATAATTTAATTTTTTTTCTTTTTCAATTAAAACTGTATTGCATTTTCCGACAAAAATTTCACTTCTACTACTATAAAATAATGTGCACAAGTACTACATCGACGAGTTTAATTTTACACGTAGTTGTGATGTCTTTTTGAAATTTTGCTTCAATGATATTTTATTTTGACTGAATGCTAACAAGTGTCACAAGTAGAATACTTTAATTACGAATTGGTAATATTTTACATCGTTGAAACAATTTGCTTATTTTTTGTAGAAATTTGTTGTATTATTTTTATGGTAAAGAGAGGTAGTACTATGAAGGAGGCATTTATTAATAATTCTATGAATATTATCAGGAAATACTATCCTGAATATTCTGAAGTTAAGTTGGCCGAATTAAAATATGGTTTATTAGGATTATATTTATTAATTACTAAGTCAATTATTATATTTGGCATCGCATTATTTTTAGGGATATTTAAGGAACTACTGATTTTTACATTAGTTTATAATTTGATTAGGTTACCATCATTTGGAATGCATGCTTCAAAAAGTTGGATATGTTTAGTAGCTTCAACATCAGTATTTATATTTTCTGCATATTTGTGTACTAAAGTTATAATACCAATTAATTTTAAAATAATTTTTGGAATAATAGGTATTATATTAATTTGTAAAAATAGTCCGGCTGATACAGCTAAAAAGCCTATAGTTAGTCCAAAAAGAAGAAAGATATATAAAATTATTTCAACTTTAGTTGCAATTACATTTGTTATTAGTTCAATAATTATTAATAATGATTTTTTAGCTAATTCATTTATTATTGCTTTATTTATACAGTGTGTTATAACAGCTCCAACAACTTATAAAATTTGTGGAGAAACTTATGATAATTACAAAACTTACCGACCTTAATTAATGGTTTAAATTTTATAATTTAAACATAGATTAAAAGAAAGGAGTATATTTATGAGTTTTATTGCATCATTATTATCATCAATTGGGGGTCTATTTGCAGGAGCAAGTAGTGTAGCATGTGATTTAGTTTGGTTTGACGAACCTGAATGTCCAAAAAGTTTAATTAAATAAAAATGTAGATTTTAAAGTCTACATTTTTATTTTGAGGGTTTGTGTGAATGTGTCGCGATTGATACTTTTTTCATTTTCTAATATACCAATTTCTTCATTTAAAATTTGATTTACTAAAGTAAGTCCATAACCATGGCCATTACCTTTGGTTGTATATTTAGCTTCACTTATTTTATCTAATTCTAAATTTCCTTTGAAATTATTTGTAATATCTACACATAATTTATTATCTAAAATATACATTTCGACAGAAATTTCTTTTTTCTTTAACGTTTTTACAGCCTCAATAGCATTATCTAAAAATACACCTAGTATTCTACATATTTTTAAGACTAATTCTTCATCTAAGTCAATTAAATCTGTCGTCTTAACATCTCTTGAAATATTGAGTTTATATTTGATTTTTAATTTATCCATTAAACATAGTTTAGAATAAATTGTAGCTCTAAGACCTCCAGATGGAATTTTTGCGGTTTTCTTCATGATTTTTTCATTATCTTGTATTTTATTATCAATTAATGTATCAATATATTTTATAACATCTTCTCTTTTATCACCATTTTTTAACATATTTCTAATGGTATAAAATTCATTTCTATTTTCATGAGTATATACTCTAAACTGATCAATCATAACTTCATATTCTTTTAAACTTGAAATACTTGTTTGATATTTACTACTTATTTTATTATAATTATCTTTTATTTTACTAGATATAATTATTATTGTAATAAATACTATAGCCATTAAGGCATTTGTAATTAAAACTGTAGTAGTTGGAAGATTCATATAACTTTCAGTTGTTGAAATTACAATAATTGCAATAATAATTATGGAATAAATTAATGTTTCATTATTTTTAATAGAACTGGTAGAATTAACCAACAAATTATATAGTTTCTGTGGGACTTTAAATTTTAATAATATGCAATCAACTATAATCATATAGATTATTAATGGTAAAAAAATTATTATATCTGATGATATATTATCAACCGTCTGTAACTTAAATAGTAATACAAATATAATAAAGCTACATTCCGTAGCCCATAAAATAATCTGTGAAGTTATTACTGAAAAAATACTTTTCTTTAAATCTTTTGTAACAGATAAATAACACACGAACATTAAAATCAAATAAGAGTTAATCATTTTAATTGGATTTGGGAAAAACTGACTTATTATTGTTGTGATAATTGATGACAATAATACAATAAATATTTTTGTGGAAATTTTTTTATTTATTTTTTCAAATTTTAACCAACATGTAAGACTAAAAGCTATCATTAGTATATTACCTAAGAAATGTGCACCAAAATTTATGATGTCCATCCTATATCAACTCCTTATCAAATCTAGTAGAGATTAAATCTGATGTCATGCCATTATCAAAGACGACTTGTTTTTGCGATTTGCTAAAACTGAGGATGCGTTTACTGTTCATTAAACATGCACGATGAGTTTTAACAAAATTATCATTGACCATGTCTTCTAATTCACTTAATGATTTGCCAACTTTAAATTCGTTATAATCTGTAACAATAATACATTTTCTATCAACACTATCTCTAGTAATATATAAAATATCATCTTGAGGAATTGTATATACTACACCACTATCTTTAAACCTTATAACACTTTTGATTTTGAATACTTGAAGAGC
>CALVRH010000017.1 GCA_944358535.1 uncultured Bacilli bacterium | reverse complement strand
ATGCTTTTACAAAAATGGACCCCACTGAAAAGTGGAGACCTATTTTATTTTGACCCCACTAGAAAGTGGAGAGCCAATTTAAAGTAAAAGAAAAAAGGCTTATTTCAGCCTTTAATTTTACACAAATTATGCTCCTGCTTGTCCAGCGTTCATTGTGATTGTGATACCAGCACTAGTAACACTACCAACATTTTCCGCACTAGAATTAAATTCAGCTTTTACTTTAACTGTTGAAGATTCACCAGTAGCAATTGTAGTAGGTGTTGCTGGAGTAACTGTATAAACGATATTACCAAAAGTACAAGTGTTATCTCCGCAAGAACCTTTACCTTGACTAGCACTGTCTGCTGCAACAGAAAAATCATTTATATCAGCAGTAATGCTTCCTTCGTTTAAAACTTTTAATGTGAATTCTACACTATCTCCTGGTTGAATTAAAGTAGCATTTACTGTGGCAGTGTGGTCGCTATTACTGTATCCAATTGTTCCACTTGGATTTTTAGTTCCACCATCTCCAGTAGAAGTTGCTACAGCATTTGCTGTTGTTTGATCTGTATCAAAGTGAACATTCCAGTTTTTACTTGCATCAGTAATAGTGGCAGTACCATTTATGTTTAAGGTTTGTGTGAATGCTGCATAGCCTACAGCCATAACAAATACTACTGCAAGTAATGCACCAATTAACGCATTTTTGTGTTTACTTTCCATTTTTTTCCTTCCTTCCTATAATATTTGAAGTAGTTTTTCTACTTTGTATTAATAATTATAAATTGATTGTTTCTTAGTTATTTCACTATGCACTTTGATCGGCTGTGAAATTAACCTTAATTGAAGCACTATTATTTCCTGCCTCTTGATTAACACCTGATAGATCAGCATTTTGATCTAATGTAGCAGTTACGGTAAATGTAGTACTTTCACCAGGTGCAAGTGTTGTTTGGCCAAGTGGAGATACTGTAAAAGTCATTTGATTGAATTTAACACCTGTATCTGTTTCATCTGTGTCTGTTCCTTCAGCTGTTGTTAAGCTAATTTCTGGCTCAGTTAGTGTAGCCTTGATAGAACCATCATTTTTAACAGTGAATGTATATACGATATTATCTCCTGGTGCATCAAACTGTGCATCAATAACTGCTAAATAGTCATTTGTAAAGCTAATTGATCCTGTTGGAGTAGAACCAGTTGCTCCTGGACTTTCTACCTTAGCATCTGTGTTTTTTTCAAATGCTACTTTCCAGTTTTGTTTACCATCTGTAGATTCTTGGATGGTTGCAGTACTGTTGATAGTTAAGCTTTGAGCAAAGGCAGCATAGCCTACAGCCATTACTAGTACAACAGCTAATAAAGCAACGATTAACGCATTTTTGTGTTTACTTTCCATTTTTTTCTTTCCTTCCTTCCTATAATATTCTAAGTAGTTTCCCTACTCTATTATGATGTTAACATATTTCTAAAAACAATTCAAGAAATAAAAAAAAAAAAATTTGATTTTTTTTACAATATTTTGTTAAGTATTGTTTTTTTAAGATTTTTTTATGTATGTATGTGTAAAATTATGAAAAGAAAAAAGCTCATTATGAGCTTATGCTTGTACATATCCTAAAGCCATAGTAAGATTACTTGTTGTTACATCTGGATAATGAGTGTAATCAGGATTGAATGTTACAGTTACTGTAAATGTTTGGCTTTCTCCACTATTAAGAACATCATTTATTTGAATACCACTATAACTAAATTGAATAGCTTCGTTTTGAGAATCATTAAATGATAATGAATTTAATTTAGCATCAATGGTTCCGCCATTTTTGACGGTTATATTATAGGTCACAGCACTACTTGGCATGATTAGTTCAGTTTCAAAGCTAGCGCTTAATTTATCATCGCCAACAGTTGCTTTGATATTTTTTCCACGATTTACTTCACTAGCTACAGATATTTCTTCGATATGAATATCCCATTTTGTAGTTATTTGGGCATTACTGGTTACGATTAAATCTTGTGAGAAGGCGGCATAGCCAATGGCCATGACAAAGACTACGGATAACAAGACAAGTATTAATGACGATTTATGAAAATCTTCCATGTTTTCATCCCCTATTCTGATATTAATATATCATAAGTAAAAAGTTTTTTCAACCATTTTACATGCTTTTTGGAATGTGTATGCCTAGTAAGTTAAGTAAAGTTTTTAAGACTAAATTATTGAATGAAAGAATTATATTATAGTCATTTTTTATTTCATTTTCTAAACCGGTCATATGGTTATTTTGATAGAAGTTATTGGCAATTACAGATAGTTCATACAAGTAATTTGCTATATAGTGAGGTTTTCTTTCTTTTGAAGCTTGTTCAATTATGTTTGTGACCTCTAATAGTTTTAAACGCAAGGTTCTATCGGTTTCATTATATATATTATCTGAAAGGTTTCCGCTATTTTTAGTTAATAGTTTATTTATTCTTAAATAGGTATATAAAATATATGGACCTGTTTTACCATTTACTTCGCTGAATTTTTTAATATCAAAGATATAGTTTCTGGTGTAGTCATTTTGAAGGTCTGCAAATTTTAAAATGGCATTTACAATTTTATCTAGATCTTCTTCATCCATATTTTTGTTTTCTGGACGAAGGTTTACAAACTCTTCTTTGACTTCTTTAATTAAATCTTCTAGTTTTAAAGCACCACCAGTTCTAGTTTTAAATGGTTTATTATCTTTACCATTTACTGTACCATTACCATAGTGGGCAAGTTTGCCCTCATAGATATGAGTTTTTTTTACTGCTCTAAAGATTTGGGTAAAGTGCATACTTTGACGAGCGTCAACAACGTATATTATTTCATCTGGGTTAAAGTCTTTTTTTCTTTGCCAAATAGTACCTAAATCAGATGTTGCATAAAGATATGCACCATCACTTTTTTGTATTATACAAGGTGGAATATCAATTTTGTCATCTTTTTCTTTGACTTCTATTACTTTTGCTCCTTCATCTAGTTTTAAATAATGATTATCTTCTAGATATTTCATCATTTCAGGAAATTCTTTATAGGCGTCACTTTCTCCATACCAGTAATCAAAGTGAACATCTAGATAATCATATATTCTTTTAATATCGGTAACTGATAAGTTATATATTTTTTGCCAAAGAATATGATAGTTTTTATCTCCTTCTTGTAATTTTTTAGTTATTTCAGCACATTTTTGTTTGATTTCTTCATTTTCTTTGCATAGTGCGCTCATTTTAGGATAAGTTACATTTAAATAGTTTAAGTCAAAGTTAATTTCTTCATATTTTTTGTTTGGAAAATCATTAATGATGCCATAAATTACTTGACCCATTTGAGCGCCAATATCACCTAGGTGAACGTCAGAAATAGTTTTATTACCTTTGAATTTCAAAATATTATTAATAGCTTGACCAATGATAGCTGTTCTTAAGTGTCCAACATGAAGTGGTTTTGCAACGTTTGGTCCTCCATAGTCTAAAACGATAGTTTCATTTTCTTTTTTTACACCAAATTTTTCTTTACTAATTAATTTTTTTAGATTATCATTGATTAGTTTATCACTGACAATTATATTGATAAAACCTGGTTTAGAGGCTGATACTTTTTTAAAGTATTCGTTAAAATATGGTTCTTTTTTTAAATTACTAACGATTTCTTCAGCTATTATTAATGGGGCTTTATGGTATTCTTTAGCAAGTTTAAATGCATCGTCACACTGAAAATCAATTTCTTCAATATTTGATTTGATTATTTTAGGTTCATAGTTATAGTTTGATTTTTGAAATGCTTCTTTTAATATTTTTTCTAATTTTTCGTACATTTTATTTTCCTCCTAAAAAAACAAAACCCCTATAAAATAAGGACGAGTTTCCCCGCGGTGCCACCTTACTTCATAGAGATTCTATGCAACTTTAATCTTTAATGCAGATTATACAACGGCATTTATTAAGGAATGCGTTCACAAGGATATATTACTAGGCTTCCACTACTCCTAGCTCACTATAAATATATTTTTCTTATTACTATTTTCCTCATGTCTTGTCATTAATTATATAGAAATATGGTTAATTTGTCAATTATGTGTTGTATGGTTATTTTAAAAGCACTAAATATCATTATTCAGTGCTTTTTAGGTTTTTAATATCTGCTTTAGTTAGACCAGTTACTTCTGAAATATCTTCTATACTCATTTTCTTTTTAAGCATATTTTTAGCTATTTCAAGTTTGGTTTCTTTAATTCCAGCGTTTTTACCTTCTTCAATTCCTGCTTTTTTTGCCCCTTCAAGTTCATTATGTTTAACTAAAGCATCCATCTTATCTTTCTGCCATTCATGAATAATAAATTCATCTTTACTCATATTAATAACCGCCTCCATCAACTTTTGTATTTTATTTTTATCTAATACCTTACTAGCTAGTTTATATAACTCACTAAATGTTTCTGCGATAAGTAATGTGTACCATATAACTTCTGGTTCTTGGTTATTTTCATTGTAATATAAATTTTTATAAAGTTCAAGCGATTTAGTTAATGTATGCCTATTTGAATTATATATCCTATGAGTCTTTAATCCATATAATGCTATATCATCTTCTAAAATATCTTCATAAGGACTTTCATTTAAATTAAGCTGATATATATACTTATATTTTAAATTATTTATATTTTCTCCTTTTTCAATTACTCTTGTCGATATAATATCTCCATATGAAAAATTACGTCCTGATACATATTCAAATTTAGTCATATTCATCTCAATATCAATATATATTTTATTATTAATAACAACTAAAATATCGACAGTTCTTTGATATTCATTTTTACTTGAAGTAGGTATTTCGCTATCTAAAAGATTTATACTATCATCATCGTTTATATTTATAGGAATAGTTACTTTTAAAAATTCTTTTAAAATATCTAAATTAATTTTAAAAACACTTTTAAAAGCTCTATCATAGTTTAATGGAATTAAAGATAATGTTTGGTCTAATTTTTCTAAATATTTTTCGGTGATTTTCATATGTACCTCATTTCTAGAAGGATTACCCTTCATAGATTAACATACGGTGTAGAAAGTCTATTTCCTTTTTTATTCACAAAAAAATCAAAAAACTTTTAATTTTCTGATTTTATTTTAACTTATTATATATATTATCAAACGAACTATAGAGTACCTTTAAGATAAATTATAGTATATACTTTGCCGACGGTTTTATTTATTTGAATTAAAGACTTTTTACGAGATTAATTCATGCTAAAAGAAAAGTCCATGGACTTTTCTCCTAATTAAAAGAATACAGACCCTAACAAAATAGCTAATAAAATATAAAGAACTAAAATAATTAGATAGCTATTGTTGTTAGAACATGGTCTTTCGCATGGTCTTTCACATGAATTATTGCAAGACATAATTACTCCTTTCTAGGGCTTATAGGTAAGCTCCAAGTATGATTATTAAAAGAATAAATAATACTAATACGATTGCTGCTGAACTTATTCCGGTATTACACATATAAATCATCCTCCTTTTTACCTTTCACATTATTTTATGGAAATTTTTAGTTTGTGTGATTACTTCTAGGTAAAAATAAATAAAATTGTTGAATTTTAAAGGAAATTTTGGTATTATTGTTTATGTATGAAAGCATACATATGAAAGGAAGATAATTGTGGAAAAGAAAAAGTTATTCGCCTTAGTACTTGTTTGCACTTTAATGCTTACTGGTTGCGGCAAGATTGCAACTTTAAAAAATGGCGAAGAAGTTGTAGCAAAGTTAAATGGTAAATCTATTACAGCAGAACAATTATATGATGAACTTAAGAGTCAAGGTGGTGCGAGTGTTCTTACTAATATGATTGACGAGTTTATCGTAAACAAAGAGATTAAAACTGATGATGATGCGAAGTCTTATGCTGATTCACAGTTGAACTCATACAAGCAATCTTATAAGAGCTATGGACAAGATTTTAATGCAGCTTTAAAATCTGCAGGATATTCTGGTGAAGATGATTTTAAAGATGCTTTAATTACTGAATACAAAAAACAACAAGTAACAGAAAATTATGTAAAAGATGAATTAACTGATTCAGAAATTCAAAAATATTACGATGATAATATTTTTGGAGATATTGAAGCTAGACACATTTTAATTAGTCCAAATACAGATGATGATATGAGTGATGAAGAAAAAAGCAAGGCTGAAGAAAAAGCTAAGAAGGAAGCCGAAGATATTATCAAAAAACTTGATGATGGCGAAAAGTTTGCAGATTTGGCTAAGGAATATTCTGACGATGAAGGAACTGCAAGTAAAGGCGGTAAATTAACTGTTACTTATGGTTCAGTTGTCGATGAATTTTGGGATGCAAGTAATGATTTAAAAGATGGTGAATATACTAAGGAGCCAGTTAAAACAGAATATGGCTATCATGTTATTTACCGTATTAAACAAAAAGAAAAACCATCTTTAGATGATGTTAGAGATGATGTTATTGAAGATTTAACTCAAGAAAAAATTAACAATGATACAACACTTCAAACTAAAGCACTAGTTGCTTTAAGAAAAAAATATGATTTAGATATTGCTGATGATGAGTTAAAGAAATCTTATGACGATTCTGTTAATTCAGCATTAACAACAAGCAGTTCAAATTAATGAACTGCTTTTTCAATGAAGTTATTTATTTCATCAGTAGTAAAACCTTTAGAATATAATTTTTGTTTTAATTTATTGTATAAGGTATGGCCTTCGTATTTAGTTTTTAATTTATGATAGATTTTTTCCATTTCTTTTTCTAGATGACTATTATCTAATTTGATATTATCTAAATGATTTATAATGTCTTCTCTACTATAACCGAGGTTTGAAAGATACATGGATGTTTTTTGTTTAAAAATATAGGCGGTATCTTTAATGTTTGCTTTTAATCTTTTATTTATGATTTTTTCTAATTTAGAGTCAATGATATCTTGCGTGAAGTTAGAAAGAGCGTTTTCAATAATAAGATTATCAATGTTATTATCTTCTAGTTCTTTTTTTATCTTATAAGGGCCATCTAAGGTTAAATTTATTTTATCGTTTATAAAAGCTATGGCAAAGGCTTTATCATTTATTAAATTTATGTTTTTTAGTTTACTAATTATTTTTTCTTGATCTATTTGTGATACTTCGTTTTTGGTTAAAAATTTTTTTATTTCATATTCACTTCTAATTTTACGGTTAATCATTTTTAAGATTTTATCATAATTTTCATAGTAAGAAATATCTTTTTTTATTTGCTTTAATTCTTTATCTGTTAATTTATTTTTATACAAAATGTTAGTATTTACAATAACGTGGTCATTAGCGGTTAATATTTCACCATTTTCTAAAATTATTTTATATTTATTTCCAACTTTTTTTATGTTTGTTATTTTCATTTTTATCACCGTTTTAATTATACATGTTTTTGGAAGAAAAAAATAGGTTTAGACCTATTTTACAAATATGTTTTTACTATCATTTAGTCTTAGAGCCATGATTGTGTTTTTAATTTGATAAGCGCGCATATTATCGCCGATGTTTTTCAAGATTAATTTAACTTTTGCTCCATTTACAAAGCCAATATCCATTAGTCTTCTTTTTAGGTTACTATTTTTAATTAAGGTAATGGTAGCTTCTTCATTTATTTTTAATTCATTTAAATTTTTCATATTTTATTATATGAAATATGTAATTTTAGTTGAATAATTATTTTAAAGTTTGACCATAATATTTTTGAGGAGGATTTGATAAAATGAATATTAGTATTAAGAAACATATTATGGATAATTTTAAGGGCGCTAGTAAAGAAGATATAAAGGCGTCAATTGTGTCATCTTTTAATGATAAAGATGAGATTACTTTACCTGGACTTGGAGTGTTTTTTGGTATTATTTGGAGTAAAAGTTCTTTGGAAGAACAAAACAGAATGCTTGATATATTAAAGGATAGCTTTTAAGCTATCCTTGATTTTGAATGTTTGAAGTGACAGGGTCATTAAAGTCTTCACCTGTGAAGCTAACAATATATTTAGATCCAGTAATAGTTTGATTATTAGCTATTAATCTAGTTTGAAAACTAAATTGACTATTTTCGAAGCTGAAACTATTTTGGTCAATAGTTTTAGTGTTTATAGGTTCAGAAGAGATACTTTGGAAAGTTGGTTCAATTATTTGAACTTCTTCTAAGGTATCTTTTAAGTTATAAACATTCTCACCATTACTATTATAAACTAAGACATTTGCTTCATTATTATTTTTGTCTAATATGAATAGTTTATTATCAAAAATGCCTAAGCGAATATTAAGCAGATTATCGGCTTTATTTATAACTCTAGTATTATTTACATATAGTCCAGATTTAGCACCATTTTTATCAGAGTATATAATGACAATGTTTAACTTACTATCCCCTAAATTGATGTCATTTAGATTATATCTACTATAACCACCTTTACATTTTGGACCTGTTAAAGCGCTATAGTCTGATAAAGTAAGATCAAATGTACATTCATCAGAGATAGTTGGATATGGGTTAATGTCAACGGCTGGGATATTGGATGGTTTTGATTCTTTATATGTTTCTTTTGGAGAGTTATTTAAAATAACGAGTGTTAAGGCAATGACTAAAACAATGACTAATAACATTAAGATATATACTAAAATTAATTTGTTTTTTTCCCTTTTCATTCTTTATTCACCTCTATTATAGAATAACATAAAATAGGATAAAAATATATAGATTAATTTAATTTTGTAATTTTTGTGGCAACTATTTGATATTGGTCAAATCTTTTTTCAACTTTGCCTGTTATTTTTAGTAAGTCTCCTACTTCAATATTATTTATGGTTTGATAGGTTTTTGGAAATATAATAATGGTAGTAGTAGCAAGTTCATCACTAGCAGTTAAAAACATCATTTTTTCTTTAGTTTTAGCAACTATTTCTTTAGTTTTGTCGGCTATTACGATTACATTTACGATTTTATCAAAATAAGATTTAATATTTTTTAATTCGATGATGTTAGAATTTCTTTTTTTATAATCAGTGACGGGATGCGTGCTTAGGTAAAAGCCAAAAACTTCGAGTTCTTTTTGCATGAGTTCTTTACTAGACATTTCTGGATACTGATGAAGTTCTGGTTTAAAAGTATCATCTGAGACGTAGACTCCTATTTCACTGTAACCGGTGATTATATCAAGATTTTTGATTAAGGTATTTTTATTAATACCAAAGATATCGAAAGTGCCAGCATAGATTAAAGATTCAATAGTTTTTGTAGTAACTGGTCCGTTATAGCAACGACATATAAAATCAAATATGTCTTTAAATTTACCTTTTTCTCTTTCTTTGATTATGGCATTTGCGGCGATATTTCCAACGTTTTTTATATTAGTAAGTGGGAATATTATTTGATTATTTTTTGTGATATAGGTATTTGTGCTTAAGTTGATGTTAGGTTTACTAATGGTAATGTTATTTTTTATGCATTCATAGATATATTCTTTAGTTTTAGTCTCACTATTAATAGCACTAGAAAGAAGATGTTTCATAAATATTTTAGGATAATGAGCTTTTAGGTATGCCATACGGTATGATATCATAGCATAAGCTACTGAGTGTGAACGATTAAAGCCATAGTCAGCAAATTTAAAAATCATATTATAGACGTTTGTGGCAATAGTTTTGTCATAACCATTTTTTATACTTCCTTCAATAAATTTATCTTTTTCTTTTAAGAGAATGTCTTCACTTTTTTTACTCATGGCTCTTCTTAGAAGATCGGCCTCGGCAAGAGAATATCCTGCCATAAGATGAGCTATTTGCATTATTTGTTCTTGATAGACGATGATACCATAAGTGGGTTTTAAAATGGGTTCTAAATCTTGATTAAAATAATCTATTTTTTCTTTACCTTGTTTACGTTTTATATAAGAGTCTATATTTTTCATGGGACCTGGTCTAAAGAGCGCTAAAGCGGAAACTATGTCTTCAAAGGTGGTGGGTTTGAATTTGGTTAGGAAATTTTTCATTCCTTCAGATTCAAATTGAAAGATACCGGTTGTGTTAGCAGTGGTAAAGATATTTAAAGCTTTAGGGTCATTTTCTTTGATGTTATCAAAGGTAAGGCCATCTATTTCATTTAAAATATTAGCAATTAGGGTTAGGTTTTTTAAACCTAAGAAATCCATTTTTAAAAGTCCAAGGTTTTCAAGATGGTCTTTATCATATTCAGTAGCATAGAAGTTTTCATGGGTTTTATCTAAAGGAACATATTCATCTAAGTCATATTTAGACATGACGATGCCGGCAGCATGCAATGAAGTATGACGTTTTAGGCCTTCAAATTTACTGGCAATTTTATAGACGGGCTTAAATTCGGTATTAATTTTTAAAAATCTTTGAACTTTAGGGTTTTGGTAATTTTGTTTTAATGATAGTTTTGAATCTAAAAGTTTACTTAGACTATCGGTTTTTTTAGGGTCAATATTTAATATTCGCGCAACATCTTTGATGGCTTGTTTAGAAGCAAGAGTTCCGAAGGTAACGATTAGAGCGACTTTTTTATGACCATATTTATTTAGACAATATTTAATGACTTCTTCTCTTTTTTCGTCTTCAAAGTCGACATCGATATCTGGCATGGTTATTCTTTCGGGGTTTAAAAATCTTTCAAATAAAAGATTATATTTTAATGGATCAATTGTGGTGATGTTTAAGCAGTAGGCGACTAAAGATCCAGCGGCGCTTCCCCTACCTGGACCAACTAGGATGTTATGAGTTTTGGCATAGTTGATATAATCGGCGACGATAAGAAAGTAATCACAGAAGCCCATTTTGTTTATTATATCTAATTCTTTTTTTAATCTGATGGCGTATTTTCTAGGGGCAGATGCACCAAATAATTGTCTCATACCGTTTATACAAGCTTGTTTTAAGGTATCATATGGATCTTTATTTGTCTCATAAACAGGAAGCAGGTTATTTCGAAATGGTATTTCTAAATCACACATATTTACTAAGTATTCGTTGTTTTCTATGTTTTGTGATAAAGGCATGAGACTTTTATTTGTAAAGTTTTCAGTTATTTCGTTTATGGATTTTCCTTCTTTGATGGCTTTTAGATACTTTAAGTATTTTTCATCTTCTTTATTTATGCATAATATTTCATCCATATAAAGGGTGTTTTTTAATTTGATGTTTTGTTTTTGTTCATTATTTTTATAGGTAACAAATGTGTATTTATAGATTTTTTTTAATTCATTGTATAGTTTTCTATTTTCATAAGGAACAAGACAAATCAAATCGGATGAATAATTATTTAATATATCTAAAGTTAAAGTAGTTTCAGATTTGATGGTGGTAATTTTGATTAAGTTTTTATAGCCATTATAGTTCATGGCATATAAAATTATTTTTTCTGGTAAGGATATTTCAAGTCCAATAATTGGTTTAATATTGTTTTTTTTACAAGCAATATAAAAATCTAAGGTGCCATACATGTTGCTATCAGTGATTGTTAGAGCTTGGATGTTATTTTCTTTAGCGGTTTTAATCAAATCATCTATTTTAATCATACTAGTTAAAAGTGTATTACAGGTTTTGATATTAAGTGGTGCGAACATAGTTATCCCTCCTACTTTATTTTACTATATTTTTAAAGATTATTCCAAAAATTACTTCTAAATTTATTTTATTTTTATGTTTTACTTTATTTTTATTTACAATGTTTCTTTTTAACTGTTATAATTAACTTATAAAGAGTGAAAGGATTGACATAAATGAACCAAGAATTAATACAAGCGTTTTCAGCAGATTATATTTTAGACAATCTAGGGATTGCTTATATTTATGCGCCTAAACGCGGAGTTATTAAAGAAGGTAAAGGGGTTAGAGAATATTATGAGGTCGAATGTGCGGATATCGGTTTTAGAACTGAAGATATGACATTTGTGTCTTTGATGGAAAATGTCGGTGAAGAATTTGAGTTTGGAAATGACTTTGAAGGAAAAAGATTTGCGGTAGAGTTTAAACGTATTTCTGAACTATGTGAAGAATATGGTGACTATAAACCTACAGAATTTTTAAAAATTTATGAAAAACGAGTTGGAAAATGTTATTTATGGGATTTTAAAAACCGTGACTTTGAAGAGATAAAAGATAAAAAGTTTTTAAAAGCTAATAAGAAAAAAAAGAAAAAAACAGAAACCAATTTGAATATTGTAAAAATGTATAATCAAGTTAGGGAAACAATAATAGCTCAAGATGAACAAGTTAAACAAATTCTTGCATCAGTTTATAAAAATCAAAAGATTATCAATTCTTCATTAGATGATAGAACAATAGCAAAATTAAAAGAAAATATTATTGTATATGGTCCAACTGGTACTGGTAAAACAGAAATATTGACACAGATTGCTAAACTTTGTGATGTGCCAATTGTTATTGAAGATGCAACTTCATTTTCAGAAACAGGATATGTTGGAAGGGATGTATCAGAAATGCTTGGGGATCTTTATTCTATTGCTGGTAATGATGTCCATTTAGCTGAAAAAGGTATTTTAGTTATTGACGAGTTTGATAAACTTGGGGAAAGCGGCGCAGATGGAGCGATGGAAGGTCCTTCTAGAAATGGGGTTCAAAGATCACTTTTAAAATTGCTTGATGGTGGAACAATTACTTTTAGAGAAGATAGTTACGATGGTAATTTAATTGATTTTAATACGTCTAAACTGACCATTGTCGCTTTAGGTGCTTTTAGCTCTATTAAAAAGAACGATGATTATTCAGATATTTCAACAAAGGATTTTATTGATCAAGGTATTATGCGTGAAGTTATGGGAAGATTTTCTAAACTAGTTCCCATGAATCATTTTTCTAAAGATGATTATAAAAGAATTTTACTTGAATCAAATTTAAGTCCAATTAATACTTATCAAAAGTTATTTGGGGAAATGGGCATTAAGTTTTCTTATGATGATAAATTAATCGATTATATAATTGCTGAAGCAGAAGCATTAGAGTGTGGAGCCAGAAGTTTAAAAACAGTGTTTGATGGAATTATAAGTGATGAATTATTTGATGTGTTTGCTGGCGAAAAAAAGGAAATACATTTAACAGTACCTAAAGATCAAAGTAAGTCATATGTTGCTAGAAAAAAGGCTTCTGAAAATAGGAAAAAAGTTGGTTTTCGTTGATAATATTATTTATTTTTCATATAATTACTTATAAATATTTGACTTATTATGGATATTGTGATAAAGTTATATAGCGAAAGAAAAACTTAAGGAGGGATAATCATGGCAAAAAAAATCACAGATACGAAACCTTTATTTGGTAATCGTCGTTCACATGCTTTAAATGCGACTAGACATGCTTTTAAGCCAAATTTACAAACAGTAACAATTAATGGTAAAAAATATAGAGTAAGTGCACGTGAACTTAAAACTATTAAAAAAATGCTTGCTGCATAAGTCCATGATTATGGACTTTTTTTTATAAAATAAAAGCTTCTGAGAGAAAGAAGCTTTTACTTTATAGTAAAGGTAATTCCAATGCGTTCGTTTTTAGCTGTTACTTCGTACCCTAGTAGGGATAGGGTTTGTTTTACGATAGAAAGCCCTAGTCCGAACTGACCATTAATACCTTTTTTATAAGGAGTAAACATGTCATTCAAAATGCTTTCATCGATATTTGGTCCGTCATTATAAAAAGTAATTTTATGATTTTTAACTGTTATTTTTACTTCTTTTTTTGCATATCTTGTAAAGTTACTTAAGATATTATCAATAATGGCTTCCCAGTTGTCTATAGATCCTTTGAAATCGGTTTTTTTATCTAAAATATCGATTTGCCATTTAATATCTGGCCTTGTCATTTTAAATTTTGATACGGATGATTCTAATATATCGACGACATTTACTATCCCGCTTTTATAATTATCCATATCTTTAAAATACGTTAATTTATTTAAATATAGTAAGGAGTGTACTTTCGTTTCTAATTTTTTTATTTCTTGTTTTATAATTTTCATTCCATCTTTTTCGCTTTCGACACCATCTTCGATGGCTTCTATATATGATTTTATAACGGTGAGAGGGGTTTTAAAATCATGAGAAATATTTTGATACATTTGATTTTTATATTCTTCTTGTTTATGTAGGGTAAGTTTCATTTCGTCGATAGCGTTAGATAGAACTTTAAGTTCGTCATCTACTTTATAGTTATATTTGTCTTTATAATTATCATTATCTAGGTTATCAACTTTTTCTTTTAGATGGCGAATTTTTTGGGCGAGCGACTGACTCCACCATGCTACTATAGCAAGCATTAGTAGCAAAGTGATTAAGAGAACCGGAAATAAAGCCTCTATTATGTCAGAACGCATTTGACGGACATAGTCATCATTTGTGATGGCTATTTTATAATCATCTCCGTCATTAATTGTATTATAGTAGTATGTTTTATCTTGGTATTTAAATTTACCATATTCGTTTTTTATGTTTTCTATGATTTGTTTAGATGGAAGATCAATTACTTCTTTTAAGTTACTAGATGTTGTTATTATATCATTTTTTTCATATAGATAAGCAACAGAGCTTTCTATATCAGTTTGTGAGAAGTCGGAATGAACAACATCTAAGGGAGTTTTTAGATACAAATATATATTTTTTTCATAAATTGGTATTAAGACTTTTGGGAGTATAATCGCAATACTAACATATATTAGGGCAAACATTATGAGAACAATAGTTAAGATTTGTCTATATAAATTATGTTTTAGGTTCATAATAATCTATATCCATATCCATATATAGTACTTAATCTTAATTTAGGCATTTTCTTTCTTAGCCTTCTAACTAAGTCGTCCACTACTCTATCGCTACCAAAATAGTCGTTACCCCAAACATTTTCTAAAATATGACTTCTTGAAAAAGATTTGTTTTTATTTTGTAAAAACATCAATAGTAAATCAAATTCCAAAGTAGTGAGAGAAAGTTCTTTAGATCCGTCTTTTACCAGCCTTTTATCAATATCTATTTCGTACGGGTCATATTTGATTGTTTGAGTTTGGCCCATATATGTTCTTTTTATTATATTATTTACTCTTAATACTAATTCTTTTGGCGAGTACGGCTTAGTAACATAATCATCACTTCCTAACTCTAAGCCGATTATCTTGTCCAAATCTTGGTCACGGGCTGAGGTGAATATTACTGGAACTTCTTCTCTTTCTCTTATTTTTTTTATAATATCGTAGCCACTGACTTCGTCGCCTAACATTATATCTAAAATCCATAAATCAACTTTATCAGTTACGTGATTTAAAGCATCGGTTCCATTATAATATTGTACTACTTCATAGCCTGCTCTTTTTAAATAAGATTTTATTAAATCATTTAAGTTTTTTTCATCTTCAACTAAACAAATTTTATACATTAATTATCGCCTCATTTATAGTATAACACTATTTTGCTTTTGGGTCATCTATCACGTCCTTTCTAAGAGCTTTTCTCTTGCTCTGTAATAATGATACTAAATCATTGTGGTGTAATTTTGATAAAAATGTGGGAAATTATGGGAAAAGAAAAATTCAATCATTTTTGACTGAATTTATTTAGATTATTTTGTACCACTTCTTTTGTAGTAACAAAGCCATTATTTTTGTGTGCTAATTCTAAAATTTTTTCTAAATCATTCATTTTGGACACCTCTTTAATTATGATTATACTATAATTAGTGAAGAAAACGAATAATTTTTGTTACTTTTTAAATTAAAAAAGAAGAAAAATAATTTTAAAAGTAACAATTTTATATGTTTTTCATCTCCTATATAATAACATACGGCAAAAATTTAATATTTCCTTTTTTTTATTTATATTTATTGGTATTTTTTGAAAATTAGTGTTTATGCACAAAAAATGTGAATGAATGCTAAAAAGTGACATTTAAAAAGCTTAGTTTTTACTAAGCTTGAAGTGGGTTTACTTTAATATTTTGGTCATACATTTTAACAACTGCACTATATTTTTCATATAGTCTTTGATAATCTTTATTATAGTTTTCATTCATCCTGCTAAATGGAATTACTTTGAAATTAGTCCATTTACTACCTTTTTGATAGTAATTATACAAAAGTTCATTATTTAAGTTATCTAGTTTTATAGTAGTTTGTCCATCTTTTTCTTCTTTTATTATGTCAACTGAAGTCATTAGTTCAACCATGGTATTATAATCATTATTAGTGCTTTGAGCAGATATGAAATTACCTAATGAATATATTACTAAGGTATCATTTATATAAGTTATTGGTTCAATTATATGAGGATGGGTACCGATGATGATATCAACACCTAGTGAAGAAAGGTATTCAGCTTGTTTTTTTTGTGTTTCTGTAGGTTCGGTTTTATATTCTGTTCCCCAGTGCATAGAAACCATTAAAAGATCTACCTTATCTCTGACTTTTTCAATATCAGCTTTGGCTTTTTCATCACTATAAAGGTTTACTAGATATTCTTTACCTTCTTTGACTTTAATGCCATTTGTACCATAAGTATAAGCAAGTAAAGTATATTTAATACCATTTTTTTCTTTTATTTTTATTTCTTCAGCTTCTTCTTTACTTGAGTAGCTACCAGCGGTTAAAACATCTTTATTTTTCCAATAGTTACATGAGTTTAAAACCGCTTTTTCTCCCCTATCTAATGTATGATTATTAGCTAAGGAAACTAGATTAAAACCGGCATCAATCATGGAGTCGCCAAATTCCTGCGGGGAATTAAAGGTTGGATAGTCTGAGAGGCCTAGTTCAGTTCCACCTAAGATACTTTCTTGGTTATAGAAGGCTAAATCATAGTTTTGAATGATTGGTTTTATGTATTCTAATTGAGATGAGAAGTCATATTTACCATTTTTATAGCCATCTTTATATAGTGAGCTATGTAATAAAGCGTCTCCAACCATGACAAGTGATAGTTTACTAGTTTTAGGTTCTTCTTTTTTTACTTCCTTGGTTTCTTTTTTTAATTGTTTTGGTTTTTCTTGTTGATTATTTTTAGTATATAAATATATTCCACCTATTAACAAAATAATTAATAATATAACAAAAACTAACTTCTTTTTCATATTTTTTTACCAATTACAACTACCATTATTTGAGGTTATGTAGTTTTGCAATGCTTCCTTTCCTTCTTCGTTATTAGTGGAACTAGTGAAGTAAGTTCCATTTAGTTCGTCTATTTCGCTTTGGCTTTGTTTTTGTCCATCTAGGGTATATGAGGTTATAATACCATTTTTCATAGTGAATATGGCTTCTTTATTATCGATTTCGCATGTGAGTTTTTCTCCTTGGTCACAACCTGTTAATAAAAATAGACTTACAATTATTAATAATATTTTTTTCATGTATATCTCTCCTTACATTAATGGGGCAAAAGCTTTTAATATTTGCCTTTTTAGGGAATTAAACCAAGTTAATTTACCTAAGTTTTTCATTTTTATTTTTTTTGATTCTTTTAATATTGATGTGAAATCTTGTTTGATGGTGTAGATTGATGAACAGTCATATAACCAAACGCCACATTCAAAGTGCAGATAAAGACTACGATAATCTAAGTTGACTGTGCCAATGGTGGCATATTCATCATCTATGATGAATGTTTTGGCATGGATAAATCCTTTTGTATATTCATGAATTTTAACACCGTTTTTTAGAAGTACTTCATAATAGGCTTTGGTAACTTCATTGACAATTTTTTTATCAGGTATTCCTGGTGTTATAATGTGAACGTCGACACCTCTTTTAGCAGCCATAGTTAAAGCGGTTATCATTTCATTATCTAAAACTAGATATGGGGTTGTAATATACAAATAGCGATTAGCTTTATTAATTAAGTTTAAGTAAACGGTCTCGCCTACTGCTTCATTATCCCATGGACTATCACAATATGGAATGACATAACCATCTGAGGATGTTTCTTTGGAATAAGTTGAACGATATTTTTCATAGTCTTCATTGTCTTCTTTGATGTAATCCCACATTGATAAAAACATTACGGTGAAATTCCAAACAGCTTCACCTTCTAGCATGATTCCATTATCTTTCCAATGACCAAATCTAACTTTTTCTCCAATATATTCGTCAGCAAGATTAATACCACCTGTAAAAGCGATTTGACCATCAATGATGGCAATTTTTCTGTGATCTCGATTATTAAATTTAGATTTTAAATTAGGAACAAATTTATTAAATATGGCTGTTTTTATACCTTCTTTTTCTAAGGTTTTATCATAATTATTTGGCAAGGTAACGATTGAACCAAAATCATCATAAATTACTCTTACTTCGACTCCTTCAGCAATTTTTTGCTTTAGTATGTCTAGTATAGTATTCCACATTTTACCTTCACTTATGATAAAGTATTCTAAGAAAATATAGTTTTTAGCATTTTTTAAGGCTTCTATTAATTTATTAAAGTAGTTTTTACCGTTTGAAAGATATGTTGTTTTTGTATGTTTACAGAGGTTTGTTAAGGAATAGTCTTGGATGTATTTTACTTGATTATAAGCAGATATATTTTCATATCTAAGTTCGCCCATGACTAAGTTATGGTTATCTTTATATTTTAACTGTTTATAGTAGATGTTTTTTAGTTTTTCTTTTTGTCTTTTAGTTAGCTGATTACCACCAAATAAGGAATATAGCAATAGTCCAAATATTGGAAGGGCCATGATGGGAATAATCCAAGCTATTTTATAACCTGGGTTAGCGTTACTATTGACGATATGGAGAACTAGAAATAAGCTTAAAATGGTACATATAATATAAAATATAACGAGGTAGTTATAAAATTCAAATACCATAAAGAAAATTATGGTTAACTGAATAATCATAATTAGGGGAACTAAAAATACTCTATGACTTAATAGGTTAAGGTTTTTTTTCAAGGATTTTACCATATTATACATCACCTTATTTCTACCTAGATTATACTCTATTTTAATGAATTTGACAATTAGGTGATACATGTTATACTATGTGTTAGAAAAGTGAATTTTTTTTGAGGTTGTATATGGAAGAAAAAGAAGTATTTGCGAAAGGTTTATGTTTTAAGAAAGTTTTTTGGTTATTTATGATTGGTTGTGTGCTTGGATGTTTAATCGAGGTAATTAATCATTTTATTCATTATGGCGATATTGTTAGTAGAAGCGGACTAATATATGGTCCTTTGAATCCGGTATATGGTTTTGGTATTATTTTATTTGCACTATTTCTTTCAAGGGTAAATAAGCCTATTTACATATTTATTTTAGGTATGTTTCTAGGTGGGGGATTTGAGTATTTATGTTCACTTTTTCAAGAGAAAGTTTTTGGAACGATATCTTGGGATTACAGTCATCAGATGTTTAATATTGGTGGAAGAACTAGTTTAAAGTACATGATTATATGGGGATTTATGGCACTTTTTGTAGTTAAAATTATATACCCTTTTTTATCAAATTTAATTGAAAAGATTCCTATGAATATGGGAAATGCTTTAACGATAATTTTAGTTATATTTATGATTTTTAATGTATGTATTTCTATTATGGCATGTTTAAGACAAAGTGAAAGGTTAAATGGTTTAGATGCCAGTAATGGTGTGGAAGTATTTTTAGATAAGCATTATCCTGATGAGCGGTTAAATGCAATTTTTGAGAATAATGTACGAAAATAGACGATTATCTCGTCTATTTTTCTTGTAAGGTTATTTTGACAGTGTTATCGCCTACTATTTCACCCTCTTTTATACTTTGAGCAGTAACATATCCATATCCTTCTAATTCATATTTATAACCTAATGTTTTCATTAGATATATGGCATCACTTCGAGAGTATCCAATAAGGTTTGGCATTTTACCTTGGTCACCATTAGTGATTAAAAATACATGATCATAAGATAATACTGTTTCGCCTTTATTTGGATACTGATTAATTATTTTATCGCCATTACCGATGATGGTTGTTTTTATGTTATAGGAGTTTAATAATTTTTGAATATCGGTAACTTTTTGATTAATATATGAATCTAGTTTTAAGGAAGTAACACTACTATTATTTTTGGTTTCTTCTTCAAACATATTTTTATATTTAGCAATATTTTGCATTAAGGTGGTTATGGAATCACTTAAGACTTTTGATGAACCGACATTTGGCTTTTTAACAGCGGCATAGATAATAATTTCGGGATTGTCTTTTGGGAACATTCCAGCAAAGGAATATATATAATTAGTATCGCCAGTTAGATATCCGCCAGTTTTTTCATTATAGATTTGTGAGGTTCCCGTTTTTCCGATGACATCGAAGCCATCAATATGGTATCTTTTTCCAGTGGCTTCAGGGTCAGTACTATTGACAACTTGATCCATTAGGTCTTTTATTTTATCGATGGTTGTTTGTTTGACTAGTTTAGCGCTTTTTTCTACTTTTCTTTTATAGGTTGTTTTGCCGGTATTTGGGTCAACTATTTTTGAGACAATGTGAGGAGTTAATTCTTGACCATCATTTGCTATCATGGACAAGGCTTTAAGGTGTTGGATGGCAGTGGTGGTAATTCCTTGACCAAAAGCCGCATTGGCGACTTCAACGGGATATTTAAATCCTAGGCTACCAGATAATTCTCTCGATAAATCAATACCGGTAGATGTTCCGAATCCGTATTTTTTGAAACAATCTTTTAATTCGTCTCTATCGATAAAGTGATTTATCATGGTGCTTACACCAACGTTTGACGAATATTCAAAGCCTTTATCATAAGTGATATTTCCCCATCCAGTGTTATTCCAGTCTCTAATGGTAGCATCAGCAACTTGAATACTACCTGATTTAAATGTTTCTGCACCATTATAAGTGCCTTTTTCGATGGCACACATGTAAGTATATATTTTCATTGTTGATCCTGGTTCAAAGGCATTTGAGACTAATGGGTTTTCATAGCTAGTAATATTTCTTAAATTAGGATTAAATGATGGAGTTGAGGCACTGGCAAGTATATCACCAGTTTTAGCATCCATAACGGTAATCAAGGACCACTCTGGTTCATATTCGCTATTTATTTTTTGAACTTCTGTTTCGGCAAATCTTTGGATGGCTGAATCTAAGGTAAGATAAATATCTTTACCATCTAAGGCGTCAATTCGCTCTTCTTTTGTGTCTGGTATTTTATAGCCAAAGCGGTCTTGCTGGTAGGTTAGATATCCATCAGTGCCTTTTAGTTCGTCATCAAATTTAGCTTCGATGCCAAGCTCTCCATCAATTGAGGTTGTAAGTTTTCCATTTTTATCATAGTATTCATTAGTTTTTGCATAGCCTAATATATAAGAGGCAAAGTCTCCGTTTGGATAATATCTTTTATAGCTTTCTTCAAAGTCGATTCCTGGCAAGTTTAGTTTTTCAATTTCGTCTTTTTTGATTTCAGTTAAGTTTTTACCGACTGAGCCAAATTCTATTTGATACCTGCCTTTATCTTTACCATTTTGAAGTTTTTCTTTTAAGTCTTGTTCATCGGCACCTAATACAGGGGCGAGAGCTTTAGCTGTAGCGTCGATGTCTTTGACGTGATTTATTTGGGTTTTAGTACTTCTATTTTCATCTAGATAAGCTATCAAAGTATAAGATGTAACGTTTTGAGCAAGTACATTACCACTCATATCATAGATAGTACCTCTTTTAGCGGTTAAAGTTTTGGATACGGTATTACGACTTTCAGCAAATACTTTCATGTTTCTACCATTAATATTTGGTGATAAGGCGAGGTAACAATAGCGACCAAAAAGGATTAATATTAAAAACAAAAAAACAAGAAAGATTTTTCTTGGGGTTTTCCATTCTACGTTTTTTTGATTTTTTTTGGTCATTTTTTCACCTCGTTATTTATCGATTATAATTATATTATCATTATTATAGGCTAAGCCCATTTCTTCGACTACTTTTTGGACGTTTTCAAACGATGTTAGTTCGTTTACTTTCATAGTTAAGCTTTCATTTTTCTTTTCTTGCTGATCGATGTTATATTTTATTTCTTCGATGTTCATTTTCATTTCACCTACTCTAGCCCCACAAAAGATTTTTAAGCTAAGCATTAGAAAGAAGGCTAATGTGGCGTAGAAGTATAGTAGTCTTTCACCTTTGGTTATTTTTGATTTATTTTTCTTTTTTCGCATTTTTAGCGGCTCCTTTCTATGACTCTAAGTCTTGCACTTCTAGATCTTTTATTATGGTTTATTTCTTGAATATTAGGCTTTATATTAGCAATTATTTTATATTTTGGTTTATATTCATCAGGAATTATGGGTAAGTTTTTTAGTTCTTTTGGAAGTGTGCTGACTTCTTTAAATATTTGTTTACATATTCTATCTTCTAAGGAGTGGAAGGTAATTACACATATTCTACCTCCTACTTTTATTAAGTCTAGGGCGTCTTTTAAAGCTTTTTCAAAGACGTTTAATTCGTCATTGACTTCAATTCTAATGGCTTGGAACGTTTTTCTTGCTGGATGAGTTTCTCTTCTATATTTTTCAGGAACATTTTGTTTAATGATTTCAGCTAACTCAGAGGTTGTTTCTATTTTAGCTTTTTGTCTAGCTTTTACTATTCCTTTAGCAATACTTTGAGCATATTTTTCTTCACCATAGGTTTTAATTATTTTGATTAGGCTATTTAGATCATAGTTATTGACGACGTCATATGCAGTAAGTTTTTGGTTTTGATTCATGCGCATATCTAGTTTAGCATTTTTATGAAAACTAAAGCCACGATTTGCTTCATCTAACTGCGGGGAAGAAACACCTAAGTCAAATAGTATTCCATCTACTTTTTCATTGATTTCTTTTTTTATATTTACAAAGTTGGTGTTTATAATTTTATAATTATTACTTATTGCTTTAAGTTTTTTATTTGCATAGCTGATGGCTTTGCTATCTTGGTCAAAAGCATAAAGAAAACCGTTTGGTATTTGCTTTAGGATATGTGAGCTATGTCCACCATAACCTAGCGTACAATCAACAATGATGCTTGATTTATTTAGGTTTAGATATTCTATGCTTTCGGTTAATAGGACACTTTCATGCATGATTTTCCTCCTAATTTAAATTTTGTGAAAACAAGTTATCGGCCATTTCAGAGAAATTTTCTTCATTTTCAGATAATAAGTTTTCCCATTTTGCACTATCCCATACTTCTAATCTATCGCCAACACCGATGATTACTGTATCTTTGTTTAAATTAGCGTGATTTATGAGGGGCTGGGAGATGTTTATTCTTCCTTGTTTATCACAGTCTATAGTGGTAGCACCTGATAAGAAAAATCTCATGAAGTTTCTAGCTTCTTTAACATTTGGGAGGGTTTGATAGTTGTTTACGATTTTTTCCCATGTTTCTTTTTTATAGATAAATAGACAACCATCTAAGCCACGGGTAACGATAAAGTTATTACCTAGTTCATTTCTTAGTTTTGCGGGAATAGTTAGGCGAGATTTGTCGTCTATTTTTTGATGGTATTCACCCATAAACATAACTATCACCCACTTTTCCCCACTTATTTTCACTTTATACCACTATTTTACTATTACATCATTTAAAAGTAAAGAAAAAAAACAAGTTTTGCTTGTTTTTTTATGTCAATTTACAGGTTTTTTCTTAAAAATATGGTCTTATGAGTTTTCAAACATTTCATCGATTGTATCAATAGCACACTGAGCGTCTACACAATCCATACCTGTATTAGTGTTATCATATTCTAAATCGATAGCTCTTAATTTAATTGTGACAGTATATGAGCTACTTATTTGATTAGTACCATCTGATACATTAGCTACGATATTTCCGTGGTAATCAAACGAAACATCGGCTGTTTTCGTAGTTACATTAACAGCAGTACCGTCATCTTTTATATAATTACAAGTATAGGTACTACCACAGCCATCTGGATATGTTATAGTTATTGTTTTTGGCCATATGCCATCTTCTTTAAATGTTGGCTTTGGAATGCTTGAGGTGGTTACTTGTTTAGTGGCGGTTGCAGTTTTTCCAGTTGAGTTTGTTACTCTTACCATGATTGTATATTCAGTACCTTGAGTTAAATTTGTAAAGGTATAGGTGTTTATACCACCTTCTACCCAATTTCCATTATTTATAGAATATTCATATTTAGTTACTTTACTTACTGAGGTGACATTAGCAATGGCGGTAATACTATTTGTGCTATGAGTATCTGATAAAGTTACAGATAAATTATCTTGAGCAACATTAACATTATAGGTATCGCTAGCGGTATTAGTACCATCTGATACATTAGCAACTAGGCTACCAGATTCAATGAATTCGATATTGGCAGTTTCGCTAGTTACAGTAATTACACTACCATTATCTTTTTGATATGTACAAGTGTATTTGTCACCACATCCGTCTGGATATGTGATTGTAACAGTTTTTGGAACATTTCCTGTTTCACTGAAGGTTGGTTTTGGGATGATTCCAGTAGTTACTTGTTTTTCATTAGTAGCTTCTGCTCCACTATCATTGGTAGCTCTAACCATAATATGATATTCAGTACCCTGAGTTAAATTTGTGAAGGTATAAGTGTTATTTGTTCCTGCATTAACCCATGTTTTTCCGCCATCTTTCGAAAATTCATATTTATTTATTGGACTTGCTGAAGTGGCGTTAGCTGTTACTGTAATACTACTTGTTGTATTAGTTGTTGATAAAGTTAATGTTATTGGAGAAGCGACTTCAACGTGATAACTATTAGTTGTGGAATTACGACCGTCTGAGACAGTAGCTACTATGTTACCACTATTTGTAAATTCAACATCTGCTGTTTTATCGTTTACTGTAATGGTTTCTCCATCATCTTTTTTGTAAGTACAAATATATTTATCACCACATCCGTCTGGATATGTGATAGTTACTATTTTTGGATTAGTACCTCTTTCAGAAAAAGTTGGACCTGGTACTTCTGTTGGATTAGCTGTGAAATAATATGTGACATCATAATCATATTCTTTAGTTAAATTACTACTATCTAAAGTCATGTTTATATGTAGATAGCAGTTATTACCATCACAAGAGTTTTGAATACTATAGTTTTTTATACTAACGGTTTCAGGCATGTCAAATTTTTGACCGTCAACAATGATTTGATTATTTTCTTTTTCTATTCTAAATGATTTGCCATTAATTTGACAGTTACCTAGGCTAGTTGAATTATTACATGTTATTCTATTATCATTAACAGCTAAAATATTATTGATGTTTTTTGAAATTATACTAGCTTTTTCTTGAATGGCTGTTCTAGTACTGGCATCGGCAAAAATATCTTTTACTTCAATTAATACTTCAAACAAGAAAACAGCAATTATCATAGTTAATGCGAAAGATACAAGCAGTTCAACGACTGTAAATCCTTTATTGTTTTTCATATTGTCACCCCATGTTTTTTTTACATAAGAAAAGAAATATGTTCCTACTATATTAATAGTATATCATATTTTTTAGTTATATTATATTAAAAGTTTTAAATATATGATTTATAAGGCTTTTTTTGTAAATTCTATTATAAGGTAAACACAGTAGATTGTGGTTCTACTGTGTTTATTCTAACATTTTTTTAATAGCATCTAAAGCGCACTGAGCATCTACGCAGTCCATACCAGTATTTGTATTATCATATGATAAGTCAACAGCTCTTAATTTGATTACTACTTCATATGAACTACTAACTGTACTTACACCATCTGAAACGGCTGCGGCAATATCACCATTTTGAGTATATTCTAAATCAACTGTTTCAGTGGTTACATTAACGGCTTGTCCATTGTCTTGCTGATATGAACAAGTTAAGGTATCACCACAACCTTCTGGAAAATGAATAGTTACAGTTTTTGGAAATAAACCTTCTTCAGTAAAAGTTGGTTTTTCTAAAACAGCGGTACTTACCCCTTCTCCTAATTCATATGGGGTTGTTTGTGTTCCTTCACCAGATACTATTTTTACATTTGATTTTAAATATAGTGCTGGCCTATAGTTATCTGCTGTATTAACCAAATTACTATTAATAGCTCCACTTGATTGGATGTTTCTTGAACTTGTTCCATTACTTGCTGGTGAAAATATCCACCACTGCGTTCCAGTAAATAAATATGTTGTATTTTTACATGTTGCATATTTTTGATTGATTAACGAGAAGTTTCCACAATTTGTTTTATCGGTATTACTTCTTATATAGTCACTAGCTGTTATTAATCCTATTTTCCCGTTCCATGTTGTACCATTTTCATCAGAAATTTGAGTGGCTAAATTTGTATTATTCCATACTACCTCACCTATACCAAAATTATGATCTGCAATTTGATTTTTGGCTACATTAGTAAGGCTATTATAATATGTTCCATTTAAGTATGTGTTTAATGTAGCTGGTCTTGCCCAATTATTTGAATTTGAGCTATCCCATGCTTGATTTGGTAAAGTTTCATTTCTGACAATTTTCATTGTTCCATCTTGTTCTAAAGCAATTATACGCCATAGTTCATTATTAAATGAGACATAATTGTTTGGATTTTTTCCTTTATAAACGTATCTATCTTCTTCATATTCATCTTCATATAAGCCATCGCCGGAAGTTGTTATGTCATCGGTTAAGTCTATAACTTTTGTAGTTTCGGTTTGAGTAGTTTTACCAACGCTACTAGTTACTCTAACTGATATTTGATAAGAAGTTCCTTGTGTTAAGCCAGTAAATTGATAAATATTATTTGTACCATTATCAATCCAATTACCACCATTTATAGAAAATTCATATTTACTAATTCCACTGGCGGCTTCGGCATTAGCTACAACAGTTATACTTTTAGTAGTTGAAGTGGTTGATATGGTTAAAGTAGGAGCGGTATTATCAAATTTGAACACTTCACTGACTTTAGCTTGAGCTGTGTTACCATTGACATCGCTTATTCCCTCTTTAACCCATAGGTAATATGAACCAGTTAAGCTTGATGAAGCTGTTTCTGGTACTGTTATTTGAGTAGTTTTAGCTCCAGCAGTATTTGT
>CALVRH010000016.1 GCA_944358535.1 uncultured Bacilli bacterium | reverse complement strand
TCATTAAGATTCAATGTTTTCTCTTTTGTTTATAATGTTTTTTTAAAATTTGCCACCCCACTAGAAAGTGGAGAGCCCTTATTTCTTTTTTGAAATAGGGTTTTATGGTTTTTGAATTAAAAAGTTGATTAGTTTTTGAGGATTTTTATTTTGATAGATGATTTGTTCCATTAAATTGATGATTGGCATATCGACATCTTTACCTTCGACAAGTTCACTAATTGATTTTAAAGTATATAATCCTTCAATGGTTGTGTTTTTTATATAGTTATCAATTTCTTCTTTTGTTGCACCTTTACCAATTAAATATCCAAAGGAATAATTTCTACTTTTTGGTGAAGTGGCAGTTAGGAGTAAGTCACCAAAACCTGCATATGATAAAACGGTTGATCCATCTCCTCCTAAGCCTTTAATAAGTGCTTTAATGTCGTGAAGTGATTCAGTTATAAGCATGGCTGATGTTGATTCTGGCATGTTTAGACCGGCTAATATGCCTGCAGCAATGGCTATAATATTTTTAACAGATCCACAAAGTTCTGTGCCTATGATGTCATAACTTTTTCTTAATTTAAAGTGATTATTGGTTAATGCATGGGTAGTTATTTCAATGGTTTCTTTATCTTGGCAGGCTATTGTTAATCCGACTGGATAGTTATTTGCAATATCAATAGCGAATGATGGTCCAGAAATAACAGCTATTTTATCTGTTTTTAAAATATTTTTAACAACATCATAGACAAATAAATGAGTATCTTGTTCAATACCTTTGGTTGCGATACAGATCGGTGTATTTTGATAGTATTTTTTTACTTTTTTAATACTATTTGATAGGAATGCAGTTGGTATAGCAATAACAATTAAATCTACATTATTTAAAGCATTATTTAAGTCAGTTGTAATATTAATGTTTGAGTTTATTTTAATACCTGGTAGTTTTGGGGTTGTATTTGTTTTTGTTAATTCATTTACTTCATTTTCAAAGGGGGTCCAAATATGGACTTCATTTTTATTTTCGTTTAATATTTGAGCCAAAGCACAACCATATGCTCCAGCGCCTAAAACAGCTATCTTCACTTTTATCACCTAGAATAATTTTAACATTTATGAATATATAAGTAAATATTAATTTTACTAGTGTATATTTAATAATACTAATTGAGACTAAATTAAGGTTTTACTTATTAGAATATAAATGTTATAATTTATATAATAAGAAAGGGTGATTTTATGAAGGAAACTTTAGAAAATATTATGCTTATGGGTCTTGGAGCTATGGTTATGACTAGTGAAAAAGCTAGTGATTTAAAAGACGAATTATTAAAAAAGGGAACTGAAGCTTATAGGCATGGACAAGAGTTAAATGAAGAATTAAAACATAATATTAAGGAAAAGATGAAAGATAATGTGACTATTAATATAGAAAAAGCAGATTTAACTAATGAAGAATTGGCTACTAAAATAAATGAGCTTAGTGAAGAAGATAAAAAAGAAATTTTAAAATTGTTAAAGGCTAAGAAAAATGCTTAGTGGAAAAGATAGATTATTAGAGATTGTTCGTATTATCAAAAAATATGATCTGATAAAAAATGCAACACCAAAAAATTTACGTTTGGCAATAGAGGAAGCTGGACCAACTTTTATAAAATTGGGTCAAATTTTAGCTTCACGCGATGATATTATTCCTAAAGAGTATTGTGATGAACTTTCTTGTTTGAGAAATCAAGTTAAACCTATGGATTATGAAAAGGTTTTGGAAATTTTAGATAGAGAGTATAATGGCAAAACATGGGAAATTTTTAGTAAAATTGAAGAAATACCTATTGGGTCAGCTTCTATTGCAGAAGTACATAAGGCTGTTTTAAATGATGGTACAGAAGTAGTTATTAAAATTCAAAGAGAAAATATTTATGAATTAATGGCTATGGATGTTAAACTTCTAAAGAAAATAATTGATTTACTTAAAATAGATAAGATTTTTGATTCAGTTTTTAATTTTAATGATATTATTGATGAAATGTTTGAAACAGCTAAAGAAGAGATGAATTTCTTAATTGAGGCTTCACATACAGAAGAGTTTTATGAGAAAAATAAAGATGTTTTATATATTCGTTCACCTAAGGTTTATGAAGAATATACGACTAGTAAATCTTTGGTTATGGAGTATTTAGACGGTATTAAGATAAATGATTTTGTTAATTTAGATAAACTTGGTTATGATAGAAATGAAATTGGTAAAAAACTTGCGGCTAATTATATTAAGCAGGCTTTAAATGACGGTTTTTTTCATGCTGATCCACATGAAGAAAATTTAAAAATTAAAGATGGAAAAATTATTTATTTAGATTTTGGAATGATGGGCCGGCTTTCTAGACGTGACCGTGAGTTACTTAGTAAATGTATAGGGGCTATTATAAAAGATGATGTTACAGAGGTTTCTCATATATTATTAGCTTTTGGTAAGACTAGAGGAACTATTGATCATATGGTTTTAAAAAACGATATTAAAAGGGTTTTGGATAAGAATAAAACTCAGGATATTGATAATATTGATATTAAAGATTTTATGAATGATTTTTTATTAATGCTTTCTAATAATCATATAAGTTTGCCAAAAGATGTGACGATGCTTATGAGGGGTATTATTGTAATTGAAGGTGTTTTAAGAGTAGTTAGTCCTAAAATTAATTTAATGCAGATATTGAGTACGCATATTGTTTCTAACAGATTTTTCGATGAAGAAAAAGCTAAGAACTTTTTACAAAAAGGAATTGAGAGTAGTGCAGATTTAGTGTATTTGCCAAATGAGGTTCTATCATTTTTAAGGGGAGTTAATAGTGGTGAACTAAGATTTAATATTGAATTAAATGATTCTAAGCATCAAATGAGAAATTTAGAGCAGCTTGTACATTTATGTTTAGTAACTATTTTAGATGTGGCTTATATTTTGGGAACGAGTTTAATTGTTATGCAGAGTGATAATAATTTGCCATTTATCTTTTACGTTTATTTGATTTTGGGTGGAATTTGTACTGTATGGATTTTTTATAAAATGTTTACAAGTAAAATACGGAATAGGAGAAGATAATATGAATGATATGACTGAATATGAACCAAATCCTAAATTAGAGAATTTAGTAAAAAAACCTCCTAAGGATAACCGAAAGTTGATTTTGATTTTAAGTATAGTTATTGTAGTTCTTTTATTTATAATTATGATAATGGCTTTTAGTGGTACTAAAGTTGTAGAAAAAGAGGTTGAGAAAAAACAGAGTTTAGATGAGGTAACTTTAGAGCTTGAAAATTTTATAGAAGAGAATAAGTTAGATGCTCTTGATGCTTATGGTATGGATGGTATTGTAAGAGTGGCTATAAATAAGTTGTGTACTGGTGTTTACAATTGTAAGGAAATTTCTGGTGATGAGATTAGTAAATATATCGATAATGTATTTGATAAAAAGGTAACATTTTCGAATATCAATTGCGAAGTTAACGATGGGGTACTTTATACGTATGATAGTGTAAATAACAAATTTGTATTTACTGGTGAGCATGCGCATGAGGGTATGCAAGTAAAACCTATTTATAGTAAAGTTTATAGTATAAAAAGAAAAGATAATGAGATAACTTTGATTTTAAATAAGCTTTATTATGATCCTGCGAGAAGTGATTATATAACAACTGATCCCCTTGGAATAAATCAAATTTTTAATGCGAATGATTATATGCATATGACTGATAATGGAGAAGATATTGACTTAACTAAGTTATCAGCTGCTTATGAAAATAATTATGATAAATTAAAAAATACTGGAACTAGATATAGTTATACTTTTGTTAAAGAAGGGGTTAATTATATTTTGAAAGAGTATGAGGTTATTAATAGTGAAGAATAAATATAATTTTATTCTTTTTTTTTCTAAATATGGTAAAATGAAATAAAGAGTTAGGGTGAGAGAATGAGTAAAGTAAAGTATTTTTTTGATAAGATTTATTTAAAATTTAAAATAGGGTGTATCGTTATTTTGTTTATTTTTTTTGGAATACCTTTTATTTTTGGTTTTATTGGTTCTTTATTTGAGTCTTTGGATGAGGAAGAAAAAATTTCTTTGGCAGATGGGTTTACTATTGAAAAATATAATGTAATTTTAGATGTTAAAGATGATAATAAGGTTGATGTGACTGAGAATTTAACAGTTAATTTTACAAGTGCATATAAGCATGGTATTTATAAATATACGCCTGAATGGCTAGAATATAAAGGTAAGGATGGTAAAGTTATAAAAAGAAAATCTAATGTTTTAGATTATAGGGCGGATAATGATATTTATACTGTGGATAGAGTTAATAAGAAAGCTAGGATAAAAATTGGTGATGCGAATGAGTATGTCGGTAAGGGTGAAAAAACTTATGTGATTAAATATACTTATGATATGGGTAAAGATCCATTTAATGGGTTTGATGAGTTTATTTTTCATGCTTATGGAGATTATTGGGGAACTGAGATTAAGAATGCTTCTATAGAGGTAAATATGCCTAAAAGTATAGAGGGGTATAATGTTAATTTTTTTACTGATAAATATAGAAAAGAAAATGTGAATGAAGTGGTTGATTTTTCTATTGATGGTAACATTTTAAAGGCTAATTTTAATGAAAGTAAAAATTATGAATTTCAATTAAAAAATTATTGTGAGAAACATTATGAACAATATGGTGAAGAGTGTGATTATTCTGATTTTGAATATTATTATGAACCACTTTCTAAATCACTTACGGTTGATGTTGAATTACCTGAAGGATATTTTAAAGGCGGAAGTTATAATTATGGTTTTGGTTCAATATTTATTTCTATTTTGGTTTTTATTTTAACGGGTTATACGATTTATAAGTGGTTTAAATTTGGAAAAAATTATGCGAAGAATGTTCAGACGGTGGAATTTTATCCTCCTGAGGGTCTTAGTTCGGCAGAGATTGGATATGTTTATAATAAAAGACAGGCTAATAAGAAATTAACTATTTCACTTATTGTTCAGTTAGCTAGTAAAGGATATATTAAAATAGATGAGATTAAAGATGATATTAAAATAACCAATTTGATGGTTAAACCTAAAGAATTGAAATCATTTGATGATATGTTACCTAAACGGGAAATAGAGGTTAAAAAATTAAAAGAAGCTGATGATAAATTAAACAAATCAGAGACAACGATGATGGTTCATTTGTTTAAGAAAGGCGATGTTAAGAAATTAAAAACGAATATTGATAGATTTTTAAAGGTTAGAGATAGTTTAGTTAATGGTGGATATATTGAGGTTATTAGTGATAATGAGGAAGAAAGATTAAAAGATATTAAGCAAAAAAGAAAAGAATATGATGAAAATGTAAAAAAATATGATAAACAAATGGCAGAGTATAATGAAAGAATTTCTAAAATGCCGGAAATTAGTGTGTTTGAGAAAATTGTTTATGATAGGTTATTTAATTCTAAGGATGAAATTATCTTAAGTGAACACAAAACATTTTATAAGGCGTTTAGTGAGGTTGAAAGTACATTAAAGAAAAGTTTTAAAGATAAGGTTTATGATAAGACATCAAGTAAACAAAGGGTTTATGCTATAGCAAGGACATTACTTATTTTGATATTATGTATTATATCTTATAAAGTTATAGAAGATATGGATCCAAAGTTTAGTATTTTATATTATTTATCATTTGGGTGTATTTTAGTTAATATATTATTTATTATTTTGATGGGTAGAAAGACAAAATATGGTGAGATGATAAGTGCTAAAGTGATGGGATTTAGGGAGTTTTTGGTGACAGCGGAAAAATCTAAGTTAGAACAGTTGGTTTCTGAGAATCCTTATTATTTTTACAATATTTTGCCATATACTTATGTTTTAAATGTTTCTAAGAAGTGGATTCAAAAGTTTGAAAATATTAAAATACCGGAAATGGATATGGGTAATTTTGATTATGGTAGTGACAATTTTTACTATTCTATATATGATCATGTTTATTATCCGCCAAGTTCTTCTGGCTCATCTAGTTCATCATGCGGTGGTGGCTGTTCATCATGTGGTGGTGGTTGCTCTTCTTGTGGAGGCGGTGGCTCTTGGTAAAAAAGTTTGTTTTGCAGTGGCATTTGAGTGAAAATTGTAATTTAAAATGTTTACACTGTTATCAAGAAAATCATAAACCTATTCAGTTAGAGTTTGATAAGTTAGTTATAATATATAAGCAGTTTAAAGAACTTTTAAATAAAAAGAAAATGAAGGGGCATATCAACATTACTGGTGGTGAGCCCCTTTGTAATCCTTATTTATTTAAATTATTGGATTTAATTAAAGAGGATAGCGATTTTATTTCGTTTTCTATTTTAACTAATGGAACTCTTATTAATGAAAAGGTAGCTAAAAAGATTAAGCCTTATAATCCTTTATATGTTCAAGTTAGTTTAGAAGGCGGGAAAAAAACAAATGATCATATTAGAGGTAAAGGAACATATAAGAAAATTGCGGAAGGCATTGTTAATTTAAGAAAAGAGAATATATTTACTTCAATTTCTTTTACAGCAACAAGTTTAAATTATAAAGAATTTCCGAAAGTTGTTCGTTATGCGAGGAAGTATGGGGTTAATAATGTATGGTCTGATAGATTTATTCCGCTTGGTGATTCTGATAAATCTTTAGCTTTGAATTATGATCAGACTAGAGAATATTTAGAAATTATGAATAAGGAAAGAAATAAATTAAGAAATATTAAAAATAATAATACAACTATTTCAATGTATAGGGCATTACAGTTTCAAATGACAAATGATTTTGCTTATGGGTGTACAGCTGGTGACACATTACTTACAGTGATGGAAAATGGTGATTTGGTTCCTTGCAGGAGAATGCCGATTACTATAGGTAATTTATTTGATAGAAGTATGTATGATTTATATATAAATAGTGATGTCTTAAAAGATTTAAGAGAGAAGAAGATACCTGATGAATGCATAAACTGTGAACATTCTGAGGTTTGTCATGGTGGATTAAAGTGTTTGACATATGCGATGTATAAAGATTTAAATCATAAAGATTATGGATGCAATTTGTAATATTTTCGAAAGTTAATTGGTTGTGATTAGCTTTTTATTATTTTACGTAAAAGGTGTGTTAAGTATGTTTATATATAATGTATTAGATAAAGAGGTTAATGATTTAAAATGAGTAAACTTTTAAATAGGTTTACTTTTTTTGCAATTTTTTGTTAAAAAAGTGATAAAAAGTGTTGATTTTCATATATTTTTATTGTATAATTTTGAGTGTGTGACGTGCTTAGATGTGTGAGGTTGCCGATACACCAGGTTAAGTTGTAAAATAATTTAATCTTTAAGTCGGGTTTTTACACGGAGCAAGTCTATACTAGATATAGGCGAGAGGAGGATACAATAATGTCAAAGAAAGTTCGTATTAGATTAAAATCTTTTGAACACAAAAATTTGGATGCTGCTTGTGGTAAAATTGTTGATACAGTTAAAAGAACTGGCGGCGAAGTTAGTGGACCAGTACCACTTCCAACTGAAGTTGAAAAGATTACAATTTTAAGAGCTGTTCACAAAGACAAAGATTCACGTGAACAATTTGAAAAAAGAACACATAAAAGACTTATTGATATCAATAATCCAAGCAAGGAGACTATCGATGCTTTATCGCATTTAGATATTCCAAGCGGTGTTGATATTCAAATTAAATTATAATAGGAGGATGAAAATATGAAAGGAATCTTAGGTCGTAAAATCGGAATGACTCAAGTTTTTGATCAAGATGGTAAATTAACTCCAGTTACTGTAGTTGAGGTTACTCCTAATGTTGTAACTCAAGTTAAAACTACAGAAAACGACGGTTATGAAGCTATTCAACTTGCATTCGATGATAAAAGAGAAAAATTAGCGACAAAAGCTTCTCTAGGAATTACTAGTAAAGCAAATACGACACCTAAGCGCTTCTTTAAAGAAATCAGAGGTGTAGACATCAATAATTATCAACTTGGGGATGAAGTAAAAGCTGACATTTTCGAAGTTGGTGAAATGGTTGATGTAACAGGAACTACTAAAGGTAAAGGTTTCCAAGGTAGTATAAAAAAATATAATCAAAGTAGAGGACCTATGGGACATGGTTCTAAATATCATAGAGGTGTAGGTTCACTTGGTACAATGCTTCCTAAACGTGTATTTAAAGGTAGAGGACTTCCAAGTCACATGGGAGTTAATACAGTAACTATTCAAAATTTAGAGATTGTCGATGTTGATTTAGAAAACAACGCAATTTTGGTTAAAGGAAATATTCCTGGACCTAAAAAAGGATTAGTTATTATTAAGAGTGCTGTTAAAAATAATGGTAAAGTAAATAAACGTGCAGAGCTTGTTAATTATAATAAAGAAGAAAAACCTGCAGAAGTAGAAAATACAGAAAGTGCAGAAGCATAGGAGGGTTAATCTTATGAAAAAGAATAATGTAATTAATGTTAAAGGCGAAAAAGTTAGTGATATTACTTTAAATGAAAACATTTTTGGTATTAAACCTAACGATGCCGTTTTATACGATGCTATTACTTTAGCTAGGGCTTCTCAAAGACAAGGAACAGCTGATACAAAAACACGTTCAGAAGTAAGTGGTGGCGGAAGAAAGCCATGGAGACAAAAAGGTACTGGTAGAGCTAGACAAGGTAGTACAAGAGCTCCACATTGGTATCATGGTGGTGTAGTATTTGGACCACACCCAAGAACTTACGGTAAGAAAATGAACCGTAAAGAAAGAGTTTTAGCTTTAAAATCTGCTTTATCTTATAAAGTAGAGGAAAATGAAATTATCATTTTAGATGAATTAAATGTTAAAACTCCAAAAACTAAAGATATGATTAAATTATTAAATGATATTAAAGCTCCTAAAAAGACTTTAATTGTTGTAGATGAACTTTCTGATAACTTAATTTTAGCTACCCGTAATATTCCAAAAGTAGAATTATTAGAAGCTAGCGAAATTAATGTATTAGACATCATCGGTGCTGATGGCTTAGTTATTACTAAGAAAGCATTAGAAATGATAGAGGAGGCGTATAAATAATGGAAAATTATAGAGACATTATCAAAGCTCCAATTATCACTGAAAAAACTAGTGATTTAGCTAAAGACAACGTAGTAGTATTTAGTGTTGATCCTAAAGCTAATAAAATTCAAATTAAACAAGCTATTGAAAAGATTTTCAATGTTAAAGTAGAAAGTGTTAATACAATTAATACTTATGCTAAAAGAAAAAGAGTTGGACGTTATTATGGTAGAGCCAACAAGGTTAAGAAAGCAATTGTTAAGTTAAAAGAAGGAAGTTCAATTGAACTTAACTAATCTTTAAGGAGGACGAATATGGCAATAAAATCATATAGACCAACGACTAATGGTAGACGTGGGATGACAACTTTAGTAAATGATGAAATTACTAAAACTACTCCAGAAAAATCATTAGTTGTAACAATGAAAAAATCTGGTGGTCGTAATAATCAAGGCATCATTACTGTAAGACATCACGGTGGTGGAGCTAAGAGAAAATACAGAATCATCGATTTTAAAAGAAATAAGGATGGTGTGGTTGGAACAGTAGCTTCAATCGAATACGATCCAAATAGAAGTGCTAACATTGCTTTAATTAATTATAATGATGGAGAAAAAAGATATATTATTGCTCCAAAAGGATTAACAGTTGGAATGAAAATTGAAAGTGGTGAACAAACTGATATTAAGGTTGGTAATAATTTACCACTAGGAAACATTCCGGAAGGTACTTTAGTTCATAATGTTGAATTAAAACCTGGCAAAGGTGGTCAAATGGCTAGAAGCGCTGGTTCTAGTGTTCAAATTTTAGGCCGCGAAGGAAATTACACACTACTTCGTTTAACAAGTGGCGAAGTTAGAAAAGTATTAAGTGTTTGCCGAGCAACTGTCGGTGAAGTTGGAAACGAAGATTATAGTTTAGTTAATTACGGTAAAGCTGGAAGAAAAAGACATATGGGAATCAGACCTACAGTACGTGGTTCTGTTATGAACCCTAATGATCACCCACACGGTGGTGGTGAAGGTAGAGCTCCTGTTGGTCGTAAACACCCAGTTACACCTTGGGGTAAACCAGCTCTTGGATTTAAAACACGTAATAATAAGAAAGCTTCAAGCAAACTAATTGTTCGCTCAAGAAAGAAATAAGAAAGGATGATTTATAAATGGCAAGAAGTACAAAGAAAAAACCTTTTGTCGATGATTATTTGATGAAAAAGGTTGAAAAAATAAATGAATCTGGTAAAAAAGAAGTAATTAAAACTTGGTCTCGCCGTTCTACAATTTATCCTGTATTTATTGGACACACATTTGCTGTGCATAATGGTAAAGAATTTATTCCAGTTTATGTTACAGAAGATATGGTTGGACATAAATTAGGAGAATTTGCCTTAACACGTAAATTTGGTGGTCACGGCGACGATAAGAAGAAAAAATAGACCGGAAAGGATGGTATAAATGGAAGCTAAAGCAATTGCTAAAGAAATTAGAATTTCACCTAGAAAAATGCGTTTATCTATCGATTTAATACGCGGGAAAGATGTAACTGAAGCTGATACAATTTTAGCAAATTTAAATAAAGAAGCTGCTAGGGTGATTCGTAAAGTTTTAAATTCTGCTACTGCTAATGCGGTGAATAATTTAGGACTTAAAGAAGAAAATCTTTATGTTAGCGAAGCTTATGTAAATGAGGGCAGAACATTGAAAAGAGGCCGTGCTGGTGCCAAAGGTAGCCCTAAACCAATATTAAAAAGATCAAGCCACGTTACAGTGGTTGTGAGTGAGAAAAATTAAGCAAAGGAGGGTAATACATGGGTCAAAAAGTTAGTCCAGTCGGACTTAGAATTGGTATAAATAAAACTTGGGAATCTAAGTGGTATGCTGGAAATCAAGATTTTGCTAAATACTTAAATAATGACTATAAAATTCGTAAATGTTTAGAGAAAAAGTTAAAAGATGCCGCTGTTTCAAGTATTCTTATTGAAAGAAACAATGAAAAGACCGAAGTTATTATCAATACTGCTAAACCAGGTGTAGTAATTGGTCATGGCGGAGATGAAATTGAAAAATTAAGAAAAGAATTAAATAAATTAACTGGCGAAGAGATTCATATTTCTATTAAAGAAATTAAGAATCCAAATTTAGATGCGGCTTTAGTTGCAGAAAATATTGCTCATCAAATTGAGAACCGTGTTTCTTATAAAATTGCACAAAAGAAAGCAATTAGAAATGTTATGAAATCAGGAGCTAAAGGTATTAAAACTTTAGTATCTGGTAGATTAAATGGTGCTGAAATTGCAAGAGGAGAAGGTTATACTGAAGGTAAAGTTCCTCGTCATACTTTAAGAGCAGATATCGATTATGCTATAAAAGAAGCAAATACTATTTATGGTAAAATTGGAGTTAAAGTATGGATTTACAAAGGAGAAATCCTTGGAGATGGAAAAAAAGAAGATAACGTTAAGCAGGCACGTTCAAATAAGGGAGGTGTGAAGGATGGCAGTAATACCAAAAAGAACTAAATATCGTCGTCCTCACCGTTTATCTTATGAAGGTGAAGCTAGAGGAAATAGAAAAGTTTCATTTGGAGAATATGGACTAGAAGCTTTAGAAGGAGCTTGGATTAGTCAACAACAAATTGAAGCTGCCCGTGTAGCGATGACTCGTTACATGAAACGTGGTGGTAAAGTATGGATTAATATTTTTCCACATTTATCTTTGACTGCTAAAGGTATTGGTATGCGTCAAGGTAAAGGTAAAGGTACTCCTGAAAAATGGGTTGCCGTTGTTAAAAAAGGAAAGATTATGTTCGAGATTGCCGATGTTAGTGAGGATGTTGCTAGAGAAGCATTTCGCTTAGCTATGCACAAGTTACCAATCAAATGTAAGTTTGTAAAGAAAGAAAGTGGTGAGGCAAATGAAAATTAATGAACTTAGAGAACTAAGTAACGAAGATTTAAAGAAAAAAATCGACGAAACTAAAGCTGAACTATTTAATTTACGTTTTAGCCAAGCTACTGGTAGTCTTGAAAAACCAGCTAGAATTAATGAACTTAGAAAGGCTGTCGCAAGAATGAAAACTATTCTTCGCGAACGTGAATTACAAGACTAGGAGGATTTTATGGAAAATATAAAAAGAGAATTAGTTGGTAAAGTTGTAAGCGATAAAGGCGATAAAACTATTACTGTATTAGTTGAAACTTACATTATGGATAAAAAGTATGGTAAAAGAGCTATGTACTCAAAAAAATATGCTGCTCATGATGAAAAGAATGAAGCAAAGGTTGGCGATAAAGTTAGAATCGCTGAAACTAGACCGCTATCAAAAACTAAACATTATCGTTTAGTAGAAATAGTAGAGAAAGCTGTTATTTTATAACTAGCTAGAAGGAGGAATTTAGATGATTCAACAGGAAAGTCGTTTAAAAGTTGCTGATAATTCTGGAGCTCGTGAGTTATTAGTCATTAGAGTACTTGGTGGTAGTAAAGTTAAAACTGGCAATATCGGAGATATAGTTGTTGGAACAGTAAAAAAAGCAACACCTAATGGAACAGTTTCAGAGGGTAAAGTTGTTAAAGCTGTTGTTGTTAGAACAAAACGTGGAGTTAGAAGAGAAGATGGATCTTATATTAAATTTGATGATAATGCATGCATTTTAATTAAAGATGATAAGACTCCAGTTGGAACACGTGTGTTTGGACCAGTAGCTCGTGAAATAAGAGATGCAGGATTTATGAAGATTGTTTCACTTGCTAAGGAAGTATTATAGGAATCGTTTGGAGGAATTAATATGAAAATAAAACAAGGAGATAAAGTAGTTGTCACCACCGGTAAAGACAAAGGCAAGGAAGGAAAAGTTATCCAAACTTTGAAAGCCCAAGATAGAGTCATCGTTGAAGGCGTTAATATTGTTAAAAAACATATTAAACCAAACGGTGGACAAGATGGTAGAATTGCTGAGGTCGAAGCACCATTACATGTTTCAAATGTAATGATAGTTGATCCTAAAACTAAAAAAGGAACAAGAGTAGGACACACTACTAATAAAGATGGAAAGAAAATAAGAGTGTCAAGAAAATCAAATGAAAAACTTGACTAAACCTGAAAGGAGGGTATTTATGAACCGCCTACAAAAAAAGTACAATGAAGAAATCGTACCTAGTTTAAGAGAAAAATATAATTATAAAAGTGTAATGGCAATACCAAAACTTGAAAAAATAGTTGTTAATATGGGTGTTGGTGATGCAACTAGTAATAGTAAATTATTAGATGCAGCAGCCAATGATTTAAAAGCTATTACAGGTCAACAGCCTATTATTACAAAAGCAAAAAAAGCTGTCGCTAACTTTAAAGTACGTCAAGGTCAAGGAATTGGCTGCAAGGTTACTTTAAGAGGCGATAACATGTACAACTTTTTAGATAAACTAATTAGTATTACATTACCTCGTGTTCGTGACTTTAGAGGGATTAGTTCAAAATCATTTGATGGTAGAGGAAACTACACTCTAGGTTTAACAGAACAATTAATTTTCTCAGAAATAGATTATGATAAAGTTGTTAAAGTACGCGGAATGGATATTGTGTTTGTTACAACAGCACATACCAATGAGGAAGCTTTAGACTTATTAAAAGGTTTCGGTATGCCTTTTAGAAAATAATGATTAGGAGGAAATTATGGCAAGAAAAAGTATGATTGTAAAAGCTAATCGTGAGCCTAAATTTAAAGTACGTAAATATACTAGATGTAAAATTTGTGGTAGACCACATTCAGTACTTAAAAAATATGGAATTTGCCGTATTTGTTTTAGGGAATTAGCTTATAAAGGACAAATACCTGGAATTACAAAATCAAGTTGGTAAGAAGGGAGGATTAAATATGGTAGTATCAGATCCAATTGCTGATATGCTTACGAGAATCCGTAATGCAAATCAATTAAGATATAAAGAAGTTTCAATGCCTTCTTCTAAGATGAAGGAAGAGATTGCTCGTATTTTAAAAGAAGAAGGATATATTGTTAATTACAAAATTGTTAAGAAAGATGCTCAAAATGAATTAGTTTTGACATTAAAATATGGAGCTAAAAAACAAAGAGTTATTACTGGACTAAAAAGAATTTCTAAACCAGGACTTAGAGTTTATGCTCATGCAGATGAAATACCAAGTGTTTTAAATGGACTAGGTATCGCTATTGTTTCAACATCCGAAGGTGTAATGACAGGTAGAGATGCTAAGAAAAAATCACTAGGTGGCGAAGTGTTAGCTTACGTTTGGTAGAAAGGAGAAAGTAATATGAGTCGTATAGGAAACAGAGTACTTTCAATACCTGAAAATGTTACCGTAACTACTGATGGCAATGTTGTTACAGTTAAGGGACCTAAAGGTGAACTTTCTACTGAAATTAACAAAAATATTGCTGTGGAAGTTAAAGATAATGAACTTGTAGTTACAAGAAAAAGTGATGCTTATAAAGCTTTTCATGGAACAGCAAATGCTAATATTGCTAATATGATTAAAGGTGTAACTGAAGGTTTTGAAAAAAAATTAGAAATAGTTGGTGTTGGATATCGTTTTAATTTATCTGGTAATAAATTAACTATTCAAGCAGGATATTCTCATCCTGTAGTTATGGAAGTTCCAGCAGGTTTAACTGCAGAAGTTCCAAGTAATACAGAGCTTACTATTAAAGGTGCTGACAAACAATTAGTTGGTGAATTTGCGGCTAATGTCAGAAAAGTTAGAAAACCTGAGCCATATAAAGGTAAAGGTATTCGTTACCAAGATGAGTATATCATCAGAAAAGTTGGTAAGAAAGCTGCTTAATTAGAAAGGAAGAAGAGATTATGATAAAGAAAGTTAATCGTAATGAAGTGCGTCAAGCTAGACATGCTAGAGTTAGAAAAACTGTTAGCGGAACTAGTGATGTACCAAGATTAAATGTGTTTAGATCAAATAATAATATTTTCGCACAAATTATCGATGATACTAAAGGTGTAACTTTAGTCAGTGCTTCTTCAATTGATAAAGATTTGAAACTAGAAAATGGTGGAAATATAGAAGCAGCTGTCAAAGTCGGAGAATTAATTGCGAAAAGAGCAAAAGATGCAAAAATTAAAAAAATAGTATTCGATAGAGGTGGATACTTATATCATGGACGTGTTAAGGCTTTAGCTGAAGCAGCACGTGAGAATGGTTTAGAATTCTAAAAGGAGGGAAATATAGTGGAAAGACAAAGAAGAGAACCCCGTCCAAAACAATTTGACGAAGAAGTTATCAGCATCGGTAGAGTTACTAAGGTAACTAAAGGTGGTCGTCAATTACGTTTTGCAGCAACAGCTGTTGTTGGAGACCGTAAGGGCCGTGTTGGTATCGGTTCTGGAAAAGCTGCCGAAGTACCAACTGCTATTAAAAAGGCTGTAGCAGCCGCTACTAAAAATGTTACTAACGTTGCTATCGTTGGTGGCAATACTATCCCACATGAAGCTATCGGAAGAAGAGGGGCTAGTAAAGTTTTATTAAGACCTGCTTCTAAAGGTACTGGAGTTAAAGCTGGTGGACCTGTTAGATCTGTATTAGAGCTTGCAGGTGTTAAAGATATTTTATCTAAATCACTTGGATCAAGCACTAAAATTAATATGGCATATGCAACTTTAGATGCTTTAAAGCAACAAAAAACTGCTGAAGAAGTAGCTAAGTTACGTGGTAAGAAAGTAGAGGAATTATAAGATGAAGTTACATACTGTAAAACCAAATCCATATGCTACTAAAGCTAGAAAAAGAGTAGGACGTGGACCAGGAAGCGGAACTGGTAAAACAGCCGGCCGTGGTGAAAACGGACAAAATTCTCGTAGTGGCGGAGGAGTTAGAGTAGGTTTTGAAGGTGGTCAAACACCACTTTTCAGAAGACTTCCTAAGAGAGGTTTCTCTAATGCTAAGTTTAAAAAAGTATATGCTGTTATTAATTTATCAGATTTAAATAGGTTTGAAAATGGTGCTGAAGTTACTCCAGAAATTTTAAAAGATATGGGATTAGTTAAAAATGCTTTAGATGGTATTAAAGTATTAGGTAGTGGAAAATTAGAAAAAAAATTAACTGTTAAAGCTAATAAGTTCTCTGCTTCTGCTTTTGAACAAATTGAAAAATTAGGTGGAAAAGCAGAGGTGATTTAATTGTTTAAAAAAGCCAAACAATTTTTTAGCCCAGCAAATAAAGATTTGAGAAAAAAAGTATGGTTTACTTTTGCAATGCTTTTTGTGTTTAAACTTGGTACAGCAGTAGTTGTTCCTGGTGTGAATGCAGATTTAAATGTAGGATTTTTGGAGCTACTTAATGTATTAGGTGGCGGAGCTATGCAAAATTTTTCGATTTTTGCTTTAGGTGTTATGCCTTATATTACAGCTTCAATTATTATACAATTACTTCAGATGGATATAATTCCTTATTTTACAGAGCTATCTAAGCAAGGGCAAACTGGTCGAAATAAGATTAATCAAATTACTCGTGTACTTGGTATAGTGCTTGCGTTTGTTCAAGGATATATGTTCTCATTTGCGTTTATTCCAAATGGAACCGTATCAGATTATATTGAAGTTTCATTAGTATTGACAGCTGGTACATCATTACTTCTTTGGATTGGTGATGAGATTACTAAGAAAGGTTTAGGTAATGGTACTTCAATGATAATTATGGCTGGTATTTTAGCTAGTACGCCTTATATGTTTACCCAAGCATATTCTGAGTTAGTTACAGTTAGTGCTGGAGCTATGGGGGTAGCTAAGTTTGTTTTATTCATTATTCTTTATTTAGTTATTGTACTTGGGGTTTTATTCGTTCAGCTTGCTGAGAGAAGAATTCCAATTCAATATGTTAATAAGACTAATAATATATTTGCTAATAAGCAAACTTATCTTCCATTTAAGTTAAATTCTGCTGGAGTTGTGCCTGTTATCTTTGCATCTGCTTTGATTTCAGCGCCAGCTTTGATAGCTCAATTTTCTAAAAATGAAGGTATGATGAAATTTGTTAACGAATGGCTTAGTTTGACATCTGTTACTGGTTTTCTAATATTTATTGTATTTATTATTGCCTTTTCTTTCTTTTATACATTTATTGTTATTAAACCTAAGGAAATGGCAGAAAATTTACAAAAGTCAGGTGGATATATACCAGGTATTAGGCCAGGTGAGGAAACAATTAAATATGTGAGTAAAGTTCTAATTAGACTTACGGTTGTTGGTTCAGTATTTTTAGCAATTATTGCCGGACTTCCATATATATTTGGAATGATTTCTGATCTTCCATCAACTGTATCAATTGGTGGTACTGGATTACTTATCGTGATTGGTGTTATATTAGAAATTTACAGACAATTAGAGAGTAATTTAATAAGCCGAAGTTACAAACGCCGGAGAGTATATTAAATGAATATTACGTTTATTTCTGCTCCGGCGGCCGGTAAAGGCTTAATTTCATCAATGTTAAATAAGAAGTATGGTTTTCCGCATATTTCTATTGGAGATTTACTTAGAAGCGTTGATGATGAAACAGTAAAAAAACAATTAGAAAATGGGGAATTTGTCGATAATAGGTTAATTGCTAAATTACTTAGTGAGAGACTTAGTAAGTCTGATTGTAAGAATGGCTTTATATTAGATGGATTTCCTAGAAATATGTCACAGATTTCTATATATGAGGAAGTTTGTGAGAAAGCAAATGATAAAAAGAATATCATAATAGTACTTGATATACCAAGAAATATCGGTGAAAAACGTGTTGTTGGTAGAAGGGTATGTTTAAATTGTGGCAATGTTTTTAATGATTTGTTTGAACATAGTAGGTCAAAGGTTTCAGGTATTTGTGACAATTGTGGTCATGAACTTATTAAGAGAACTGATGATAATATAGAAACATATGAGAGAAGATATGATACATTTCTTAAGGAAACAAAGCCCGTTATAGATTATTTTGAAGCTAGAGGTAAGGTGTATCATGTAGATGGTTCAAGGTCTAGTGATGAAACTTTTAGCGATATAGAAAAAATAATAGGAGGCTATAATGATTAGCATTAAATCTGAAAGAGAAATTGAACTCTTACGTATAGCAGGTGAGATTACAGGTAGTACACACAATTATTTGAAACCTTATATTAAACCTGGAATTACGACTAAAAGATTAAATGAATTAGCCGAAGAATATATTAAAAGTAGAGGAGCAACCCCATCGTTTAAAGGTTATGATGGATTTCCGGCTGCTATATGTACATCGATTAACGATGAAGTTGTTCATGGTATTCCAAGTGATAGGGTTCTTAAAGATGGAGATATTATTTCTTTAGATATTGGAGCGTGTTACAAAGGTTATCATGGTGATTCAGCTTGGACATATCCAGTTGGAAAAATAGATGATAAAAAGAAATATTTACTTGAACATACTGAAAAATCTTTATATAAAGGTTTGGAAGCTATTCATGATGGATGTCATGTTGGCGATATTGGATATGCTGTAAGTAAATATGCTTCTGAACATAACTTAGCTGTTGTTCGTGAACTTGTCGGTCACGGTGTTGGTAATGATGTTCATGAGGATCCTGATGTTCCAAATTATGGAGCAATGCATACTGGACCAGTTTTAAAAGCTGGTATGGTTATAGCAGTTGAACCGATGCTTAATTTGGGAACTAGAAAAATTTATATTTTGGATGATGATTGGACTATTATTACGGCCGATGGTAAACCATCCGCACATTTTGAACACACAGTATTAGTTACGAAGGAAGGGTATGAAATATTAACCAGGAGGTGATAAGATGGCAAAAGAAGATGTCATTGAAGTAGAAGGCTTAGTAGAAGAAATCTTGCCTGGTGGCGGATTTAAAGTAAGACTAGAAAACAATCACGTTATTAAGGCCCACATTTCTGGTAAAATGCGTTTACACCGCATACGTATTTTACTAGGTGACAAAGTGAAAGTGGAATTATCACCTTATGATTTAACATGTGGGCGAATAACCTATAGAGTAACGAAATAGGAGGAATAGATATGAAAGTAAGACCATCAGTGAAGAAGATGTGTGATAAATGTAAGATTATCAGACGTAATGGAAAAGTAATGGTAATTTGTGAAAATCCAAAACACAAACAAAGACAAGGTAAATAGGAGGTGTTTTAATGGCACGTATTAAAGGTGTAGATATACCAAATAACAAAAGAATTGAAATCGCTCTTACTTATATTTATGGTATTGGAAGAAGTTTATCTAATAAGATTTTAGCTGATGCAAATGTGGATATTAATAAAAAAGCTGGAAGCTTAGATAATGATGAACTTTCTCGTATTCGTGATGAAGTTAATAAGTATTTAACTGAAGGTGATTTACGTCGTGAAGTAAATATGAATATTAAGACTAAGATGGAAATCAATTCTTATCAAGGTACTCGTCATAAGAAAGGCTTACCAGTAAGAGGACAAAGAACTAGTAGAAATGCTAGAACTCGTAAGGGTAAACCAAAAACAATCGCAAATAAGAAGAAATAACTTTAAAAGGAGGATATTATGGCTTATAAAGCAAGAAAACGTAAGGTTAAAAAGAATGTCCCAGAAGGTAAAGCCTTTATTCATTCAACTTTTAATAATACAATTGTTACCCTTACAGATAAAGAAGGAAATGCAATTAGTTGGGCTTCAGCTGGAACTTTAGGTTTTAAAGGAAGTAAAAAATCAACTCCATTTGCTGCTGGTATGGCTGCAGAGGCTGCTGGAAAAGCTGCAGCTGAAATGGGTATGAAAAAAGTTGAAGTATATGCAAAAGGTTTAGGTTCTGGAAGAGAAACAGCAATTCGTTCATTACAAACAGCTGGTTTAGAAATTACTTCAATTTCAGATGTCACACCTATGCCACATAATGGATGTCGTCCACCAAAACGACCTCGTGGATAAAAGGAAAGGAGACCTTTATGAATTTTGAAAAACCAGATTATAAAATAACAGATTATGTAGAAAGTAATAATTATGGAAAATTTGAACTAGAACCTTTGGAAAGAGGTTTTGGTATGACAATTGGTAATGCTCTTCGTAGAGTAATGTTATCATCAATGCCAGGAAGTGCTATTGTGGCAGTTAAAATTGATGGTGTTCAACATGAATTTCAAACTATTGAGGGTGTTATTGAAGATGTAACAGCAATTATTTTAAATTTAAAAGGTATTGCAATTAGAAATCATTCTGATGAAGTTAAGATTGCTCATTTATCAGTTAATGAAGAAAGAACAGTTACAGCTGGTGATATTATTTGTGATAGTGATGTTGAGATAATTAACAAGGATCAAGTTATTGCTACTTTAGCTAAAGGTGGAAAACTTGATATGGAGTTTATTATTGCTAATGGTCGTGGAGCTGATTTGTCAACAGTTAATAAGAAATATATTACTGACGCAAGTTTAGGATATATTCCTATAGATGCTTTATATTCACCAATTGAGAGAGTTAGCTATGAAATTGATAAAGCTCGTGTTGGTCAAGATGCTTCTTATGATAAATTAATCATGGAAGTTGAGACTAATGGTGCTCTTCGTCCAGAAGAAGCTATGGCTTTAGCTGCAAAAATCTTAATTGAGCATTTGAATATTATTACTAATTTAAGTGAGATTGCTGATATTACAGGTATTATGAACGCTAAACAAGAAGATAGTAAGCAAAAGAAATTAGAGACTTCTATTGATGATTTAGATTTCTCTGTTAGAGCTTATAATTGTTTAAAGAGAGCAAATATTAATACTTTAGGTGATTTAACTGAAAAATCAGAATTAGAAATGATGAAAATACGTAATTTAGGTAAAAAATCTTTAAAAGAAGTTATGGATAAAATTAAAGATATGGGACTTAAATTCCGTGATGAAGATTAGTTAGGAGGTTATTATGGCTTATAGAAAATTAGGACGCGACAACAAACATAGAAGAAGTATGCTAGCTAATTTAACTAAAGATGTTATCAACAATGAAAAAGTAGTTACTACCGAAACTAGAGCAAAAGAAGTTCGTAAGTTTGTTGATAAAATGATTACTTATGGTAAAGATGGGTCTTTAGTTGCCAGAAGAAAGGCTTTAGCTTTCTTACATAATGATAAAGATACTGTTAAAAAAGTATTTGATGATTTAGCTCTTCGCTATGCTAAAAGAAATGGCGGATATACTAGAATTTCTAAAATTGATGAAAGAAGAGGAGACGATGCTTTAATGGTTGTTCTATCTCTTGTTGAAGGGGATGCTGAGTAAGCATTCTTTTTTTGACTTTGTTTATTTTTAATGATATAAATATAATGGTGGTTTTATGACGGATGAAGAAATTAAAGCATATGTTGAGAGGATTGAAAAAACATCATTAGACAATATTGACGAATTTATAAATATTTTACCAAATCCTAATATTTATAATTTGGATATTGCTATTGGTAAGATTTGTGAGATTTTAGTAGAAAATATTAATATCTTGAGAGATTTAAATAATGATAGTGGTACAAGTGAACTAAATGATGAAATTAAAGATTTATTGAGAAAATGGTATATATGTACAAATTACTTGGATGTGCAAAAATCTAGAGATTTAGATGTTGGTGGACATAAAGTAATTTTTGCAAAAACGCCAGCCGGGAAACCATATTTTAATATTGATTTATCAAAGGTACCTAGAGAAGTTTACTACGAGGTAAAGAAAACATTGGATGGAATTCTTAATGGTGTAAATATGAGAGATATTACCCAAGTTAGATATTATACTAATACTGATTTACCTCAAAAGGTTTTGGAGTTTAAAGGTTTTCAAGTTAGAATATATACTACTAGGTTAAAAGGTAATATATTATGTGTGTTTGGACTTACAATAAAAAAGGATAATAATCCTAAAAAAGTTAAAGAATTTTTGAGTAAGAGGCTTACAGCTACGACTAAACAAATTGATGAGATAAGAAGTATGATGAGTGACTCTTTAAGAAAGCAAGAACTTTTAGAAAATAGTTCTAAGATTTTAGATGATGTAATGCAGATTTTAGATGGCGGTTTGTCTGATGATACATTTTTATTACCTTCGGATGAAGAATTGGCAAAAATGGTACCTTATGATAAAACAGTGGTTGATGTTGCCCTAGTAGAAAGATTACCATATGTTAGAATTTACGATAAAACAAGTTCAGATGTTATGTCAGAAGTTTCAGTAGAGAAATCTTCGGAAATACCTAGTGATGCTAAAAGAGTGAAGAAAAGAACTAGAGGACTTGGTAAGAAGACTATTGCAAGAAATGAAATTACAGATTCTTTAAGAGACTTTTCTTTGGAGGATTTAATAAAAATTCAGAATTTTATTGCAAAGCTTAAAGCTGATAATGAATTAAATGAAAAATTAAGTAATATTATTGGAAATATTTATGAAGGTTTTTTGAATATGTCGGATGAACAAATTCAAGAGTTTGAAAGTAGTATTAAAAATTCTGATAATGGAAAAACTAGATAAAAAGATTGCTAATTTTTGCTAGCAATCTTTTTTAATACTTTTTGGTGTTCTTCTTTGGCCCACTGTTCTCTATTTTGATCATAATCTTGATGATATTTATGCATTAGTACTTCGTTTTTTATCTCTTCAAACATTTCATATGGAATATATGGCTTAATTTCATCACCCCATATTAAATAGATAAATTCTAAAAAATCATTAGAATATTTTTCATTTGTTGGCAAATTTTCGATAAACTTAGGATCTGTTAAAATGTTGTGTAATATTTCTAATTCATTTTCTAAAGAAATATTTGGTTTATTTTCTATTTGTTTTTTTTCTTTGTTTTTTAAGATAACTTCGCGGTGTTTTAGAGTTTCATAGGTTTTTGGAGGAATATATGGTTTTATTTCTTCTCCTAAAATAATATAGTATTTTTCAATGAAATCGATATCTGAAATTAATTCTTTTGGCAAAGAATTAATAATCCTAGGATTATTAATAATGGTATTAAATAGTTCACTTGGGTTTTGGTAATGGTTCATATTGATTATCCTTTCTTTAATATTATATTAATATTATTTATTAGTTATGTCAATTGGTAAAAATTACTTGTTTTAATTTAGATAATATGATAATCTGATTATAGAAAGAGGTGTAGGTTTGTGCAGAAGGATTTTGAAAAAATTTATAGTAAACTTGATACTTTTATGAAGGATAAGAACGCTACTGAAAAGGATATGGACGCACTTATTAAAGCGTTTATTAATCAGTATAATAGTGGAACTTTAGATGTTCCTGAAACAAAATTAGATAAGGCAATGGCAAAATTTGATGAAGCATTAAATGCAAATAGTGAAAAGAAGGCTATTAAGCTTGCCAAAGAAGCTTTAAAACTTGATCCAACTTATATTGATCCTAAATTATTTTTAATACCTTATGAATACACTGGTGAGGATGTTTTAAATGAATTAGATAAGGTTATAGAATCTGAAGAAAAAAGATTAAAAAAAGAGGGTTACTTTGATAATGCTGGTGAATTTTATACTATGTGGCAAACACGTCCTTATATGCGTGCTTTAGAAAATAAGGCGATGGTTCTTATACAATATGGGAAAATGGGATTAGCTCGCAAGGTTTTAGAGAAAATGGTTAAATTAAATGAAAATGATAATTTAGGAGCAAGGTATATGTTAGCTGCAGTTTATGCTTATTTTGAAGATGAAAAGGCATTTAATAAGCTTATAAAAAAATATAAAGGTGATAACAGTTTATCGTTTTTAGGTTCTAAACTTTGCTTATATTATAAACTTGGAGATAATAAAAAAGCTTTAGAAATTCTAGAGGAAATAAAAGAGATAAATCCATATTTTACAGAGGTTATATCTAAAAATATTGATGTAGAAGAGTTAGATGATTTAGATATTGATTATTATCAACCTGGTGAAATATCAGAAGTTATCGATTTTATTGTGACTGCTGGTTTTCTATATGCATCTTCTTTAGGACTGGCAGATTTTATTAGTAAACATTCAGAATAATATTTTTGCTTAAGAAAAGTTAAAAAACGTTTACTTTGTTTTGGGCTTATTATATAATGTTTTTAAGGTGATTTACATGAAGGCATTAATAACAGGAGCTAGCTCTGGAATTGGAGCTGATATGGCTAGAGTATTAGTTGATGAAGGGTATGAGGTAATACTTGTAGCAAGAAGAAAAACAAGGCTTGAAAAACTAGCTAAAGAGTTAGGCGATAAAGCTAGTTATATTGTTAAAGATATTTCTAGTACATTTAATTGTATGGAACTTTATAATGAAGTAAAAAAAGAAAATATAGATATATTAATAAATAATGCGGGATTTGGAGTTTTTGGCGAGTTTAGTGACACTAATATTGACAAGGAACTTGATATGATAGATTTAAATATAAAATCTTTACATATTCTTACTAAATTGTTTTTAAAAGACTTTAAGAAAAAGGATCAAGGTTATATTTTGAATGTGGCTTCATCTGCTGGTTTTATGGCTGGGCCACTTATGGCGAGTTATTATGCGACTAAGAATTATGTGGTTAGTTTGTCATCGGCAATTTATGAAGAGTTAAAGAAAGATGGTAGTAATGTATCTATTAGTGTTTTATGTCCAGGACCTGTTGATACAGAGTTTAATAAGGTGGCAAGGGTACATTTTTCCATTAAAGGAATGAAAAGTATGGATGTGGCTAAGTACGGAATTAAGAAAATGTTTGATGAAAAGTTAATTATTATACCTAGTTTTAAGATGAAGGTAGGAATTTTTTTAACAAGGTTTATACCTAGAAAATTACTTTTAAAAATTAGTTATAAGATTCAAAATGGTAAGCGTAGTTAAATCTTTGGTGATTTAACTTTTTATTTTGCGTATGTTATAATGTAGGAGAGTGATAGCTGTGGGTAAAATATTAGATTATGATGAGATGAATGATATTTTAGATAGTTTTGATAGTAATGTTATTAAAAAAGAAAAACCAATCGGTTATACTTATTTTGGTTATCCAATTGATCATTTTGTTTATGGTCATGGTAAGTATCATGTGATTATAACTGGTGGTACACATAGTAGTGAATTAATTAGTAATGTATTTGTTATTAGATTTATGGAAAAACTTTGTAATAAAGAGATTGATATTGATGATGATTTATATACTATTCATTTTATTCCGATTGTGAATCCTGAAGGAACGATTATTGTAACTAGTGCGATTAGGTCACTTATTCCAAGAAATGTTAGTGATGAAGAAGAACAAACTTACTTTTTAACATATTATAGAAATAGTTATATTGAAGGCGAATATGCAAATAAGTATGGTGATAGAAATTATAAGCTACAGCAAATGATGTTTAGACATGCAACTTTTGATATATTAGATGATAAGTATAAACCACTTAAGGATTATTTGAGAAAGTTATTTAAAGAAAACAATTTACCTAAAGGTTGTATGATAAACTGGTCTAGTAATGGCAGAGGGGTTGATTTAAATAGCAATATAGAAAGTAGTAGTTTTATAGATAGGGTAGAATCTGGAGAAAAAATATACGCTAATTTTCATTTGAATAATATTAGAAGAGATAAATTGGGACCTTTGGGATGTCCTTATTTAAAAAAAGGAGAAATTGAAAAAGAAAATGAGGCATTATTAAAATTTTATGAAAAAATAAAAAATAATTATGATTATATTGGCTCGTTTATTTATCATAGTTGTGGTAATATAGTTTATTATTTAGGTGGTGCGAAAGTGGAAAATCCTTGGACTTATTTAACTAAGGATGATGAAGAAAATAATTATAGTGTGGCTAAAGTTTATGCTGATAAAACTGGTTATAAATTAGATGGTTTAGAAATTTATACGACGATGGATTCTAAGCTAAAAAGTTTATTTCCTGTAACGTTACTTGTTGAATTAGGTGGAGTTAGAGCTACACCTTTGTCACAATTTATGGATAATGATATTGGACCTTCTTTAGAATTTAAAAGGGTATATTCAAATATTATTAACGACAATGCTTTAGCTATTACAGAAACTTTGCCTGTTATGGTAAAGATATATAATGAAAAAAATATATGTGATAATTGTAAGTGAAAAGAGTTTTTAAGATTTAAATTTGATAAGGGATTTTTATTGTAAATTGTTTTTATTTATAATATAATAAGTGCTGTGGTGAAACTTTATGCAGGCAATTGAAATTAAAAATATGAATTTTGAATATAGGAATACTATGGTGTTTGATAATTTTAATTTAAATATTCCGGAGGGACGTTTTATTTCTATTTTGGGAAATAATGGTAGTGGTAAGACGACTTTAGTTAATATTTTATCTGGAGCTTTTAAATTTAAAGGAAATATTTTGGTGTTTGGTATACCAATAAAAAAAGATATAGTAAAAAAAAATATAGTAACTATATATGATGATGTCTGCGAGTACGATAGTTTTGATACGGTAATGGAATTGTTTTTAAAAGTGTTAAAAAAGGATAGTAAAGATAAAATTTTAGAAGTTGCTTTGGGATTTGGCTTTGATGATGTATTAAATACTGTATTTAATTTTTTGCCTTTAGAAAAGAAAAAATTAGTTATTTTAGGAATGAAGTTAGTTCAAAGTCCAAAAATATTAATTTTGGATAATTTATTTGACGGAATGAGTAGAGGGGTAAAAAGTAAAATTTTGAGGAACTTAAAAAAAGAGGTTAAAAAGAATAAATTAACAGTGATTAATTTATCTAATGATGTAGAGGAAGCACTTTATGCAGATATGGTTGTAATTATTGGTGAGGGAAAAGTTCTTTTAAAGGGATCTAAGAGGAAGGTTTTTGAAAATGAGAGTTTTTTTGAAAATTATGAATTGGAATTGCCATTTGTTGTTAATTTATCTAATAAATTGAAATTTTATGAACTTGTAGATAAAATTTATTTTGATGATAAGAAATTGGTGGATGATTTATGGGAATAGTGCTTAAAAATGTGGGTTATGATATTGATGGTTTTTATAGAGTAATTGATGATTTATCATTAGGGATTAAAGATAAGAAAATTAACTTTATTGTTGGGGAAAGTGGCTCAGGAAAAAGTACACTTCTTTCTTTAATCCATGGTGATATGGAATTAACTAGTGGGGAAGTTATTAATGAAAACAATTTAAAGATAGGTATTTTAAGACAAAATCCTGATGATTATTTTTTTTGTAATACTGTTTATGAGGAAATGTTATTTGCCCTTAAAAAAAATAAAGTTAAGGATTGCGATAAGAAAATGTTAAAAGCCCTTAAGATTGTTGGGTTGGATGAGAGTTGCTTGTTTAAATCTCCTTTTGAAATTAGTAGAGGTGAACAAAAAAAAGTGGCTTTGGCTATTCTTTTGGCTTATAATCCTAAAGTTTTATTATTGGATGATCCTTTTAGTAATTTGGATTATGTTAGTAAGAAAAATTTAATTAAATTGATTAGGATGATGAAGTTAAGATATAATAAAACAATTATAATTACATGTTCTGATACGGATATGGCTTTTGAACTGGCAGATATAGTTATTTGTTTGAAAGATGGTAAATTGGTGTTTCAGGGTAATAAATTTGATTTGTTTACAAATATTAAATTATTAAGTAAAAGTAATATTTCAGTACCGAGGCTTATAGATTTTAGTAATTTAGTTAAAGTGAATAAAAATATAGATATAGGATATCGCGATGATATTAACGATTTAATGAAGGATATATATAGATTTGTAAAGTAAAATGTGCGTTTATACTTTATTTGTGTTACAATAATAAAGTGCAGGAGGAGGAAGTAGTATGAGATATTTGGTAACTTTTGCTTATGATGGTTCTAAATATAAAGGCTATCAAAAGCAACCAGATGTTAAAACTGTACAAGGTGAATTAGAAACAGCTTTAAAAACAATTAATGGTCATAAAGATGTAAATGTTATAGCGGCCGGAAGAACAGATGCTGGTGTGCATGCATATAATCAAAAGGCTCATTTCGATTTGGATATTAAACATATTACACCTGAGAAGTTAAAGGATGGTTTGAATAGTTTACTACCTAATGATATTTATGTTAGAAATGTTGAAATTGTGGCTGATGATTTTCATGCAAGGTATAATGTTAAGGCAAAAGAATATATTTATGTTATTAATATGGGAGAATATAATCCGATTGAGAAGGATTATATATATCAATATAATAAGAAATTAGATGTTGTTGAGATGGAGAGGGCTTTAAAATATTTAGAGGGTACACATAATTTTAAATCATTTACGAAGAGTGATGATGAGCGGGAAGATTATGTTAGAACTATTGTACAAACTAGATTGACAAGGGAACTTAAAAATGTCAACAAAATTACGCTTAGTTTTTTAGGTACTGGTTTTATGAGATATCAAGTCAGAAATATGATAGGTACATTAATTGAAATTGGTGAAGGTAAACGAAAAAGTGAAGATATTATTGATATATTAAATGCACACGATAGAAGAAAGGCTGGAAAAACTGCTAATCCTGAAGGATTATATTTAAAAGACGTACTTTATTAAGATAAAGGTAATGTTTTTATGAGATAAATAGTAGTTTGTAAAATAAGTGTAATATTTTAATTGGAATACTTTTTAGAAATTTAAGTGTTGGTGATTATATGAAATGTAGTAAATGTGGTTTTGGTAATATGAAAATTAAAGCTGGTCAATACGGTTTGTTTGCTGCTTGTGATAATTTCCCTAGATGTAGAAACACAATGAAATTAAATAAGTTTTTATATGAAGTTTTAAAAAGTGAAGGAATTAATATATATGGGTGGAGACATGAATGCTGAAAATGTCATTCGACAACGATGGTTTATACATATTTTATAAATAAACAACTTTTACCATATATGGATGAATATTTGGAGTTAGGTGATTTAGGATTAGGTTCTATAAAGCCAATTGATAATTATTTGATGGAACACTATAAGACAATTAATAATAATTTTAGTAAAACGCATAATAGTTATTGTGTTTCTAATAATTGTGCTAATTGTAATGCATTAATTGGTAATCATTATGTTGTTGATGATCCACATGATATATTTGATGATTGGATGAATGGCGATTTAGATAAATATATTGTGGAAAAAATTCCTTTTGAAAAGTTAAATATACGAGAAGAGGATTTTGCTGACTTGGAATATAATATTGTTCATGTGTGTTAATTATTAAGATATTACTTTATTAGTTAAAAATTATGTGCTATAAATAGATAAAAATCATCAGTAAAAAAGAGTAAATAAATTAAAATAAAAAAATTAGATAAAATAACATATAAAAAACTGTAAATAAGAATTAT
>CALVRH010000015.1 GCA_944358535.1 uncultured Bacilli bacterium | reverse complement strand
CTATCACTAGAATTCCTTTATATTTCAATGGAGGGCCTAGTCGGATTTGAACCAACGATCAGGGAGTTGCAGTCCCACGCCTTACCACTTGGCTATAGACCCAATTGAAAAAGGTTGAAATGTAAGAGAATTACTAGAAATTTTTAAAATTTAAAAACTTCGCCGGCTTCAACCACACCGAGTACTTGTGCACCATTTATTAAAAATGGTTAAATTTGCAACAGCACACATTGTAAAAACAGGCAAAGTAAAATTTTCTACAACACGTGCTAAGCAATATTATTTTATTATATTTTATGAATCTTGTCAATAAATGATATATTTTTTGTGTCACTTTCTGTCAAATAGAAAAAAGTGCCAATTACTTATTTCTAAGTTTCGCACCTTTTTCTTTTTCAACTTTATCAATAATATTATTAAATACTTCCATAACCTCTTCCTCACTTAAAGTTCTGTCAGGTGAAGAAAAAGTTAATGAATAAGCTAAAGACTTTTCATCCAAAGCAACATGTTCACCAGTATAAACATCAAATAACTTAATATCAGTTAAAAGTCTTCCGCCAGCTTTTCTAATAACACTTATTATCTCATCAGAAGTTACATCATAATTAACTATAAATGCCATATCCTTAACAATCTCTGGATATTTAGGAGCTTCTTTAAACTTAATTGGCTTCACTTTACTCATAAGCGCTTCTAAAGAAAATTCAGCCACATAAATATCATCCTTAGTAATAATCGGATGGACTTTTCCAATAACCCCTATCATTTTTCTATCAAGCATAACACTCGCACATATTCCAGGATGTAAATCAGGTAATTCACATTTCTCAAAAGTATATCTATTTTTAAAACCTAAATAATCCAAAATATTTTGAACTATACCTTTAATCAAATAAAAATCAACTTTAACATTCACACCATGCCACTGATTAACCAAATAATTAGAGCTCATAAGCATACATACTTTACTTTCTTCATTATAAGAAGCATCATATGTTTTAGCAATCTCATAAATATTTACATCATTAACCTTGTGATCACGGTTATATTCATATACCTTCAAAAGTGAAGGAATTAAACTAGTTCTAATAACAGACTTATCAGTACTCATCGGAAGTGGTAAAGTAATTTGTTTTTTATCTTCATATTTAAAACTAGAAGCCATCTTTGGTGAAACTAAAGTATAAGTTTTAACCTCATTTAAACCAAGTTCACGCAATCTTTTAGAAATAATCTTACGGTATTTAATATCTAAAGCATATTCACCCTTTTTAATTGCCACACTTGGTAAAGTAGACACTAAATTATGATAACCATAAAGTCTGCCAACTTCTTCCGCAATATCATTCACATATGGATCAATATCTAATCTTCTAGAAGGAATAGTCGCTTTAAATTCACCTTTATTATATTCAAATGGAAAACCTAAACGATTAAGTTCAACCTTAACATCATCATCAGAAATCGTAATTCCAAGTAACGTATTTATTTCAGAAGATTTAAATTTAACAATCTTTGGTGTTTTATCAATTTTATCATGCTTAACCATTCCAGAAAGTACTTTTGCTCCTGCATACTTTTCAAGTAAATGACAAGCCCTTTCAATAGCTTTCTCTGTATACTCATAACTTAAACCCTTACCATATCTAATTGAAGCTTCACTTCTTAAATCAAGTCTATTAGAAGTATTCCTAATACTAACCCCATCAAATATTGCACTTTCAATTAAAATATCTTTAGTATTTTCGGTAACCTCGGTATTTTCACCACCCATAACACCAGCAATACAAACCGGTTTCTTACCATCAGTAATAACAATATCATTACTATTTAAAACTCTATTAATTCCATCTAAAGTTACAATTTCTTCTCCATCTTCCGCATTTCTAACTAAAATATTATCTCCTAAAGTATCTTTATCAAAGAAGTGCAAAGGCTGTCCATATTCAAGCATAACATAATTAGAAATATCAACCACATTATTAATAGAACGCATACCATAAGCAGAAAGTCTTCTCTTAATAAATTCAGGAGACTCTCCAATTTTAACATCAGTAACCATCTTAGCTAAATAATATGGACATTTATCAGTTTCCACCCTTAACCTAAAATGATTTTTAATATTATCTTTAATAGAATTTGTCTTATCATCAGGTAAAGTAACTGGTCTATTTAAAATTGCTCCAATCTCATAAGCAAAACCAATATGATAATAACAATCATTATTACGGTGTTTATGAATATCTAGTTCATATAAAGTATCATCTAAATTAAGGTATTTCATTGCATCCATACCAACCTTAGCCTTACCATCCACTTCATAAATACCCTTGCTGTAAGTCTCTTCTGTTTTTTCTTCTAATCCAAGTTCATAAAGTGCGCAAAGCATTCCATTAGATTCTACCCCTCTAATTTTACTTTTCTTAATCTCAAAATCACCAGGTAAAATAGCTCCAGGTAAAGCTACAATAACCTTTAATCCTTTTCTAACATTAGGTGCCCCACAAACAATTTGTAAAACTCTATCACCAACATTAACCTTACAAACATGTAAATGATCTGAATCAGGATGCATCTCACATTCTATAACTTCACCAATAACTAAATTATCTATATGATTAGAAATAACCTTTTCAATATTAATTCCCGCTTTAGTTATCTTAACCGCAAGCTCTTTTAAGTCTTGATCTTCAATATCAATATAATCTTTAACCCACTCTAAATCTATCATTAGTTAGCCTCCTTTCTATCAAAACCTCTACTCTCTCTTAAATCGTTTGTATAAAATACTCTTAAATCATTGATGCCGTATTTAATCATTGCTAGTCTTTCAGCTCCAAAACCAAACGCAAAACCAGACCATTTCTTAGGATCATATCCACAGTTTTCCAAAACCTTTGGATGAACCATTCCCCCACCAGATACTGTAATCCAACCAGTATTTTTACAAATATTACATCCTTTGCCTTTACAGTGATGACAGCTAATATCCATCTCAACAGAAGGCTCAGTAAATGGATAATAACTTGGTCTAAATCTCGTTTGACACTCTTCACCAAATAAATGTTTTGCAATAACATCAAATGTTCCTTTTAAATCAGATAAACTAATATTTTTATCAACAAGTAAACCTTCTATCTGCATAAATTGATGTGAATGAGTCGCATCATCATCATCTCTTCTATATGTCTTACCAGGGCAAATCATTCTAATCGGCTTTTCTCCTTTTCCAGCAAGCATTGTCCTAACTTGTACAGGCGAAGTTTGACTGCGAAGTAAAAGTTCATCATCTTTTACATAAAATGTATCTTGCGCATCCCTAGCTGGATGTCCTTTAGGTAAATTAAGCATTTCAAAGTTATATTCATCTTTTTCAACCTCTGGTCCATCAACCACATCATATCCCATTGACATAAGTAACTCTTCAATATCTTCAATCATCTTCTCCAAAATACTAGGAGCTCCTATCTTAATCTCTGTAGCTGGCAAACTAATATCAATACTCTCATTTTGTAACTTTTCATTTAATAATCTCGTCTCAATTTCATCTTTCTTACTATCTAATAAATTAGTAGCTTCATTTTTTAAATTATTAATTAATGCCCCAAAAGACTTTTTCTCATCATTACTTAAATCTTTCATTTTAGAATATAAAGATGTAATCTCACCTTTTTTACCTAAATATTTCGCTTTTACCTCATTTAAATTTTGTTCAGAAAAAACCGTTTCTAAATCAACTTGCAAATCATTTAAAATATTATCTAAATTCATAAACACCCTCCTAACAAAAAAAAATCGCATCCGATAAGGACGTGATTTAAAACGTGGTACCACCTTAATTTGTAAGTAAAACTTACCTCTAAAACTATAACGCGTTACCGATATATCTTTGCATATATAGCTCCTAAGGTGAATTCATAAAAGATTATTACTAACTTTCACCATCCGTTAGCTCTCTATAAATAATTACTTTTATTACTACGTCTTAATCTTCGCTTTTCAAATTTCAATATCAATTATAACATAAATTTTCCTTTTTTAAACAAAAAACTAACAAAAGTTAGCTTAATTTTCTTGAATCTCTAGACAACACATTTTGAACAGAATACTCATTTACAGCCATTTTCAAATTTTCAAGTGTACTAGGTTCAAATTTTTGCCCAATAGGTAAATACATCTCGGAAGCAAACACATTCTCTAAACCAATTTCTGGAAAAGTAGAAAGCATCTTCTCTTGCATACTAAACACTAGTGAATTTCCACCATGTTTTCTATTCTCATAATTACTATTCATATCACTAATTATATCAGCTAATACCATTATTTTACCTCCGCTTCCGCCATGGCTTTTAATACCATCTTTGCATCATTACTAAAATAAGCATTGTATAAAACATCGTTTCCAATTACTTTACTAATTAAATTTGTCATAATAATTTCATCTGTAAAAAAATTATCTGGGGCATCTCCCACTAAATAATTAGTAAGTACCTCTGTATAGCCTTCATTAAGAGCAAGTAAAGAATCACTCTCATCATTAAACCCATAATAATTATCTTTAGCACTAATAACCCCAAGTAAACTATGCATAAGCCAGTGTCTCGCATCCGCTTCTGTAATAAGTCCATAATTAATTGCTATCTCATTATTATGTGGAATATACTTACATGGCATTTTAACTAAATACATACTTTCCCTTTTTATCTTTAAAGTCTTAAGCCGTTCTTTCAAAGTCGTTAAATCCACATCTTTAAATATCTCATGAAAGATTGTAATAAGTTCTAAAAGATTATCTTTAACCTCTAAAGTTAAATTTTCATTACCATCTAGTATGACTTTAACTTCTTCAAGCATAACTTAATCACCTGGTAAGTATTATATCACACTGTAAAGCAAAAGTATACAATTTTTCCACTTTTTTTTGACATTTATTATACACTTATTACCCATTCACACTCTAGAAAGCCTTATTTTATAAGACTTTTTATACCTTTGTTGCGAAAGTGTTTAATTTGTTATATAATGTGGAAAAGTGGAAAGTTTTCCACATACTTAAAAATAATTAGAAAGTGTGATGTATATGTCAAAAACATTTTTACCAGTTATTCTAGGAACAGACGCTAATGCATATGGTCTAGCAAGATCATTCAATGATGAATATAATGTAAAATCTCTAGCTATTGGAACATTCCCACTAAGAGAAACTAAAAATAGTAAAATTATCGATGTCAAAATAATTAAAAACTTAACTGACGAAAATATTTTCTTAAATACTCTCTTAGAAATAGGTCAAAAATATAAAAAAAAATATGATTACTTAATTTTACTATCATGCGCTGAATGGTACACAAACCCAATTGTCAACAACATGAAAGCCCTATCTAAATACTTTGTATTACCATTTATGAACAAAGAATTAAAAGACAAATTAGAAGATAAAGAAAGCTTCTATAATATATGTGAAGAATATAACCTAGACTATCCTAAAACCTATATTGTTACTAAAGAAAACAAAGATAATATAACTCTTCCATTCTCATATCCAGTAGCGTTAAAACCTTCAAATAGTACTCTATACTCTAAAATAGAATTTGAAGGAAAAGAAAAAAGCTACAAAATAAAAAATGAAAAAGAACTAAGTAAAACCGTAAATCAAATATTGAATGCCGGTTATAATGGCCATATTATTGTTCAAGACTTTATCCCAGGTGCCGATGACACCATGTACGTTTTAAACTGCTACTCAAACTCTAAAGGAAAAGTCAAAATGATGTGTCTAGGTAGATGTATTTTAGAAGAACACACCCCTTATGGAATTGGCAATTATCGTGCTATAATATCAGAAGGAAACAAAGAAATTTATGAAAAAATCAAAAACTTTCTAGAAGATATAAATTACATTGGTTTCTCAAACTTCGATTTCAAATATGATTATAGAGATAATAAATATAAACTATTTGAAATAAACATCAGACAAGGAAGAAGTAGTTACTTCACCACATCAGCTGGACTTAATATGTCTAAATACTTAGTTGATGACTTTGTTCTAAACATAGACAAAGAAACAGAATATAACTATAATAAATTTTTATGGCTTCACACTCCAAAAAACATCTTAAAAAAATACATCTATAATAAAGATGTCTTAAATGAAGCAAATAAACTAATTAAAGAAAAAAAATACGCTTATACTTTAAAAAATCCAAAAGATAATAGTTTAAAAAGAAATTTTTGGATAAATAGAATCTATAATAAAGATTACAAAATGTTTAAATTATACCCTCCAAAAAAGGATGATGAACAATGAATTATGAACTTGGAATAATTGGTGGGCTAGGTCCACTGGCTAGTTGTTATTTCTACAAATTAATCACCGAAAAAACCAAAGCCAACAAAGATCAAGACCATCTAAACATAATAATATTAAGTGATGCTAAAACCCCAGATAGAACAGAATACATATTAGATAATACCAAAGAAAGTCCGTATCCTTATCTATTAAGAGACTGTCAAACACTAGAAAAACTAGGATGTAAATTAATAAGTATTCCTTGTAACACCTCATCTTATTTTCATGAAGAACTAAAAAAACATATAAATATTCCAATTAGTAATATGATTGAAAATACCGCAAACTATATCAAAGATAAATATAAAACAGCTGCTATTTTAGCCACCACCGGTACAATCACTTCAAAACTATATCAAAATGCTTTAGAAAAAAACGGAATAAAATATGTCTTTCCTAACCAAGAAAACGTCATGACAATAATTTATGATTACATAAAACAAGGAAAAGAAGTCCCACTCACTTTACTAAATGACACTATCAAAGATTTAAATTGTGATTGCTATATATTAGGTTGTACTGAACTTTCAATATTAAAAGAAAAACTAAACTTAAATGATAACTTTATAGATCCCCTAGAAATAGAAGCTGAAAAAATATTAGATTTCTTCGGCAAAGAAAGGTTGTGAAAACATGTGTGGATTTTGCGGATATATAAATAGAAAAGAAAAAAGTCACATCAAAGCCATGAATGACATGATTGCTCACCGTGGTCCAGATGATGAATCTTACTATACTGATGATGAAATAGCCATGGGCTTTAGAAGATTAAGCATCATTGACCTAAAAGGTGGTAGACAGCCTATGTCTAACGAAGATGATTCAATGTATATAACTTTTAATGGTGAAATATATAATTTTAAAGAAATCAAAGAAGATTTAATAAATAAAGGCCACATCTTTAAAACAAATACTGATACCGAAGTTATATTACATGGTTATGAAGAATACAAAGAAAAGATATTAGATAAATTAAGAGGAATGTTTGCTTTTGTAATATGGGATAAAAACACTAAAAAATTATTTGGTGCAAGAGACCACTTTGGTCAAAAACCCTTCTATTACACTCAAATGCAAAGCACATTTATGTATGGTTCTGAAATAAAATCATTCTTAAAACATCCAGACTTTCTAAAAAAAGTCAATAAAGATGCACTAAAACCATACCTAACATTTCAAACATCAGTCTTAAATGAAACATTTTTTAAAAACGTTTATAAATTAAAACCAGGTCATTATTTTACTTATGATTTCAATACTGAAAAGATGGAAATTCAAGAATATTATGAAATCAAATTTGAACCTAAAAATCAAGACTTTGATAATTTAGTAAATGAAATTGATAACACCATTACTAAATCTATCGACTATCACACTATTAGTGATGTTCCAGTCGGCTCTTATTTATCCGGTGGTATTGATTCATCATATGTTGTAAGTTATTTAAAACCAGATAAAACATTCTCTGTTGGATTTGACTATAAAGATTTTAATGAAGTACCACTTGCTAAAGACTTATCAGATCTATTACACATTCAAAATAAAAATGAATTAATAAATGCCGACCACTTCTTTGAAAGTATTGATAAAGTTCAGTATTATGCTGATGAGCCAACAGCTAACCTATCAGCTGTACCACTATATTTCTTATCAAAATTAGCATCTATTGATGTTAAAGTTGTCTTATCAGGTGAAGGTGCCGATGAACTATTTGGTGGATACCCAAGTTATAAAGAAGATAAAACATTAACAAAATATAAAAAATTACCTTTATTTTTAAGAAAATTTATAAAAACCATTGTCACACCTCTTCCAAGTTTTCATGGTAAAAACTTCTTAACTAAAGGTGGTAGTAAATTAGAAGACTATTATGTTGGTGATGCTTTCATCTTTAACAATAAAGAAGCTAACAAAATATTAAATGATAACTACAAAAGTGATCTAAAATATCAAGATATCACTAAACCATATTTTGATAAAGTAAAAGATAAAGATGATGTCACCAAAATGCAATACTTAGATATGCATTTCTGGCTTCCAAATGACATCTTACTTAAAGCTGATAAAATGAGTATGGCTAACTCTCTAGAACTACGTGTACCAATACTAGATAAAGAAGTTTTCAAACTAGCAAGTACAATTCCAACCGAATATAAAATATCTCACGATACAACTAAGTATGTTTTAAGAAAAGCCGCTTCTAAACGAATTCCTGAAGCTTGGTACAAAAGAAGAAAAAAAGGTTTTCCTGTTCCAATCATTAAATGGTTTAGAGAAGAGAAATATTATAATATTGCTAAAGAAATGTTCAAGCAAGATTTTACCAAAGAATTTTTTGATCAAAAAGCTTTACTTAAATTATTAGATGACCATTATAAAGGCAAGAAAAACAACTGCCGTAAAATTTGGACTGTCTATGTATTCCTTGTATGGTATAAAGAATTTTTCATTGATTTTGATAAAGTCACAGCATAAAACCGTTAGAACAAAAATCTAACGGTTTTCCTTATTCGCCAAAGTTTTTTTACAAACAAATTATTTCAATTTTTCTATTTTCTCCAAAGATAGTCCAGTTGATTTAGAAATAATTTTCATATCAACCTTTTCTTTAAGTAAATTTTTAGCAATCTGAATTTTTTCTTCTAAAGCACCTATTTCAGCACCTTCTCTTCTTCCTATCTCTTTAAATGTATTATTTGTCTTTCTCATATCTTCCTCAGCTGATAAAAATTCTTTATATCTCTTGTTGTTATTTAAACTCTCTACCTTTTTCTTAAACTCTGTCATATATTTATCACTACTCCCCACCTTTTTAAGCTCTTCCTTATCAAAATCAAATATGGCTAAAAACTCATATTCTTTATCTCCACTATACCATAATTCTTTTATTTTATCCATATTGTATTCATAAATGTTAAAATTGTCTACAAACTGGATTCCTGTTTTTACATCTATTGATGGGTACTCTCCTAATATTGGATATTTCTTTGGAAGTTCCCATGTAAAATTTATTTGTATAATATCACCCATATCCAAATAACTCTCACCCACTTTTACTTCCTCACTATATTTCCCTCCTATATATCCAAAACTTTTCCTATGAAGTGCCTCATAATATCCAGAGTTTACTTCTATATTGATTAACTTATTATCAGCTTTTACTAATACATCTAATCTTTGACCTTTCGCATATATATTTTCCTTTATCTTCTCTGGTGAATGAATTTCTATCAGTTCTATTTTCGTTTTCAAACATCTTTCTATTAATGTTTTAAGTAAAAATGTTGGATTTATGTCAAGTTTTTAGACACTTTTTTATGGACAAACTTTCAATACGTATTTAAATTTATTCCAATTTCCTTTTGACAAGCAGAAATATTTTTATTGTTTTATAGTCGTTTAAGTAATTAATATTTTCAAAAATGAAAATATTAATTATTAAACTCCTTGATGGTAAAAAATATTTCTTTATTTGTCAAAAGTTTTCTCGGCATAAAATTAAATACTATGCTAAACTAAGAATATAATTATTATATTTTTCGTTTGGTGTAATATATCCTAAAGTGCTGTGTATTCTAGCGTTATTGTACCAACTTTCAATAAATTCGAATATTGCTAGTTTAGCTTCTTCAAATGTTTTATAGCTATTCACATTTACTTCTTCTTTCTTTAATATGGCATTGAAGCTTTCCATACTTGCGTTATCATAAGGGTAACCTTTTTTACTGTAAGAATGATTGATTTTCAAATTGTTTAACATTGTTTCAAAATCATTCGAAGTATATTGACTTCCTCGATCTGAATGAAAGATTCCGCCCTCACTTAATCCACGATTATTCATAGCTTTCTTAAATGCTTCTATTACTAATTCATCAGTCATATTCATACCATAGGTCCAACCAATGACTTTTAAATCAAATAAGTCCATAACAATAGCTAAATAGGTCCATCCTGTTTCCAAAGTATAAATGTAAGTAATATCTCCGACCCACTTAGTACTTGGCTTTTCTGCAAAGAAATTTTGTTCTAACAAATTAGGATATTCTTTGGTATTATCAGTAGTACTTTTACTAGAATGATTGAATTTTTTCACTACAATACTTCTTAATCCTAATTCTTTCATTCTTCTGGCAACTCGTTTTTGGCTTACTTTAATTCCTTGACTTTTTAATACTTCTGTAATTTTTGGAGAACCATATCTACCTTTCGATTTTTTATATATTTCTTTGATTTTAATATCTAATTCTTGATTGGCTTTATGGTATGAATTTTCTAGATGATTACAATGATAGTAATATACTGAGTGATGGATTTTTAGAATTTTACATAAAGTTCTAATGCTATAATTATCTTTATTTTTATTAATAAACTTTACTTTATCTTCTACTTTTGCGTGAATATGGCAATTGCTTTTTTTAAAATCTCATTTTCCTCTCTAATTTTACATAACTCTTTTTTTAGTTTTTGAATTTCTTTGTTGTTGGTAACTGTACCATCTTCTGTTTTAATTGGTGAATATTCTTTAATCCATTTATATAATACTGAACTACTTATGCCATATTCACGAACTATCTCGCTAGCCGGTTTCTTATTGTTATAAAGCTCAACGATCATCTTCTTAAAGTCTTCATCATAAGTTTTTCCTTTCGCCATTATAGACACGTCCTTTCAATGTTTATTATTGTACCACATTGTCCACACTTTTGTGTCTACATATCTATTCTAACACCATGTATCTTTTTCATCACAAAATATTGCTTTAAATACATTATCGTTTTTAGCTGTATAAAATTTATTATCTATATCTTTAATTAATTCTTTATTCATTTATTTCTCCTTCTAACTCCTACATAGATTAATATACGATTATTTATTCCTTATTTCCTTTTAAATTTGACATTTTTCTTTTAATTTCATAAAATGATAACAAAGGATAGATAACAAAAGGAGGTTAATTATCTATTTTAGCGCCAGGGTCTAAAGACCGACGAGGATGATAGTTATCGAAATATTCGGCGGATGCTATCACGGTGAGAATCGTTAAATATATGACAAAACATAAAATCAGTCTTATGTACAAAACATATATTCTAAATTTAGTATAAAGGAGAATTTTATGTGTGGTATTGTTGGTAGCATCAGCGCCAAAACAAATATAATACCAATTCTTTTAGACGGCCTAAAAACCCTAGAATACCGTGGATATGACTCCGCTGGATTAAGCTATCTAAAAGACGGTAATTTAATTATAAATAAAGTAAAAGGTCGTGTTAAAGGCCTCGAAAATAATATAGAAAAAAATAGCTTTTCCAATATTGGAATCGCTCATACAAGATGGGCTACTCATGGTAAAGTAAATGAGATTAATGCTCATCCTCATAACGTAGGAAAAATTACCATTGTTCATAATGGTATAATTGAAAACTTTAGTAAATTAAAACATAAACTAGAAGATAAAGGTTATCAATTTAAATCAGAATCAGATACCGAAATAGCCGCTGGATTATTAGATTATTATTACAAAAAATATGAAAATATTGATAAAGCAATCCAAAAATTTATGAAAAAAGTTGATGGTAGTTATGCCATATGCATGATAATAAATGATGATCCAAATACTATTTATGTTATTAAAAAAGATAGTCCTCTAATCATTGGGACTGGGGATGACACCAATTATATTGCTAGTGATGTCCCAGCTATATTAAAATACACCAAAAACTACTATATTTTAGAAGATTATGAATATGGAAAAGTAACAGCTGATAATATAACAATTTATGACAAAGAAGGAAATATTTTAAATAAACAGTTAAAAGAATATCAAGGTAGTGACTTAACAAGCGATAAAGGTATCTATGAGCACTATATGTTAAAAGAAATTATGGAACAATCTACCACCATCAGAAAAACCGTAAATCCATATATAAATAGTATAGAAGATTTACTAAAGCTACCTAATCTAACAAAATATGAAAGAATTGATATCATTGCCTGTGGTACCGCTATGCATGCTGGCTTAACTGCAAAATACCTATTTGAAGAATACACAAACACCAAATGTGAAGTATTCTTGGCTAGTGAATATAGATACCAAAATAACTTTTTAAATGATAAAGTATTATCAATATTCATATCACAGTCTGGTGAAACAGCTGATACATTAGCTGCTTTAAAAAAAGTTAAAGAAGCTAATTGCGACACTTTAGGTATTGTAAACGTCAAAGAAAGCTCTATTGCTAGAATCTTAGATAAAGTCTTATATACAGAAGCCGGAACAGAAATAGCTGTCGCCTCAACTAAAGCTTACACAGCACAAGTTGCTTTACTTTCAGTATTAGTCCTATCACATGCCTATAGAACAAAATCAATTAAAGAAGAAAAAATACTTGAAATACTTGAAGAATTTAGAAGTATTACTCAAATATTAAATCCAATTTTAGAAAATACACAAACCTATGAAAATATAGCTAAAGAAATATATGAAAAAAATGATGCCTTCTATATTGGTAGAGGTCTAGACTATGCCCTAGCTATGGAAGGATCACTAAAACTAAAAGAAATATCTTATATTCATAGTGAAGCCTATGCTGCTGGTGAATTAAAGCACGGAACTATATCTTTAATCACTAAAGATACTCCAGTATTTGCCTCTGCAACCAATAAACATATAAACGCTAAAACAATTAGTAACTTAAAAGAAGTTATTTCAAGAGGTGCTAACTGTTACTTAATTACCGATGAAGATATTAAAGATAATAGTTTCAAGCAAATTATCAAAATAAAAAAAATAAGTATGTTTATTAAACCATTACTTACCATCATTCCTTATCAATTAATTGCCTATTATACAGCTAAATTAAAAGGCTGTGACATTGATAAACCACGTAATCTAGCTAAGTCAGTTACCGTAGAATAAAACCTGAAGCTTTATGCCTCAGGTTTTTCATCATTTTAATTAAATATGTTTATACCTCTTGTTTCAAATCTTTAATATAAACTTCAGCTTTTCCATCAATAATTTTATCAATAACAACACTTTCAATCTTATCCTTAATTATCTTAGCTATCTTTCTTGCCCCATATTCATCATAATTAGATAAATTTAAAACTTCATACAAAACCTCCTTAGGAATTCTAATCTTTATCTTATCTTTATACTTATCCTTAAACTCTTTTAACTGCATTCTAATAATCTTTAAAACATCATCTTCATTCAATGAATTAAAACAAATAACCTTATCTACCCTATTCATAAAAGGAATAGAAAAACTATCATTTAATTTAGATATTTTTGTATTTTTATTAGTAAAACCTACATTAATCTCGTGAAAACCAACATTAGAAGTCATAATAATTACTACATTATCAAACCTAACCACTTTACCTTTACTATTTTTAATCTTACCTTCATCTAAAACTTGTAAAAATAAATTAATAATATTAGTATGCGCTTTTTCTATTTCGTCCAAAATAAGAACTGAATAAGGCTTATTTCTAATTTCTTCTAAAACATTAGTATTATCATCATAACCAACATATCCTGGAGGCGAACCAATAAATTTACTTATACTATGAGCCTCTTTATATTCACTCATATCAAGCTTAATAATATTACTTTTCCCAACCAAGTTCTCAGCAAATATCTTTGCTAAAGCAGTTTTTCCAACCCCTGACGGGCCACAAAACAAAAATGAATAACATCTATCATTAAATCCAAGTTTAATTTTTTTAGCTATCTTAGAAACTTCTTTCACCGCTTCTTCTTGACCAATAATTTTCTTACTTAATATTTTCTCTGTATGTTTAATTAATTTACCCTTTTCATTTAAAATTTCATAAATAGGAACTCCAGTTTTCATATTAATAACCTCAGCCACATCCATCTTAGTTACTACTTGACTATGTTTTTTATATAAACAAAGCTCTAAATTATTAAGCTTATTCATAAGCTCAAACTCCTGTTTTTTATATTCACTAGCCTTTTCAAAATCATTTTTTAAAATAGATTCTTTCTTATTATTAATAACCTCTTTTAATTTTTTATTATAAAAACTATATTCCTTTAAACTCTTGTTTTCCTTTAAACTGCACTTTGCTGAAACCTCATCTAAAATATCAATAGACCTATCAGGTTCATTACGATTATATATATACTTATTAGATAAATTAATGATTAAATCAATAATCTCAGGAGAAATAATAACCTTATGATACCCTTCATAAATTTCCTTTAAATTCATAAGTATACTCTTAACTGTCTCTTCTTTTGGCTCTTCAATCATTACTGTTTGAAACCGTCTTTCTAATGCACTATCTTTTTCAATATATTTCTTATATTCATCTGTAGTAGTTGCTCCAATACATCTAATTTTTCCTCTAGCTAAAGCTGGTTTAAAAATATTAGAAGCATCAATAGCCCCTTCAGCACCACCTGCTCCAACTAAAGTATGAATCTCATCAATAAATAAAATAATATCATCATTATCCTCAATCTCTTTTAAAATCTTATTCATTCTCTCCTCAAACTCACCGCGATACTTTGTACCAGCCACCGATGAAGCCATATCTAAACTAATAATTCTCTTATCCCTTAAAGCAAGTGGAACCTCACCACTTACAATCATATTAGCAAGTTCCTCCACAATTGCAGTTTTACCAACACCCGCATCACCTATTAAAAGTGGATTATTTTTTCGCCTTCTACAAAGGATTTCTAAAACCCTTCTAATTTCCTCATCACGTCCTGTTACAGGATCTAAATTACCATTAATAGCCCTCTTATTTAAATCAACACCAAGCTCCTCTATAAGTAACTTCTTATGACTTTTTTGATTAATAATCTTATCAGAAAATTCATTATAAAGCTCATCTATATCAATATCCATACCTATTAATATTCTAATAGCAACCCCTTCACCTTCATCAAGCAAAGCTGCAAATAAATGATTAATTGTCACAATTCCATTATTATTTTCTTTTGCATCATAACTTGCATTTTCTAATATTCTCTTTAAAAGCGGTGTATATAAAAACCATTCGCTAGACTTACTACCCTTACCAATAATTTTAATAATTTCATTTTTAAATCTATTATAATCTAAATCATAACTTTTTAATCTTTCACTAATTTCATTATCCCCTTTTAAAATGGCCAGTAATAAATGTTCTGAAGAAACATATGGATGATTTAAATCATGCATTTCCTTTTTCGCATTAACTAATACTTTTCTTGCTTCCTCTTCAAAGTTTCCAAACATGTCATAGCTCCTCTCTAATATATCCTATGTTTATATTGGTAACTCTTGAAAAGTTTTATTCGTCAAAAAACACAAAAAATGGGAAAATCCCATTTCAATTAATATCTTAACTCAAAATATATGGCTTTGACTGACTCCCATCTCCTCCTGTAATTTGGACTTCAGAAGAAAGTGTAACTATAGGACGGACAGCAAGGTTACTATTATCCGCGTAAGTGTAGTAGACATCTCCGCTGTTGTAAACGTAGAACGCGTCACTAGAGTAACCAGAAGCAGGCGACAATGTCCACCAATAACTACTATTAAACATCCAAGTAGTATTTCTACACGTACTATAATTATTATTAAAATTACTAAATGTTTTACAGTTTGAATTTGAATTCGTTCTTAAATATTCACTTACTGTTGGTAATGCTATTTTTCCATTCCATGTTTTACTATTTTCATCATTGACTTGATCAGCTAAATCATTATTACTATCAGTTACTGCACCTATACTATAATCAGATGCAACTATTTGACCTTGCGCTTCACTACTTAATCTATTTAAATATGTACCATTTAAATATGTATTTAAACTTGCTGGACGAGTCCAATTACTTCTTTGAGAACTATCCCATGCTCTATTTGCTATACTTATTGCCCTCACTATTTTTATTGTTCCATCACAACCTACAGAAATAATTCTCCAGCCAGCTGTCTCTCCATTAAAGGTTACATAATTATTTGGGTTTGCTCCTGTAAAGAAATATCTACACTCATATGGATCTTTTTCTAAGCCATTATCTTCTATTATTTGTTCTCCTGGTGGCTTTGATGTACATACTCCATAAAGCTCATCTATTGCTCCTTGAACATTTGTACTTGAAAGTCCACTTTCTGTATTATCATATGTTACATCTCCACTTGGAAAATAAGTTGCTGCTATTACGCTTATACTAAAGACAGTTATTACTCCTAATATAAATCCTATTAAATATCTCTTTGAAAATTCTTTTATTTTTTCTTTCATGACTACCTCTCCTATCTTATCCATATTCAAGATATCACACAAAAAAACAAGTAATATTTTTGCTAAATAACTTGTTTCATTTCATCTCATTTTTTTATATAATCTGCATTTTTCTAAAACCATAACCATTTTCCCAAAATTAGGGATTTGTAAATTATCAACTGCTGCTTTATCATTATAATTTTCCAAATTGACCCACTTCATCAAATGATAATTAACAACAGTATCCAGAGTAGACTGAATATCAACAATATTTAAATTATCAACTAAATCAGTTGACTCAGTTCTCGCCTCATGAACAAGTTTTGGTTTTTCAACCTTACTAATAACCTTTATTGGTGAATCTTCTAGTTTAAATAAATCTGGTTTTTTCTCAATAACTTTTCCTTGTATCTTTTTATTAACAAACTTAGGTTCATTTTGATTTTCTAAAGAACCTTTATCAGAAATAACTAAATTTGATTTTTCAGACTTTACCACAGATTTATCATCATTAATGATATTTAACCCATTATTAGTAACCTTATTTTTAGTATTCTCCACAAATTTAAGTAAATTAGGTTTTACAATATTTTTAGCCTTATTAATAAACTTAATCGGTTTCGATTTTTCTTTTGGCAATAATACTGGCTTTTCAATAACCCTCTCAATTTCTTTTTTAGGAGTATCACCAACATTAAGTGTAATTGATTCTAACTTACTAACATCAAACTTAAAAGGTTTCAATTTCGGTTTACTAGTTACCTTCTTATCAGCTACATTAATATAGCCAAACTTCGTATTATCTATTTCTATATTTTTAATTAAACCATTTGTCTTCTTTGACTTCTCTAAATCTATAATTTGTTCGTTAATTTCCTCTGCCAAAGGCGTACTTCTTCTATCTAAAATATCAGTAACTTTATTGATTCCATTAATAATAAGTATTGCCACCACTTGAAGTGTAAATGTTCCGATTAAAAGTTGCATCAAAGTCAAAACATCACTATTAGAATAAAGTGCATTATCCGCATATATATTAATATTATTAGCCTTAACTAAACTTAAAATAAGTAAAAAAAGCATCTGAATAATTGCAAAACCTGTAATATTAATAACCTTATTAACTTTATACATCTTCTTACTGAAAAAACTAAATAAAGCAATAATTGAGCATAATACCACCACTACAAATAAAGTAATAAAATTAGGAAAATAAAGGGTCATAAATAAGCCATCCATCAAATTATCAAATAACTCAAAAATAACTTCTCCACCCACAAATAATACGGCAATAATTACTAATAAATAAACTAAAACAAACGCTTTCTTACCATGTTTTTTCTGAAGTAAAAACATTATTGCTGGAACTAACAAAATAACAACAAAAAGTGGATGTTCAAAAATATTATCAAAAAGTATTTTAAACTTTTCTAAAAGTGATAATTGCTCCAAACTCCCACCTCATCTCTATAAATATTTTACCATATTTAAGCTCTTTTTTTGAACATTTTTATACTCTTAAACTTAGAAATAATCTTTTCTACAAAATCTTTACCAACAATATCAGAAATTGTATTAGATTTATATGCTACAAAGAAATAAATAATAACCCCAACTACTCCATACAAAATAATATATAAAATAGATTCAAATCTTGACACTGAATAACTCGGAATAAATAAATGCATAATAGAAAGACCTAAAACCATAATAATCGTACACATAATAACCTTAATAAGTGTCCTTGCCATTTTTAAATAACTAATATTTGTCTCCTTCTTAACCTTATAAAGTAAATAAATAGAAGCCGTAGTATCAATAAGTATATTTAAACTAATAGTCGCATAATAAGATTCTAAACCAAGAAAATTAAATAAATGCATAAACGGTACATTAAGTAATATTTTAACAATTAAAGAACCACCTAAAGCAGTAATAGTAGCCTTAGTATTATTCATCGTTTGATTAGTATTTACCATAACTGAACAAATAGAAAGCGGTATTTGTGATAATATTAATAATTTAAATATAGAACTATTAAGCTCATCATAACCATAAAATACAGTCCATACAGCTGATGACATAAAACTTATACCAAAAGAAAGTGGTATCGTCACTAAAAATAAAGTCTGTAAAGCTTGCGTTATCTTTCCATTTACCTCTTTCATATTACGAACAGCCCAAGCAGATGCAATCGTTGGAATCAAACTCGTAATAATACCTGTTGAAATAGACATAACTATCATATTGAGTTTAGAGCCCCAAGTTTGAATAACACTGACAACATTCTCACTAATAGCCGTTGTATATCCAAGACCAACCAACCCTTTAACTACCGTAAATACATCAACCATTACATAAACTGATTGTAAAAGTGAAATAATTACAAAAGGCATCGCATAAAATATAATTTTCTTAACTAAATCTTTATTAGTAATCTTTTTCTCAGCTAATGTAGCCTTTTCATTACGTCTTAAATCCTTAGCCTTTTTAATCTTAAAAAATACATAAAAATAAGCCACCAAAGCTCCAACCGTTGCTCCAAACACAGCCACACCAACAGCTGTATTTAAAGATAAATGAAATACTTTCAAAGTAAGAAAACTACCAGCTAATATTACAATAACCCTAGCTAATTGCTCCAAAATATCCGCAACCGAAGACACCTGCATAATCTTGTGTCCTTGTAAATAACCCTTAGATACACTTAAAAAAGGTACCACTAAAACAGCTGTCGAAATAACCCTAATAACCATCGTTACATCTTCTACAGTATTTCCGCCTTCGACACCACCGATAATCATATTAGCTAAAGTAGGTGCGAAAATAAATAACACTAAAAAGGAAATAACACACAAAATAGAAATCACTTTTAAACCAATCTTAAAAACTCTTTCCTTAGTATTATAAAACTTCATCTCATTATATTCACTAACAACTTTACTCATAGCCACTGGAATACCAGATGTCGCCAAATTCAAAAATACATTATAAATAGAATAAGCATAACTATATAAAGCTCCACCTTGCGTTCCAATAATTGCATAAAATGGAATAACATATACAAGTCCAATAACTTTGCAAATAACAATTCCCATAACAGAAATTGCTGCCCCAGCTAAAAAGCCAGATCTCTTCATAACAACACCTACCTATAAACAATTAAAGCCGAAAAACAGTAAATTTGTTCTTCGGATACTGCTACTGCAGTTGAAAACTTAATATCTATTATCTCAGGTTCTTCTTCACCAATAAATTTATTAATAGCATCTTCTAAATCCTTCTCATGACTCTCGTCAAAAACTTTTACCTTCATATTATATCACCAAATAATAATATAACAAAATAGCTAAAAACAAAATGTCAAAAAAAAAGGATTTATCCCTATCTACTTCCATAAGAAGAAGTGAAATAAACCCCTTTACTTGGAATATTAGATATATAATTATGTGGATTTTTTCTACCACTATTTGTCGTATGTAAACCGCTAAAAGCATTCAAATGAACATGTGTACCAGCTGAACAGCTATCTTCACTAGCAAGTCCACCCATAGAGCCTAATTTTGTATCTGGATTAACACCTTGTCCAACTCTAACATTAACACTTGTCATATGCCAGTAAGAAGTCGTAAATCCTAAACCAGTATGATATACATATACTATATGATTACCACATGCTCCAGAATATTTCGGATAAGTAATATTAACAACCTCACCAGCCGCCACTGGATAAACCGAATCTCCATGAACTCTATTAGAAAAATCAACCCCTGTATGATAATCTCCCATACTAGCTCTATATCCGTAATCACTAGTTACTCTACCTCTTTTAATAGGCATATAAGTCTTACCCGTTACCACAATTCCATCAGGTCTGTTCTTATCTTTTCTATTTTGACACTGCGTTAAAGTCTCATTACCTTTACACTCTTGATTTTTTAAATTATTAATCGTACTTATAAGCGTCTTATACTCATCATCTTTACTAAGCATACCTTCATTAATAGTCTCAATCTCTTCATTTAACTTAGCTTCTAAAACAGCAAGTTCTTGCTGTTTAGTATTAAGCTCACTTTGTTTAGTACTAAGTTCACTTTTTTTATTATCCAATTTTTCAACATCTTTATTATATTCTTCAATTAATTGTTCATTATAACTTCCAAGTTGTTCAGCCACTGAAATTCTATAAATAAAATCAGTAAAATCAGTCGCTCCAAAAATATACTCTAAATAATTAGAATCACCATTAGTAACCTGAACAAAACTCATAATATCCTTCATCTGTTCATCTTTTTTATCAATATCTTTTTGAATCTCCTCAATCTGCTTTTCTGTAGACTCTATTTGCTTATTAATACTTGCAATTTCACTTTCAACTTGCTTTTTTTGTGCCGTAGCTTCATTACGTTCAGCTTCTGTCAACTCTTTATCTTTCTTAGCATCATTATATGCTTTTCTATTTGCCTCAGCTTCAGCTAATAACTGATCTAACGTTTTTTCAGACGCCGCATAACTAGTTGGTAAAGCCATACTAAATAAAATAAGAAAAATCGTAAATAAACTAACAATTTTCAATTTCATATATCACACCACCTATTCTTTTAAAACCGCCATCGCCTTCTTATAATCTGGCATATGTATTCTTACCGTTTCCCAAAACTCTCTAGAATGATCAAAATGTACAAAATGTGAAAGTTCATGAATAATTACATAATCAATTTCATGAATAGAATATTTAATAAGCTTTGAATTCAAAGTAACCGAATTATCTCTCTTATTACATACTCCCCATCTTGTCTTCATACTTCTAATTTTAAGTTTTGGAAAAGGAATATCTTCGTCAAATAAATCATAATTGTACTCTAATCTTTCAGTAAAAATTCTTTTAATTTCCCTCTTCAGCCACTTTTCTAATGTCTTTTCATCTTTAACATAAATCTTCCCCTTGTCAATCTCTATATTATCAAATGGTACTAATATTATATCATATTTTTCCCCAAGATAATAAAAAAGCTCCTCCTTTTCCATTTTTTTCCTAGTTCTTGACAATGCTTTTCTTAAAAAGTCCTTCTCATTATCTAATATTGTTTTAACATCCCTTTTACTAGTCAAATAATTAGTTGTTACATAAATAGTTAAATCATCCTTTATTTTAATATAAGTATTCTTATTATTCTTCTTAACAACTAATACCTTATAACTAATGCCATCTAATCTATAATCAAACGTTACTTTCATTTTTAGTCGAGTAGGCACGTCTCGACTCCACCTTCCTTTCTTTCTCAGTGAAAGGCTTGCCTCAGTGCCCCTCACAGAACCGTACGTGCAGTACTACCGCATACGGCTCTTCATATAAATTATTCAATATATCTAATATAATCATTTTTCACTTCTTCTTTATGTCTTGCATAAGAGATTGTTTCATATATTAGGCAATTTATATGCTGACCCCTTCGCTCCATAGACATTACTCTACTTCTTCACTACTATGAATTAGTCCGACTACTTATATATCTTTTGAATATCTTGGGTATACCATTTCCTTGCATATTCATTACCCGTTACTATTGATGTTTTAAACCGTTTAGGATTGGGAATATATAAGTTCTCCCAGGTACGCTTATTATAACAATGTGAAACTCGCCATGTCCTATGACCCCGGTGGATTTCTCATAATATCTTGCCCTTATCAATATTACCGATTTTGCCTGCTACTAGGTGGACAGTATCAGCATCCACTTATATATAATTTAACGAGGCTCTATAACTTCACGCTTACGCATTACGGCTCGAATCCTTGCTCACCCTTTGCTTAAACCTAATCTCACGATTTCGGCTCCAGGGAGTCTCGCTACTGGCTCTTGGCTAAAGATTACCAGGTTGGCTTCCCACCAACTATATAATAAACGCCGAACTGGCGCACCCACCAAAACAATTTTAACATAAAAAAAAGAAAACTCCAAAAGTCTATCTTTTAAAAAAACACGCTATATCTACTCTAAGAGCATCAGCCACTCGGCCCAAAACTGCAATAGTTAAATGCTTATTCCTACTATCATTTTCAATATCACAAATGTATTCCCTTGATAACTCAGTCATATCTGCTAACTCCTGTTGTGTTAATTTCTTCTCTTTTCTATATTTTTTAACATTTTTTCGAATTATTGAATAATAATATTCATCATCATGAATCAAAGATTTATCCTTCATATATATCACCAGCTTATACTTATATTTTCCCCAAAAAAAGAAAAATTATATATAGGCTAGTAGCCACATATGTGATATAATTGTGACAAAAAAATATAATATAAAAAAAACAAATAATAAAAGCTGCCTACGCAGCCTTTTCTTCTTCTAAAATTGATGTACAGTGTGGACACCTAGTAGCTTTAATATTAATCTCACTATAACAATAAGGACACTTTTTTACATTTGAAGTATTTTCCTTCTTAACTCCAAAAGACTTTATCTTATTAAGTGCTTTAACAATACAAAATAAAACAAAAGCCATAATAAAGAAATTAATAAGTGCTGTCAAAAAATTAGATATAAATCCTGACACATCATGCCAACTATATCTAGTTCCCCCAGTTACCACATTCAAAAGTGGATTAATCAAATTATCCGTAAGTGATGTCACTATTCCTGAAAACGAAGTACCAATTACAATACCAACCGCCATATCAACCATATTTCCCTTTAAAGCAAACATCTTAAACTCTTTAATAAACTTCTTCATAAAACATACATCCCTTCTTCAAATATTATATCAAAACAAAATACATTTTTATCATTATTACCTCTAAGTAAGTCAAAATAAAATTTTGACCTTTGTTCTTATTCTTTATTTTCCAATTAAATAATGTTGCTATTAAATCTTTAATACCTAAGCCTATAACACTTCTATGAATAAATGCCGGTTTTATTAACTTGCAAACTTTTACCTTTTACAAACCAAATTCCTAATTAAAAAAACTACTCAAAAGTAGTTTTTTATAAAAGTGTTATAATACCTGAAGTTAAAAGTACTAAAAGTAACGCAATTAAAGCAAATTTCCAAATATACTTCATCCATTGTTTATAAGAAACATTGAACAAACTTAAACCTGCTATTAATATAACACTTGTTGGGAAAATAAGCATTCCAATTCCATAAACTGATTGAATAAGAAATCCTGCATTAGAAAGCGCTGCAGCATCAAAACCAGATATATAAGTAGAAATATTAGCAAGTAAATAATATAAATCATTAAAGAAGAAACTACCAAATAATGATGCAAATCCTGTTGTTAAAACATTAAATCCATCAGTAAGTTCAAATACTTTCGCATTAACCGTATCTACTAAAGTACCAGTTCCACTATATGAAGCTTGATATAAAATAGACAAAATTACACTAGCTAAAGCTGCTAAACAAGCTGTTGGAAGCCATTTTTTAACTCCAGCTGCAAAACTTTCGATAAATTCATCTAAACTAAGTCTGTAAATCCAAGCAATAATGCCAGCCGCAATAATCATTGCTCCAGCAAACTCAACATTACTCCAATATCCTAATTCACTAATTCCACTTAATAAATGTTCAAAAATTGGAAAATCCTTAATTTCAATACCCATAATAGTTTCATGCAAATTACTAAATACATCAATACCAAATGAGTAATACCAATTATACATTCCTACTAAACATAAAATTAATACTAATAAGAAGATAACTACAAGTGGAACCACACTAATTTTAGACTTCTCTGATACCTTCTTAACTGATCTAGAAACAGCAAAAGCCTTTGTAGTTGACTTTGTCGTTTTCTTTTTACCAGTAGTTTTACTACCCGTCTTCTTAGTTGCCACCTTAGAAGTCTTTTTACTATCAGCTGCTTTAGTAGTTTTTGCAACTTTTTTAGCTGGTTTACTAGTAGAAGCTTTAACTTCCTTAACATCTTTTACTTTTTTAACTTCTTTTGCCTCTTTTAATTCTTTTTCTAAAGTTCTTTTACTAGAAGTAAGTATTACAAAAATAAGTGCAACAGTTAAAATAACTAGTAAAATAACTTTAGCTACAATTTGGTTGTTCATATCCAAAGCTAAAAGGTTTTTAGTATATCCTGTGATATTAAAACCATAAGTTGAAGCAATTGAACCAACAAGTAATGAACCTACTGTAGATGCAAGCACTGTAACCTTGTCATAATTCATTGCAAAAAGTACAGCTGCAAATAAAGGCACAAGTGCAAACAATGGAAGAATTAAACCGGTAACTGAAGAAAGTACTACAAATAAAATAACCGTTAAAATCACAAAACCTCTCTCTTTACCGATAAATGCACGAGTCATTTTATCAGTAACTTTTTCTAAAGCTCCTGTCTTTTCCATAACTCCATAAAGTCCACCAATAACAGCAAACACCACTCCATATAAAACAAAAGTCGTAAATGCTTGAATAGGTGCATTAAATAAATCAATTAAACCTACAGGATCAATTCCATTAGTCGTTAGTTCACCATTTGAATATGTACCTACAGGAATAATCCAACTTAAAACCACAAAAATTAAGAAAGATATTCCTATTACCTTAAGTAACTTTTTTTTCACCTTTCACTACCTCCCAGTAGCATTATATCAAAAAAACCTTATAATATAAAGCTTTTTATCTTAAAAACAAATATTTTTCATTCCTTTTTCACAAAATAAAACCTGTGATATAATAAAAATGGTGATTTTATGAACAACTTTCCATATTCAAATACTAATAAAAGATATCATACTCTAGACTATTTTTATAAAAATAAATTTGGAAAAAAAGTATGCAAAATAAGCCTAAACGCCAACTTTACCTGTCCAAACATTGACGGAACCTTATCTAAAAATGGCTGTATATACTGCTCAAAATCAGGTAGTGGTGAATATGGTGGTAACCCAAAAGAAAATTTAATAACTCAGTTTAATAACATCAAAAAAGTCATGAATAAAAAATGGCCTAACGCCAAATATATTGGCTATTTCCAAGCCAAATCAAACACCTATGCACCATTAAACATTTTAAAAGAAAAATATGAATCCATATTAAAACAAAATAATGTTGTTGGCTTATCCATTGCAACTAGACCAGACTGTATATCAGATGAATGTATAGATTATCTAGAAAAATTAAATAAAAAAACTTTCATCACGGTAGAACTAGGACTTCAAACAATACATGAAAAAACCGCAAAAATAATTAATAGATGTCACGATTTAAAAAGTTTTGAAGAAACATTAAAAAAACTCCAAAAAAAGCATATTTTTACAGTCGTACATATCATTAATGGTTTACCTGGTGAAACAAAAGAAATGATGATTGAAACCGTAAAATACCTAAATAAATTAGAAATTGACGGTATTAAAATACATATGCTATCAGTATTAAAAAACACCCCATTAGAAAAATATTATGAAGTTAAACCTTTCCATATCCTAACCAAAGATGAATATATCGATATTGTCATAAACCAGTTAGAACACCTAAATCCTAAAATTGTTATACAAAGACTAACCGGTGATCCTATGAAAGAAGAACTAATCACCCCATATTGGACCACAAAAAAAATCGATGTCCTAAATGGCATCGATAAAGAAATGGTTAAAAGAAACACCTACCAAGGATCTAAATGTGATACTTATTAAAATATTCATCTTAAACTAAAATTACGTTTTCCAATAACCCCTATTTTAAATTTAATTACAATTAAACAAATAAAATTCTCATAATAAAACATAGAAACATACCAATAACTAAAGGTACTAAAAATGAAACTATACACCATCTCCACTTACCAGTTTCCTTTTTTATTGTCCAAAGTGTTGTCAAACATGGAAAATGAAATAAAGAAAATATCATAACGCAAATAGCCGTCATAACGCTCCAACCATTATTAATAAAAAGTTCTTTCAATAAAGATAAATCATTCATATCAGTAATCATTCCAAGTGACATATATCCCATTATCATAATTGGAATTACAATTTCATTAGCTGGAAATCCTAAAATAAAAGCCGCTAAAATTACTCCATCAAGTCCAATAAACTTACCAAAAGGTTCTAAAAACAAAGTAAAATGTTTAAGTAAAATAACCCCATCAAAAGTTACATTAGATAAAATCCAAATTATAAGTCCAGCAGGGGCTGAAACACAAATTGCCCTTTTCAAAACAAACCATGTTCTATCAATTAAAGACCTCAAAAGTACCTTTCCTATTTGTGGTCTTCTATAAGGTGGAAGCTCCAAAGTAAATGAAGAAGGCACACCTTTTAAAAGAGTCACTGATAAAAGTTTTGAAACAATAAAAGTAACCACCACTCCAAGTAAAATAAAAATCAAAAGAATAAAAGCCCGCATCACCCCTGAAACATTACTCGTTACCAAAAACATCGTAATAAGTGAAATCAAAAGTGGAAAACGACCATTACACGGTACAAAACTATTAGTAATTATTGCAATAAGTCTCTCCCTAGGTGAATCAATAACTCTAGCTCCCGTCACTCCTACCGCATTACAGCCAAACCCCATAAGCATAGTAAGTGACTGTTTTCCACATGAAGAACACTTTTCGAAAGCCTTATCTAAATTAAATGCAATTCTAGGTAATACCCCAAAATCCTCAAGTAATGTAAAAAGAGGAAAAAATATCGCCATCGGTGGTAGCATCACCGCCACTACCCAAGCCATCACCCTATAAACACCATGCACAAGTAAATCAGAAAGCCAAAAAGGTAAATGAATATCTAATAAAAAATTAAAAAATATATCTTCAAAAGCAAAAAACTTTTCATATAAAAAATCAGATGGAATATTTGCTAAAGTAATCGTTAACCATAAAATAATAAATAAAAGCAATAACATAATTGGAATTCCCGTAATCTTATTAGTTAAAATTTTATCAAACATTCTATCTTTTTTATTGTAATCAGACTTGTCATAATGAATTACTTGTTCACATATTTTATGACTTTCCTCATTAACTTTCTCAGTCATTAAAGTTTCAATATCATCTTGATAAAATCCTTTTTTTCTAAAATCACTCAAAATTTTATTTTTTATATCTTTAGCCTTTAGATTTCGCATTAAATTTGTCTTATACTTAAAATCAAAAGCATTTATAAAATTGTAATCATCTGTTAAATATCTCAAAATAACATTATCACTATTAATAAAATTATCTGGAATAAACTTTTTCAATTCAAATATATCATCACTCAAAAAATCATAATTAATTTTTAAATATCCATTTTTTTTATAAATAACTTCTTCTAGCTTTAAAAATAACTCATCAAACCCTTTTTTATCTCTAGCCACCATTCCAACCACTGGAATTTTAAGTAGTAAAGAAAGTTTATCTAAATCTACTCTAATCTTTTTCTTCTTAGCTTCATCTAATAGATTTACACATAAAACAACCTTATCTGTAATTTCTAAAACTTGAAATACTAAATTCAAATTTCTCTCAAGTGCTGTTGCATCACAAACTATAACTAATCCATCATAATCCTCAAAATAAACGAAATCCCGGGTTACCTCTTCTTCCTTTGAATGAGCAAGTAAAGAATAAGTCCCGGGTAAATCTTCAAACTGATATCTAACCCCATTATAAACTTTAAAGCCCGTCGCCCTAGCTACAGTTTTCCCTGGCCAATTACCCGTATGCTGTCTCATACCTGTAAGGCCATTAAATATAGTACTTTTCCCCACATTAGGATTTCCTATTAAACCTATCCGCATTACAAACGCCTCCATATTATTTCACTTTATTATATGAAATAATTAAAGAAACGTTAAAATTATAATTTTTTTACCTTTTACAAGGCATTCGCCCCGCTACCAAACTCAAGCAGGAGTTTGCGAAATTGTTCTACCTACTATTTTATACTTAACCTAAAGTATAAGGATTTGACTGACTACCATCTCCTCCCGTGATTTGGACTTCAGAAGAAAGGTATAATGTCGGACGAGCCGCACTACCCGTATAATACGGGTAGTTGTTAAAAACAGCACCATAATTAGTCACAAAGAATACATCGTCAATATCGCTGGCAGAAGCTGACAAAGTCCACCAATAATCAATATTTATCACATACATCCATGTCGTATTTTTACATGTTTCATAATTACCATTATTAGAACTTAATGTTTTACAGTTTGAATTTGAATTTGTTCTTAAATATTCACTTGCTGTTGGTAATGCTATTTTTCCATTCCATGTTTTATTGTTTTCATCATTGACTTGACCCGCTAAATCATTATTATTTCTTGTTACTCCACCTATACTAAAGTCATGTGATATAATTTGACGTTTAGATGCACTATTTAAGCTATTTAAATACGTACTATTCAAATATGAATTTAACGCTGCTGGTCTTGCCCAATTATTTGAACCATAGGTATCCCACATTATATTTTCTATAACCACATCTCTTACTATTTTTATCGTTCCATCACATTCTACAGATATTATTCGCCAATCTTCATCATTAAATGTTATATAATTGTTAGGGTTGGCTCCTTTAAAAAAATATCTACATTCATATGGATCTTTTTCTAATCCATTATCTTCTATTATTTGGTCTCCAGCACTTGGAAAACATACTCCATAAAGTTCATCTATTGCTCCTTGCACATTTGTGCTTTCAAGTCCACTTTCTGTATTATCATATGTTACATCTCCACTTGGAAAATATGTCGCTGCTATTACGCTTATACTTAAGGTTGTTATTAATCCTAGTATAAATCCTATTAAATATTTCTTTGAAAATTCTTTTATTTTTTCTTTCATTTATATCTCTCCTATCTTATCCATATTCAAGATATCACAAAAAAAAAAAAAAAAAAAAAA
>CALVRH010000014.1 GCA_944358535.1 uncultured Bacilli bacterium | reverse complement strand
TGAAACTAAAAATACAAAGATTATATCAAAAAATAAGAAATGCAAGAAAACATATGATACATGATATAACAAATAAATTAATAAACGAAAATGACATTATAGTAACTGAAGATTTAGATGTAAGAAGTATGCAGAAGAATCACTATGTAGCTAAAGGCTTAAACGAAAATCCTATTTCAGAAATTATCAGAGTACTTAAATATAAAGCTAACTTTAATAATAAAAAACTAATACAAATAGACAGATATTATCCAAGTAGTCAACTTTGCAATGTTTGTAATTATCAAAATAAGGAAGTAAAAAATTTAAGTATAAGGAAATGGGAATGTCCAGTATGTCATACAGAGCATGAACGTGATTATAATGCAGCAGTTAATATAATGTTCAAAGGTTTAGAAAAATACATGTTATATCTAGAGCAATCTATTTAATCAATAAATTTTGGTAAATAAATAATATAAATTAGGGTAGCGACTATCCGATACTGGTCTATGGAGAAGCCTTAGGTTTCTGTGAAGTAGAAAAAGCTTACCGTGAGGTAAGCTAATGCCAAAATTTATTTTGGTATTTTGTTCTTTCTTCAATTAGTTTTTTTTCATTATTAGCAATTAAAAATTCTTCAAAATTCATCGGATATAAATATTTAATTGTAACTTTTCCAACAGGAAATGATGAGTGAAATCTATTTATCTTAACTCCCAGTAATGAACCAGCACAGACAATTTTATAGTTTTCATCACTTTCACAGAAATATTTTAATGAGGTAATGGCGTTTTCATTTACCTGAATTTCATCTAAAAATAATAAGGTGTTTTCGATGTCAAAATCTATTTTTTTAAACATTTCTATTTTTTGAATAATTTCTTTGGGGTCAATTGTGGCATCGAAGATACTGGAAATTTCTTTTTCTTTTTCTAAATTAATATAAACGTAGTTTTTAAAATTTTCTTTGGCAAATTTTTCTAAAATATAAGTTTTTCCTGTTTGTCTTGCTCCAATTAACATTAATGGCGTTTTTGAATCTTTTTTCCAATTTAATAATTCTTTTTCAATTTTTCTATACATTTTGGTCACCTCAATATCATTATATTATGCTTTCGTACATTTTGTACGTTTTTATTATTTTTTTTAAAATTTTATTTTAGTATTTGAAGTTTTGCTTATTATTCTTTATAATATTATTGGTGAGATTATGATAGAAGAAAGAATTAAAGAACTTACGGAAATTATAAATAAAGCAAATCATGATTATTATGTGAATGATAACCCAACGATTACGGACCAGGAATATGATAGATATATGGAAGAGCTTATGAGACTTGAGGAAGCTCATCCTGAATTTAAAAAAGTTGATTCACCAACGCAAAGAGTTGGTAGTGAGGTTATTTCTTCGTTTAAAAAAGTCACTCATGAAATTCCAATGTTATCACTTGGGGATATTTTTAATGAAGAAGAAATTATTTTGTTTGATGAGCGAGTTAAAAAGGTTGTACCAAATCCTAAATATGTTGCTGAGCTTAAAATGGATGGACTTTCTGTATCTCTTTTATATAAAAATGGAGAGTTAGTTCGGGCGGCTACTCGTGGTGATGGAGTTACTGGTGAGGATATTACACATAATGCGAAGACAATTAAAGATATTCCGCTTAGGATAAAACAGCCTATAGATATAGAAGTTCGCGGGGAAATATATATGAGTAAGGCTTCTTTTAAGAGGTTAAATGAGAATGGGGCGAATTTTGCGAATCCACGTAATGCGGCAGCTGGTAGTGTTAGGCAGTTAGATTCTAAAGTTGCGGCAAGTCGTAATTTATCTTGCTTTATTTATCATTTGCCAGATCCTGAGGATTATAATATTTATACACACTTTGATGCGCTTAATTTTATGAAGGAACTAGGTTTTGTGGTTAATCCCAATAATAGAAGAATTAATAATATAAAAGAGTTAATGGAGTATGTCGATTATTATACTAAAGAAAGACCTAAATTACCTTATGAGATAGATGGTATTGTTATTAAGGTTGATGATTTAAATGATCAAAAAAGACTTGGTTATACAGCAAGGAGTCCTAAATGGGCAATTGCTTATAAGTTTCCCGCTGAAGAGGTTTTAACTAGGGTTCGTGATATTATTTGTACTGTTGGTAGGACCGGACAAGTTACGCCTAGTGCGATACTAGAACCAGTGCGTGTTATGGGGTCACTTATTTCTAAAGCAACGCTTCATAATGAAGATTATATTTTAAGTAAGGATATACGTATTGGTGATATTGTTTCGATTAAAAAAGCTGGAGATGTTATTCCGGAGGTTGTTAAACCGATAGTAGAGCGAAGAGATGGAACTGAGAAAAAATTTAATATGGTGGAAAAGTGTCCGATATGTGGAGAGGAGCTTACTAGAAAAGAAGATGAGGCAGCATATTATTGTTTGAATGAACACTGTCCTGCTAGAAAACAAGAAAAATTATTTCATTTTACATCTCGTCATGCGATGAATATTATTGGTTTTGGTGATAGGATAATTGAGGATTTTTATAATTTAGGTTATTTGAAAGATGATGATGATTTTTATCACTTATATGAACACAAAGAAGATTTAAAAGAACTTGAGGGTTTTGGAGAAAAAAGTATAGAAAAGTTACTTGATGAGATAGAGAAGAGTAAAAATAATTCTTTGGAAAGATTATTATTTGGTCTTTCTATTCGTCATGTGGGTACTAAAACGGCTGATATTTTAGCTAAAGAGTTTAAAAATATAGATAACTTGATGAAGGCTAGTTTTGATGATTTAGCTAGTATTAAAGATATCGGAAATACGATTGCTAAAAGTGTTTATGATTTTTTTAAAGATGAAAATAATATTAATTTAATTAATAAACTTAAAGAAGATGGAGTTAATATGAGTTATTTAAAAGAGGTTAGTACAGAAGAGACAGTATTTACTGGTAAGACTTTTGTATTAACTGGTTCTTTAGAAAGATTTACTCGCGATGAAGCTAAAATTAGAATAGAAGAGTTAGGTGGTACTGTAAGCGGCAGTGTTAGTAAGAAAACTAGTGTTGTTATTGCTGGAAGCGAAGCAGGAAGTAAACTTACTAAAGCTAAAGATTTAGGTATTACCATTTGGGATGAAGAAGAGTTTTTAAATAATTTATCAAAATATTAAAAAATGTAGGAATGACTTACCTACATTTTTGTTTTGGGTAGTTTGCAAAATAGTTTTTTAAATTACTAAAAAATCTTATAATTAATTTAATTATTAAATATAAATAATATGGAATTAACATTATTTATCTACCGAAAATATTACTTGTTTTTTTTTTTTTTTTTTATGATATCTTGAATATGGATAAGATAGGAGAGGTAGTCATGAAAGAAAAAATAAAAGAATTTTCAAAGAAATATTTAATAGGATTTATATTAGGATTAATAACAACCTTAAGTATAAGCGTAATAGCAGCGACATATTTTCCATCTAATCAAACAACATATGATAATAGCGTGAGTGGTTTACAATCAACCAATGTTCAAGATGCGATAGATGAACTATATGGAGTATGTTTTCCACCTAAGACTGGTGGAGAAACAATAACAGATTTGTTACCAAGTAATCCAGATGAACTGTATAAAGATGAACATGGAGATATAAGATATTATGGAAAAAATCCAAATAATTATGTAAATTTTAATAATGAGTTATGGAGAATACTAGGAGTAATAGATGGAAAAATAAAAATAATAAGAAATGAAAGTATTGGTAGTATGCGATGGAATTCAACTAATAACAATAATTGGAATAATGCATCATTAAAAAGTTATTTAAATGGAGAATATTATAATAGTATAGATGGAACATATAAAAATATGATATCAGAAGAGACATATTATCTAGGAGGAGCAACTCAAGATAATTATCAAACACTAACAGCAAGTGGCTACTATAATGCCGAAAGAGATAGCAGTCAAGTATATAGTGGAAACCCAGCAAGTACAACACAATATATAGGATTAATGTATCCAAGTGATTATGGGTATGCGGCCGGAAGTAGCTGTTTATCAACCGCACTTGGAAATTATAATAGTAGTTGTAAAAACAGTGATTACTTATTTAGTAGAGTAGATGAATGGTTACAGGCTCCTAATGCCGGTAGTAGTTATTTTGCGGCCTATTTGCTCAGTACTGGCTTTGTCAATGCGAACCGCCACGTGACCAACTCCATTGTGGTCCGCCCAGTCTTATATCTCACATCCGAAACACAAATTACAGGAGGAGATGGAAGTCAAGGAAATCCATTTCAACTTGGATAGAACAGCGAAGCGTCCCCTGTAAGGCGAAGTCTTACGGGGACCGGCCCAAATTTCAAGACAAACAAACTGTAAACAAAATGTAAAGGATAAAACAATAAAGGTGGTGGTGTTAAGTTAAGTGCGTATAATAGATATGTATTTTTAAAAAAATTACACAAAAGAGATTTAATAATTATTAAAAGAAAAGAAAAATATTATAGTTTTAGTTATGATAAAGAAATATTAAAATTAATTAAATTTACAAATAGTTTTAAATTATTAGATATTTATCAAATTAGTTATAAAGTTATTGATAACTTAGAAATTATTAGAAGTAAAAATTTTGATAATAACAATTATAAAAAATATTTATATATTGTTAAAAACATATTGGAATGATTATTTGTACGACCGCGAAGCGGTCGTTTTATAGTTTGTTTTTTGTAATGGTTTTTGGTTTTTTGAAAAAAAATGTAGTTTTTTAGCAGTCATATATTGACAGTGCTAGAATACAATGTTATAATGAAGTAGCAATCAGATAAAAAGAGTGCTAAAAGAGGTGATTAAATGCTATCGAAAAGGCAAGAAGAATTATTAAAATTAATTGTTGAAAATTATATTAAGACAGCGACACCGGTTAGTTCTAAGGCTTTATGTAAGAAGATGAAGTGTTCGAGTGCAACGGTTAGAAATGAGATGGCAGCTCTTGAAGGACTTTCTTTAATTCAAAAGACACATATTTCATCTGGTAGAGTTCCAAGTGATAAAGGGTACAGATATTATGTTGATAATATTATGGTACCTAAAGAACTTAATGGTGAGGATATGTTAAAATTGAAACAGATATTTTCAAATAATGCATTAGTTCTTTCTGATGCGATTACAAAAAGTATGGAAATTGTTTCAGAACTTACGCATTACACAGCTATAGTTTTAGGTCATTCTTCTAGTGACAATAAAATTGCGAAGGTTGAGGTAGTGCCGATAGATGATAATAAAATGATTGCTATTGTAATTACCGATAAAGGACATGTAGAAAACCGTAATGTAGTTATTGATGGTAATGTTAGTAAAGCTGAAGTTAAGCAGACTATTGATATTATTAGTAAATTAATCGTAGGTGTTCCAATTGATGAAGTAAGTCAGGTTTTAGAGTTTGAGGTTAAACCGATAATTAACCGTTATGTTAAAGAACATGAAGCTTTATACAATGCATTTTATAATGCGTTTAGTGATTTTTCGGCTAAGCCACATATTAGAATGAGTGGAACGAATAATTTATTAATGGAACCTGAATTTGATGATGTTAGTAAGATTCGAACTTTACTAAATAAGTTTGAGGATAAAGATCTTATCAAGAGTATTAAGACTGATGATGATGAGATTAAGGTTTATATTGGAAGTGAAAATTCGATTGATGATGATGTATCAATTATTAAAACGAGTTTTTACAAAGATGGTGAAGAAGGAACGATTGCTTTGATTGGTCCAAAAAGAATGGAATATGGACGGGCTGAAGCATTACTTAATTACATTAAGGAGAATATAGGTAGGTGATATAGGTGGATAAAGAAGAAAAATATGAAAAGCATGAACATGATAAACATGAGCATCATGATCATGAAAAACATTATGACAAACATGAAGATAAGCACGAACACCATGATAAGCACAAAGATAAGAAGTGCAAATGCGATAAGCATGATAAGCATAAAGAGTGTAAATGTCATGATGATAAGTTAGAAGAAAGTTTAAAGAAAATAAAAGAATTAGAAGAAGAGGTATTAAAAGCAAAAGCTGACAATATTAATTATAGAAAAAGAAAAGATGAAGAAGTTAGTAAGATGTTAGAGTTTGCTAATGAAGATTTAGTTAAAGATATTTTACCTTCTATTGATAATTTTGAAAGAGCAATTAATTTAGATGATGAAAATTTAGATGATGAGCTTTCAAAATTCTTGGCGGGATTTAAGATGATATATTGTCATTTGGTAGAGGTTATGGAAAAGTATGATGTTAAGGCTATCGATGACAAAGGTAAAGCATTTGATCCTAAATTCCACCAAGCAGTGCTTACTGAGAAGGTGGAGGGCATGGAACCTGGCATGGTAGTTGAAGTTATGCAGAAGGGTTATATGCTTAAAGATAAAGTTATTAGACCAGCTATGGTCAAAGTTAGTGAATAAGAAAGGAATGATTATATATGAGTAAAACAATAGGTATTGACTTAGGTACAACAAATAGTTGTGTTGCCGTTTACGAAGGTGGCGAAGCTAAGGTTATTGCGAACCCTGAAGGTTCACGTACTACACCATCTGTTGTAGCATTTAAAAATGGAGAGATTATCGTTGGTCAAGCGGCTAAAAACCAAATGGTAACTAATCCAGATACAATTTCTTCTATTAAGAGATTGATGGGAACTAAAGAGAAAGTTAAAGCTAATGGTAAGGAATATACTCCTGAAGAAATTAGTGCGATGATTTTAGGAGATTTGAAAAAAACTGCTGAGGCTTATTTAGGTGAGGATGTTAAGAAAGCAGTTATTACTGTTCCAGCATATTTTAATGATGCTCAAAGACAAGCTACTAAAAATGCTGGTAAGATTGCTGGTTTAGAGGTTGAAAGAATTATCAATGAACCAACTGCGGCAGCTTTAGCTTATGGTATGGATAAACAAGAAAAAACTGAACAAATTTTAGTTTACGATTTAGGTGGAGGAACATTCGATGTTTCTATTCTAGAAATTGGTGATGGAGTATTTGAGGTTAAGTCTACTAGTGGTAATAACCATTTAGGTGGTGACGATTATGACCAAAGAATTATCGATTACTTAGTTTCTGAGTTTAAGAAATCTAATAGTATTGATTTATCTAAAGATAAGATGGCTATGCAAAGATTAAAAGATGCGGCTGAAAAAGCTAAGAAAGATTTAAGTGGTATGACTACTACTAATATATCTTTACCATTTATTTCACAAGGCGAAGATGGACCAGTTCACTTAGAGATTAGTTTAAGTAGAGCTAAATTTGAAGATTTAACTCGTGATTTAACTGAATCTACATTAGAACCAGTTAGAAAAGCTTTAAAAGATGCGAAGTTAACTAAGAAAGATATAGATAAAGTATTATTAGTAGGTGGTTCTACTAGAATGCCTAGAATTGCTGAAATTATTAAAGAAGAACTTGGACAAGAAGCTTCTAAAGGTGTTAACCCAGATGAGGTTGTTGCTATGGGTGCGGCTATTCAAGGTGGAGTATTAACTGGTGATGTTAATGATATCGTACTTCTTGATGTTACACCACTTTCACTTGGTATTGAGACACTCGGAGGAGTATGTACAGTATTAATTCCAAGAAATACGACTATTCCAACAAGTAAATCACAAGTGTTCTCAACAGCTGCTGATAATCAACCTGCTGTAGATATTCACATTTTACAAGGTGAAAGACCAATGGCGGCTGATAACAAAACACTTGGTAATTTCCAATTAACTAATATACCACCAGCTCCTAGAGGAGTTCCACAAATCGAAGTTACGTTTGATATCGATGCGAATGGTATTGTTAATGTTAAAGCTAAGGATTTAGGTACTAATAAGGAACAATCTATTACAATTACATCTTCAACTAATTTATCTGATGATGAAATCGATAAGATGGTTAAGGAGGCTGAAGCTAATAAAGCAGCTGATGAAAAACGTAAAGAAGAAGCCGATGTTAAAAATGAAGCTGAACAAATGATATTTGCTACTCAAAAATCTATTAAAGATTTAGGAGATAAAGTAGATGAAAAAGATAAAAAACAAGCTGAAGATTTAATTAAGGACTTAGAGGAAGCACTTAAGAAAGATGACTTAGATGATATTAAAGCTAAGAAAGATAAATTACAAGAAAAAGCTATGGAATTAGGTGCTAAAGTTTACGAAGAAGCAGCTAAGAAAGCACAAGAAGCCCAAAATGCTGATGATAGTTCTTCAGATAAAAAAGATAAAGATGTAAAAGACGCTGAATATGAAGAAAAATAGAAGTTCTAGGAGACTAGAACTTTCTCTTTATGAAAGGAATAAATATGATTATAAAAGATAAAACTAGGGATGAAATAGATGAGAAGTATAAGTGGGATTTAAGTAAAATTTATATATCAGAAGATGAATGGCTTAAAGACTATGAATATGTGAAGTCTAATGGTGATAAATATTTAGTGTTTAAAGGAAAACTTAATAATGCGGATACTATTTATGAATATTTGATGTTTGATGAAGAGTTTTCTAAAAAAGCTGATGCGGTTTATATGTATGCGGCACTTAAGTTCGATGAGGATACTAGTAATAGTAAATACCAAGAGCTTAAGGGTAAGATTGAGAAGGTACTTACGGATATTGGAGCCAAGAGTTCTTATGTTTTACCAGAGTTACTTAAGCTTTCTAAAGAAGATTTTGATAGATTTATGAATGAAAAATCTGAACTTAAGATGTATGAATATGAGTTTAGAAATGTACTTCGAATGAAAGATCATATTTTATCTGATAAGGAAGAAGAGTTACTTTCTAGTTTAGGTAAGAGTTTAAATAATAGTGAAGATACAGTTAGTTATTTAAGAAATTCTGATATGAAGTTTGGAATTATTAAAGATAGTGATAATAATGATGTAGAGCTTTCTAATATTAATTTTTCAAAGTATATTATGGATAATAATAGGGAAGTTAGAAAAAGTGCATTTTATACCCTTTATAAAGAGTATGAGAATTTACAAAATACTTTTGCTTCTAGTTATAGTGGTAAGGTAAATACGGATAATGTGCTGGCTTTAAGGCGTGGATTTAAAGATGCGAGAGATGCGGCTTTATTTGATAGTAATATTGATAATAAGGTTTATGATAATTTGATTGATGTTTTACATAAAAACCTTTATATTATGGATGATTATTATGCTTTAAAGAAAGAGGTTATGGGACTTGATGAGATTCATATTTATGATATTTATAGTAGTTTAGTTCCAGAATCTAATAAGAATTATACTTTTGAAGAGGCTAAGGATATTGTTTTAGATGCGTTATCTATTTTAGGTGATAGTTATATTACTGATTTATCGAAAGCATTTGATGAAAAGTGGATAGATGTGATGCCTAGCCATGGTAAAAAAGGTGGCGCTTATTCTTGGGGTAGTTATACTACTAATCCTTATTTGCTTTTGAATTTTAATGGCAAGTTTGACGATGTTTCAACTTTAGCTCATGAGCTTGGTCATTCGATGCATTCATATTATTCTAATAAGAACAATCCTTATGTATATCATCAGTATAAGATATTTGTAGCAGAAGTGGCTTCACAGGTTAATGAGTTAATATTAGCTAGGTATTTGATTAATCATACGGATGATAAGAATGAAAAGTTATCTATAATAGACAGTTTAATGGAACTATTTAAGGGTTCAATTGTTCGTCAAACAATGTTTGCGGAGTTTGAATATTTAACTCATAAAAAGGAACAAGAAGGGACTGTTTTGACTAGTGAGTTTTTATCTAATGAATATTATAAATTATATGAAAAATATTCTGGTCATAATATGACTAGCGATAAAGAGATTAGATATGAGTGGGAAAAAATTCCACATTTCTATTACAACTTTTATGTGTATCAATATGCGACAGGGTTAGCTGCGGCAAGTTATATTGCGGAAAATATTATGAATGGTGATAAGGAGGCTTTGAATAATTATTTGAAGTTCTTAACACTTGGCGGTAGTATGGATCCGATAGATGAACTTAAGGTGGCTGGTGTTGACATGAATAACCCTAAAGTTATACAATCAGCAATGGATACATTTAAAGATTTAATAGAGGAGTTTAAAAATATTTACCGAAGTAGGTGATAAGTATGAATAAAAGAGATTATTATGAGGTACTCGGCGTTTCAAAAGATGCGAGTGAGGCTGAAATTAAAAGTGCTTTTAGAAAGTTAGCTAAGAAATACCATCCAGATGTTTCTAAGGAACCTGATGCGGCAGAGAAGTTTAAAGAGGCACAGGAAGCATATGCGGTTTTATCTGATGAGACTAAACGTAGACAGTATGATCAATTTGGTCATGCCGCATTTAGTGGAGGAGCTGGAGGCTCTGGTGCAGGATATGGAGGATTTTCAGGATTTGATTTTGGAGATATAGATTTAGGCGATATTTTTGATGGTATGTTTGGTGGCGGTTTTTCTTCTGGTTTTGGTTCATTTGGTGGTAGAAGAGGTTCTACTAGAAAACAAAAAGGACCAGACAGAGTTATTCAAATTGATTTGGATTTTGAAGAGGCGGCTTTCGGATGTAAGAAAACAATTAATTTAACTTTGAATGAGAAGTGTGATGACTGTAATGGAGAGGGTGGACATGGTTCTAAAACATGTGATAAGTGTCATGGCTCTGGTACAATTACTGGTCAGCAACAAACTTTATTTGGTTCATTTATGACAAGAACGACATGTGATAAATGTGGTGGAAGAGGAACTATATTTGAAGATACTTGTAAGACTTGCCGTGGAACTGGAAGGGTTAAAAAGAACAAAGATATTGAGGTTACTATTCCAGCTGGAGTAGATACTGGAAATCAACTTAGTATTTCTGGTAAAGGTGAAGCTGGAGTTAATGGTGGACCTAATGGAGATATTTATTTAGAGTTTTATGTTAGAAAACATCCTATATTTGAAAGAGATGACAATGATATTTATTTAGATATGCCTATTACTATTACTGATGCGGTACTTGGCGCGAAGATTGAGGTTCCTACTTTGTATGGTACAGTTAAGGTTAGTGTGCCTGCTGGATCTTTAAGTGGGGATAAGCTTCGTATTAAAGGTAAAGGTATAGCTGATGTGAATAATGGCCGAAAAGGTGATATGTATATTGTTTTAAATGTTATTACTCCTAAGAAGCTCTCTCGTGATCAGAAGAAGTTATTTGAAAGTTTAGCTAAAACTGATTTAGATGATTCTAGAGAATTTGATAGAATTAAGAAATATTTATAAGTGGCTTTTATGGTCACTTTTTTGAACTCTAATTTTTCATTGGACCAAAGGTTCTGTTTACGAAAAAAATATTCACTGGAAAGTATACATTGAATAATAATTATAGATGTTTAATATTTAAAATCCGACTTTTTTAAAATTAAGTTCCGACTTTTTTAAAGTAAGAGCTCGACTATTTTAAAGTCATATCTTTTTTGAGGTTTTAATTTGAAATTGTAAATTTAAATAATCAGATTTTTTCTGGTTGTTTTTTGTGTTTGAAAAAAAGGAAATTAGTTAAAAATATTGTATGTTATATATAGGTGATGATATGAATAATACTATGGTTAAAGATGAAGTAAATATAGAAAATTTAATTTATGAAGTAAGAGGTAAACAGGTGATGTTAGATAGTGATTTAGCTATGCTTTATCATACTGAAACAAAAAGAATAAATGAAGCGGTTAATAGAAATAAAGCAAAATTTCCAGAAAGATTTTGCTTTAGAATTACAGAAAGTGAGTATAATTTTTGAAGTCGCAAATTGCGACTTCAAAGGGTGGTTCCAGAAAAGGGCATACAGTATTTACAGAGCAAGGTGTGGCAATGCTTGCCACAATATTAAAAACTGATGTAGCTACAAAAGTAAGCATTGCTATTATGGATGCTTTTGTGGCTATGAGAAAATATATTTCTTCTAATTTGCTTGAGCAAAAATATATCAACAACATGGTGATTGAGCATGATTCTCAAATTAAACTATTACAAAGTACATTTAATAAATTAGAAGAAAAGAAAAAGGTTAATGAAATATATTTTGATGGACAAATTTATGATGCATATTCAAAAATACAAGAAATATTTAAAGAGGCCAAAAAAGAGATAATTATAATAGATGGTTATGCAGATAATACGATTTTAGATATAATTAAAAGATTAAAAGTTAATGTAACTATTATAACTAAACCAAATAATTTACTTACAAAGCAAGATGTTTTGAAATATAATAAACAATATTATAATTTAAAGGTTATTTATGATAATTCCTTTCATGATAGATATTTTATATTAGATGGCAAAACTGTTTATCACTGCGGGGCAAGTATAAATAGAATAGGTTATAAAACATTTTCTATTACTTTAATTGGTGATGAATATATGTGTAAATTATTATCAAGTAGAGTGAATAAAATAATATAATAAAGCTAAAAATAAGTTACATTTTTATACTTTTTCTTTAATTTTTAAGAGTGATAATAATTAATGAGGTGTTATAGTTTTCAATAATTAAAATATAATGTATTTTATGTTAGAAAGGATATTTATAATTTTGTGGGTAATTAAAGTTAAAATGATAGATGAAAACGTTGTTAGTTTACTTTATGATAAAGATATACTAAAGGAGGTTTAGTTATGAATGAGGTAATTAATAAGGATTATATTAATATAGAAAATTTAATTTATGAAGTTCGTGGGGTACAGGTGATGTTAGATAGCGATTTAGCTAAACTTTATGGGTGCGTTAATGGAACAAAAACTATTAATCAAGCTGTAAAAAGAAACGTTGATAAATTTCCTGATGATTTTTATTTTCAATTAACTAAAAATGAGTTTTTTAACTTGAAGTCCCAAATTGGGACTTCAAGTTGGAATGATTATGGCGGAATAAGGAAATTACCTTATGTTTTTACCGAACAAGGTGTGGCTATGCTTGCTACTATTATTAAAACAAAAGTTGCGACTGAAATGAGTATTACTATTATGCGAGCTTTTGTGGCTATGAGAAAATATATATCATCTAATTTGATAGAACAAAAATATATAAATAATATGGTGCTTGAGCATGACTCTCAAATAAAACTATTACAAAGTACATTTAATAAATTAGAAGAAAAGAAAAAGGTTAATGAAATATATTTTGATGGACAAATTTATGATGCATATTCAAAAATACAAGAAATATTTAAAGAGGCCAAAAAAGAGATAATTATAATAGATGGTTATGCAGATAATACGATTTTAGATATAATTAAAAGATTAAAAGTTAATGTAACTATTATAACTAAACCAAATAATTTACTTACAAAGCAAGATGTTTTGAAATATAATAAACAATATCATAATTTAAAGGTTATTTATGATAATTCCTTTCATGATAGATATTTTATAATTGATGGTAATATTGTTTATCACTGCGGGGCAAGTATAAATAGAATAGGTTATAAAACATTTTCTATTACTTTAATTGGTGATGGTGAGGTATGTATGTTATTATTAAATAAGGTAAATAAAATAATATAAATATTTCAAACGAATTTGCGGTTTTGATTTAAAGAATTATGAGTTTACACAAACTTGTAATTTTTTTTGTGAAACATAGTGATTTTGTTGACTAATACTTATTTAAAATATTATAATTTTGTGTGGAAAGTAGGATGATGTTATGGAAGCATGGAAAGATTTTAAAGAAGGAAAATGGACACGCGAAATTAATGTTAGTGATTTCATTAAATCTAATTATACAAAATATGATGGTGATGAAACATTTTTAAAAGGCACTACTAAAAAAACAGATAGTGTTTGGGGAAAATGTTCAGAACTTTTAAAAGAGGAATTAAAAAAGCATGTTTTAGATATCGATGTAGATCATATGAGTGGTATTAATGCTTTTGAACCAGGATATATAAATGAAGATGATGATGTAATTGTTGGTCTACAAACAGATGCACCACTTAAGAGAATGGTTAACCCTTATGGTGGTATTAGAATGGTTTATCAAGAATTGGATGCATATGGTTATAAGTTAAATCCTGAGGTTGATAAATATTTTAATGAATATAGAAAAACACATAATCAAGGTGTTTTTGATGCTTATACTAATGATATTAGAAAAGCTAGACATAATGGCTTGCTTACTGGTCTTCCTGATGCTTATGGTAGAGGAAGAATTATAGGTGATTATAGAAGAGTAGCTTTATATGGTATTGATTATTTGATGGAACAAAAGAAAAATGAATGGGATAATAAGTTACTCGGTCCAATGACTGATGAATTAATTAGACTTAGAGAAGAAGTTTCAATGCAGTATAAAGCTTTGGATGAAATCAAGAAAATGGCTTTAAGATATGGATTTGATATATCTAAACCGGCAACTAATTCTAAAGAAGCTGTACAATGGACTTATTTTGGATATTTAGCTTCTGTTAAGGAAAATAATGGTGCGGCTATGAGTTTGGGCCGTGTTGATGCGTTTTTCGATATTTATTTCGAAAGAGATTTAAAAGCAGGGTTAATTACAGAAGAAGAGGTTCAAGAGTTAATCGATCAGTTTGTTATTAAACTTAGACTTGTTAGACATTTAAGAACTCCTGATTATGATGAGTTATTCTCTGGAGATCCAACTTGGGTAACTTGCTCTATCGGTGGTATTACCGATGAGGGCGAGAGTATGGTTACGAAAACAAGCTTTAGAATTTTAAATACTTTAACTAATTTGGATACTTCGCCAGAACCTAACATGACAGTACTTTGGTCAACTAAATTACCTGAGACATTTAAGAGGTACTGCGCTAAAATGAGTATTAAAACAGATGCTATTCAATATGAAAACGACGATGTTATGAGACCTATTTATGGTGATGATTATGCGATTGCGTGCTGCGTATCAGCTATGCGCGAAGGTAAAGATATGCAGTTTTTTGGAGCTAGATGTAATTTAGCTAAATCACTTTTATATGCGATTAATGGTGGTGTTGATGAGAGAACCGGAGAACTTGCAGTCGAAGGTTTTGAAAAAATGACTGATGAAGTACTTGATTATGATAAGGTAAAAGAAGCTTATTTTAAGATGATTGAGAAAGTTGCTGATATTTATTCTAATGCGATGAATATTATTCATTACATGCATGATAAATATGCTTATGAAGCTGGACAAATGGCTTTACACGATACTGATGTTAATAGACTAATGGCATATGGTGTGGCTGGTCTTTCTGTCGCAACTGATTCACTTTCAGCTATTAAGTATGCGAAAGTAAAACCAATTAGAAATGAAAATGGAATTGCGGTAGATTTTGAGATAGATGGTGACTATCCTAAATATGGTAATGATGATGATAGAGTAGATAATATTGCGAAAGAAATATTAGATAAGATGTTTAAGGAACTTTCTAAACATAAATGTTATAGAAATGCGCATCCTACTTTATCAGTATTAACTATTACTTCTAATGTAGTTTATGGTGAGAAGACAGGTACTACACCTGATGGTAGAAAAGCCGGTGAACCTTTCGCACCTGGAGCTAATCCAATGCATGGAAGAGATAGTAGTGGAGCTATCGCATCACTTAATTCAGTGGCTAAACTTGATTATGCGAATTGCTGCCGCGATGGTATTTCTAATACATTTAGTATTGTTCCATCTTCTTTAGGACACTCTGAAGAAGAGAGAACCGAGAATTTAGTTTCTTTACTTGACGGTTATTTTGTTCAAGGGGCTCATCATTTGAATGTTAATGTTTTGAATAGAGAAATGTTAATAGAAGCGATGAATGATCCTGATAAATATCCACTTCTTACAATTAGAGTATCTGGTTATGCGGTTAGATTTAATAGACTTACTAGAAAACAACAAGAAGAAGTTATAGCGAGAACATTCCATGAAAAAATGTAGTGGTTCTGTTGATTCGATTGAAACAATGGGCTTAGTTGATGGTCCAGGTATTAGAACGGTTGTGTTTTTGACTGGATGTAAGCTCAGATGTTTATATTGTCATAATCCAGAAATGTGGACTAGAGGTAAGGATAATTACACTCCAGAGGAGTTAGTTCAGCGAATTATTCGTAATAAACCTTATTTTGGTAAAAAGGGTGGAGTAACTTTCTCCGGTGGTGAACCACTTTTACAAATAGATTTTTTAGTAGAGTGCTGTAAATTATTAAAACAAGAAGGAATTAATATTGCTTTAGATACAGCTGGCGCGGGTCTGGGTGATTATAAGGAAATTCTCGATTTGGTGGATTTAGTTATATTTGATGTTAAATATACTGATGGTAATGGTTATAAGAAATTAACTGGTTATAATATGCTTGAGAGTGAAAGATTTATTCGTGAGTTAAATAAGAGTGGTAAAGATGTATGGATTCGTCAGGTTGTTGTACCTGGAATGATGGATAGTGAGGAATATATCAATAGTTTAGCTAAGTATATTTTAAAAATAAAAAATATTAAAAAAATTGAATTTTTACCATTTCATCATTTGGGTTTTTCTAAATATGATGAACTTAATTATTTGAATCTTTTAGAAGATATTCCTGAGATGGATAAGGATAAATGTGATGAGTTATATGAAAAATTTATAAGTAAGTACAATGAGTTAAAGGAGAATATATGATTTTTATATGGCATGCCAAGTGTTCAACATGTCAGAAGGCTAAGAAATGGCTTGATGATAATAATATTGAATATACTTTAAGAGATATAGTTCTAGAGACTCCAACTGAAGAAGAACTTACTAAATGGATAAATGAAAGTGGTTTAGATATTAAAAAATTTTTTAATACATCTGGTATGAAGTATAGAGAACTTGGTTTAAAAGATAAACTAGATAGTATGAGTTTTGAGGAAAAAGTTAAATTACTTTCTAGTGATGGAATGCTTATAAAAAGACCACTTATTGTTGGTGAGAAAATTATCCCAGGATTTAAGAATTACGATAGTTTAAAATAGGCTTATTTTGGGCCTATTTTTTCCATATTAATGTTTATATTTTTTATGAGTTCCACATGGACATGATTCATTACTTCCTTTTTTATTTCAAAAATTCTTGATTTGGTGTAAATTTCGCTATATAAAAATCTTGATTTGGTGTAAAAATATTGTTGTAAAATTTTTGATTTCGTGTATAACATAATTAGGAGGCAATATTATGCGAAGGAAAATTTATGATAAGTTAGTTAAATGGAAAAATGATTCTAATGGAAAAACAGCTTTGCTTACCTATGGAGCTAGACGTACAGGTAAAAGTTATATAGTGGAAGAGTTTGCTAAAGAAAATTATAAGAGTTACATTCTTCTTGATTTTAATAGAGTTCCAGAAGAAATAAAAAAATTATTTGATTTATATTTAGATGATTTGGACAGTTTATTTTTATATTTATCTAATTACTATAATGTTAAGTTATATGAAAGAGACAGTTTAATAATTTTTGACGAAGTACAGTTATATCCAAGAGCAAGATCAGCAATTAAGTATTTAGTGGCAGATGGAAGATATGATTATATCGAAACTGGTTCACTTGTTTCAACAAAAGAAAATGTTAGTGATATTTTAATTCCTTCAGAAGAACAACATTTAAAAATGTATCCGATGGATTTTGAAGAATTTTTATGGGCAATGGGAAATGACAATTTAATGGAATTGATTAGAAAGTGCTTTAATGAGAAAAAAGCATTAGGAGAAGTTTTTCATAGAAAAGCAATGGATTATTTTAGAAAGTATATGATAGTTGGAGGAATGCCTCAAGCGGTGGAGGAATATGTTAATTCTAAAGATTTTAATAAGGTGGATCAAATAAAAAGAAATATTTTAGATTTGTACCGTGATGATATTGTGAAACATGCTGGCAAGTATAGTTTGAAGGTTAGAAATATTTTTGATGAAATACCATCACAATTACAAAAGCATGAGAAGAAATTTAAAATTACTTCTTTGGATAAAAATGCAAAAACAAGAGACTATGAAGATGCTTTTTTATGGCTTGATGATGCAATGATTGTTAATCAAGCATTTAATACAACTGAACCTAGTTTAGGTCTTTCTTTAAATTTAGATAGTACTTTTTATAAATGTTATATGGCTGATACTGGACTTTTAATTTCACACTCTTTTGATGAAAATGGAATTGTATCTGAAGAAATTTATAAAAAAATATTGTTTGATAAGTTAGAATATAATGGTGGAATGATACTTGAAAATGTAGTGGCACAGATGCTAGTATCTAGTGGCCATAAATTATATTTTTATTCTAATAGTTCTAGAGATAGCAGTGATGATAGGATGGAAATTGATTTCCTTATTTCAAAATCTTTAATTACTAATAGACATAATATTTCACCAATAGAAGTGAAATCTGGTAAAAATTATACTTTGACTTCTTTAAATAAATTTATAAAAAAATATAATAATTATTTAGCTAACTCTTATGTAATTCATACTGGTGATTATAGGGAAAATGGTGGAATAACATATTTGCCAGTTTATATGACCATTCTTTTGTAATTTGTGGAAGATATACTTTTATCTTCTTTTTTCTTTACGTTTTTTGGCATTTCTTCCAATTAAAACTGTGGAAAAATAAAAAAAGTTTTTTTAAAAATGGTATAATTAAATTGTAGAATGGAAGGTGGTGTGATGAGTAATAGGATTATTTTGAATGAAACTTCTTATTTTGGATGGGGAGCTAGAGAAAATTTAGTTCCAGAAATTAAGAAGAGACACTTCAAAAAAGTATTATTAGTTACTGACAAGACTTTAATGGACTGTGGGGTAACTGATATGGTAATTAAGGAATTAGATGGTAATGTCTCATATGCAGTGTATGATGATGTTAAACCTAATCCAACAATTACTAACTGCCAAGAAGGTATTGATTTTTGTCAGAAAGAAAATGCTGATGTTATTGTGGCAGTTGGTGGTGGATCAGTTATTGATACAGCTAAATGTATTGGTATTGTAATTAAAAATCCTGAATTCTATGATATCAATTCATTAGAGGGTACGGCTGATACTAAAAATCCTTGTTTACCAATTATTGCTTTACCAACAACAGCTGGTACAGCAGCTGAGGTAACAATTAACTATGTTATTACTGATGAGGAAAATGTAGTTAAGAGGGTTTGCGTTGATCCACATGATATTCCAGTATTGTCAATTGTCGATATGGAATTAATGGCAGGAATGCCTAAGATGACAGCAGCGGCAACTGGACTTGACGCTTTAACTCATGCAATGGAAGGTTATATTACTAAAGCTCACTGGGAGATGACAGATATGTTCCATCTAAAGAGTATGGAAATGACTTATCATAACCTAGAGAAAGCTGTTAGTAAAGACAAAGATGCAATGATTAATATGGGCATAAGTCAATATATTGCTGGTATGGGCTTTTCTAATGTTGGACTTGGAATAGTTCATTCAATGGCTCATCAATTAGGCGCTACTTATGATGTTGCACATGGTATTGCTTGTTCATTATTCTTACCTTATGTTTTAAAATGGAATGGTGAAGCCTCTAAAGATAGATATAGAGCTATGGCTAAAGCATTTGATTTAGATACTGATGGTAAAAGTGATGAAGAGTGTGTAGATTTAGTAGTAAATGCTGTTAGAGAGTTAGAGACTAAACTTGGAGTTCCACAGCACTTAAGTGAACTTGGCGTTCGTAAAGAGGATTTTGAAGTTATGGCTGAGAAGGCATTTAAAGATCCATGTACAGGTGGTAATCCAAGAGAGGTTACTAAAGAAGATATAATAAGTTTATTTGAAGAAGCTTATTAATATAAAGGGAGGTTATTTAATGTTAAAAACAAAAGTAGGTTACAGTGAAAATGTTGATGCTTTTGCATCTGGAGCTGAAACTGCTAAAATGGCAAATGTGATTGAAAATCCACAAGTTGGGTTATTATTCACAAGTTGCGTACAAGATCAAAACAAAATTATGGAAGGAGTAAAAAGTGTTTTAGGTGATGTACCAGTTATTGGATGTACTTCATCTGCTGCTATATGTACACAAGATGGATATTTAAATAAAGAAACTGGTTATTCTGGTATGATGCTTTTTGGTGGAGATTTAGAGGTTGTTACTGCTGGTAGTGCACAAACTAGCGAAACTCCAAGAGAAGTAGGTAGAAGAGTAGCTCGCGATGCTATTAGTAAAGTTAAAGGGGCAGATAAAGAACCTGATTTCTTCTTTATGTCAGCTTCACCAGCTAACGAAGAAGAATATTTAGAAGGTATTCAAGATGTTATTGGTAATGTTCCAGTATTTGGTGGATCAGCTGCTGATAATACAGTTGAGGGAAAATGGAGTATTTTAAATGATGGAGAAGCATTTGCTGATGGTTTAACAATTGCTATTTTCTATACTAAAGGTGAAATGAAGAACCTTTATACAGGTGCTTATCATGAAACTAATAATGTTGGTGTTATTACTAAAGTTAGAGATGAAAGAACACTTGTTGAAATCGACCATGAGCCAGCACTTAAAAAATATGCTGAGTGGACTGGTAAATCAGTAGAGTCTTTAATGGGTAATAATTTACTTACTGAAACTATTTGCGCTCCACTTGGAGTAAAAGATCCAATTGGTAAGGTTACAGCTGTTCGTCACCCAATGTTTGGTAATGATGATTTATCAATGAATATTGGTGCTAATTTAGCTCTTAATACAGCTGTTATTCAATTAACTAATACTCCAGAAGGTATTTTAAAAGCTAATGAGGAGACTATTAATAATTTAAATAAATTAATGGTAAGTGAGGCAAATTCTTATTTCTTAGTTCACTGTGGTGGAAGAAGACTTGGACTTGCTTTATCACAAATTGAGGATAAAATTTATCCAGAAGTTAAGAAGGTTATTCCTAATAAAGAATTCTTAATGGTATTTACATTTGGTGAATATGGTATGGGTGATCATTCATCTAATACTGTTGGAGGATTATCACTTTCTTATACTGCGTTTGGAGGTAATGAATAATTGGCTAAAAATTTAATAGGTAGTGAGTGGGTCGATGCTTCTTCAGGTAAAGTTATCGAAGTATATAATCCAGCTACAAATGAGTTAATTGATACAGTTCCTGATACGACTAAAGAGGACTGTGATAGAGCTGTAGAGGCAGCTATTAAAGGTCAAAAAGAATGGGAAAAGAAACCAATTCATGAAAGAGCTTCTATTTTAATGAAGTTTGTTAAGCTTGTAGAGAAGCATAAAGATGAACTTGCTATGTTACTTAGTGATGAAACTGGTAAACCTATTAGTGAAGCTATAGGTGAAATTGCCAATGTTTCTATTGGAATTCCAGCTTTTTGTGAAAAAGCAAAACACGAATATGGGAAGGTTATTCCTGCTGGAGTAGAACCAGGGCAAGAACATCATATTCAATATACTGAAAGGTATCCACTAGGAGTGGTTGTGGCAGTTATTCCATTTAATTTCCCAAGTGATTTGTTCTGTCAAAAAGTACCGCCAGCACTACTTATGGGTAACAGTGTTATCTTAAAACCTTCTGCTCATAATCCACTTACTTTAACTAAGTATGTAGAGCTATTAATTGAAGCAGGAGTTCCAGGGGGAGTTATTAATTTATTAAATGGCGCTGGAGGAGAAGCTGTACAAGCTTTAGCTGAAAATCCGGGTGTAGCTTTAGTTACTTTAACTGGTTCAACTATTGCTGGTGCGGAGACAATGGCTAAATGTGCTAAAAATATTACTCATGTAACTTTGGAGTTAGGTGGTAATGATGCATTTATCTTATGTAAAGATGGTGATGTTGATTTAGCTGTTAAAGAAATCATCTGGGGAAGACTTTACAATACTGGACAAGTTTGCTGCGCTTCAAAAAGGTTTATTGTTCATAAGGATGTAAAGGAAAAATTTGTGAAAAAATTGGTTGACACTTTTAAAAATATTCCGATGAAAATGCCAAGTGATCCAGAAGCTACATTAGGATGTTTAATTAGTGAACAAGCAGCTAAAAACGTTGAAAAACAAGTTAATGATACTGTAAAAGCTGGAGCTAAGTTAGTATTTGGGGGAAGGCGTAAAGGAGCTTTCTATGAACCTACAATTTTAGATAATGTTACTAAAGATATGGATGTAGCTAAAGATATGGAAATTTTTGGACCAGTTGTTCCAATTATTGAATTTGAAGATATAGATGAGGCTATAGAGATTGCTAACCAATCTAGCTATGGTTTATGTGGCTGTGTGTTTTCAAAAAATATGAAAACATGTCAGTATGTAGCTGATAAGTTAGAGTGTGGTGGAGCAGTTATCAATGGAGCATCATTCTTTAGACCATTTGAGATGCCATTTGGTGGATGGAAACATTCAGGAATTGGTAACGAAGGTGTTATGACTACTTTCGAAGAGATGAGTAGAACTAAGACTTTTGTACTTAAAAATATTAAATAAGAGGTTAATTTTGATTAGCTTCTTTTTTTTTGAGGATTTTATGATAGTAATTTGGTTAAAATTTTAGTTGGTATTAGAAGATGCGGTAAATCTGTTATTTTGAGGCAGATATTCGATGAACTTCGTGATAAAGGGGTTTGTGATGATCATATTATATATGTTAATTTTGAATATATTGAATATGAAGATTTGCAAAATTATAGAGCATTAAATAAATATATTAAAGGTAAAATTATAGATAAAAAAATGTATTATGTGTTTTTTGATGAAATTCAAAATGTAGATAATTTTGAAAAGGTTATAAATTCACTTAGAGCTTCGCTTGAAAATATAAGTATATTTATTACTGGTTCTAATAGTAAGCTACTTTCAGATGAACTTTCTACGGTTCTTTCAGGAAGATATGTTTCTTTCTTAATAAATCCGCTTACTTATAGAGAGTATGTAGACCTTACTTTAAAAGATGGTAAAGATGAAAATACTTTTTGGGATTATGTTAAATGGGGCGGTCTTCCTAATGTAACGGATTTTGAGGATGAAGAAAATATAAAAAATTATTTATATAGTGTTTTTGACTCTATTATTTTAAGAGATGTGGTTGATAGATTAGGTCTTAAAGATGTTTCGTTATTTAATTTGATTTTGCAATATATTGTGGATACAACAGGAAGGAAATTTTCATTTAAAAATATTATGGGATTTTTAAAAACTGAGCGAAGAGAGATATCTAGTGAAACGCTTTATAATTATATAGATGCTCTTTGTAAGGCGCTTATTATTAAAAAGGTTTACCGTTATAATATTCATGGGAAAGCTATTTTAAAAACACTTAATAAATATTACATGACAGATTTAGGAATTTCACAGATTAAAAATAATAATTTTGAAATCAATAAAAGTTTTGCTTTGGAAAATGTAATTTATAATGATTTGATTGCAAGGGGCTATGATGTTTATATTGGAAAAACTAAAAATGGTGAGATTGATTTTATTGCTAAAAGATATGAGGAACAGATATATGTTCAAGTGGCATATAAACTCGATGGAGAAAAGGTTACAGAAAGAGAATTTGGTGCATATAAAAATCTAAATGATAATTTTCCAAAATATGTGGTGTCACTTGATGAAGAAGATTTTTCAAGAGATGGCATTAAACATGTCAATATGATTGATTGGTTACTTACAGATAAAATAGATTAAGAGGTTAATTTTGTGATTAGCTTTTTTTTTACGTTATTTCGATTTAATGAAATAACTTTTAAAATTTAAAAAATATTTTTATACAGTAAAATTATTTTATATTAAATTTATGTTTTAAACTTAATGAAATTATTTATGACAATTCATATAATTATAATAGGAAATTTTTATTAGTTTGCTTGCTAATAAAGGGTAAATATATTATAATTATTTTGGAGAGTGATAAGATGAACGATGTTTTAAATGAAACAGAAAGCAAGATGAAAAAAGCAATTGAAACGATGGAAAAACGTTTTACAAATGTTAGAGCAGGAAGAGCTAATCCAGCTATTTTAGATGGTGTTACAGTTAGTTATTATGGAACACCAACACCACTTAAGTCTTTAGCTACTATTTCAATTCCTGAAGCTAGACAGTTAATGATTAAACCGTTTGATAGATCTAGTTTAAGTGATATTGAAAAAGGAATTTATGAAGCTAATATTGGACTTACACCTAATAATAATGGAGAGTGCATTATTTTAAATATTCCAGCTTTAACTGAAGAAACTAGAAAAGAATATGTTAAACAAGTTAAGCAGATTGCGGAAGACGGAAAAATTAATTTAAGAAATATTAGACAAGATAGTAATAATGATATTAAGAAAAATGAAGATTTAACTGATGATGAAAAAGATAACTTAATGGATGATGTTCAAGAATTAATTAATAAGTATAATAAAGTAATTGATGAAAAAGAAAAAGAAAAAGAAAAAGAACTATTAACTGTCTAGGTGATGAATATGTTTGGACGGAAGGTTAGTAAAGAATTGGATGTTAGAAAGGTAAATGAGGTTACTGATTTAGCTTCTAAGGTTTTAAGAGTTTTATATCTTTTACTTATTGCGGCAATTGCTTATGTAGTAATTAGATTATTTAAAGAAACAAAAATTTTGGATTTTATATTTAAAATTTTAGAAATTTGTTTACCTCTTTTTATTGGTATTTTAATAGCTTGGCTTTTTGATCCATTTATTAAATGGCTTGAGACTAAGAAAATAAAGCGAACTTTAGGAGCACTTATTACTTATTTACTGATTTTTTTGGTTATATTTTTAGTACTAGTAACGTTGATACCTCTTTTGATAGATCAAGTTCGTGAATTTGCACGTATTATTCCGAATGTATTTGATACAGTAAAAGAGTGGAGTTTAGATTTGTTTAATAATTTAGATAACTCTAATTTGATTGATTTTGAAAAGATGAAACATGAAGTACTTACTTCACTTGAAGGGTTTGCTACTAATATAACTACAACAATGCCACAAAATATTTTAGGTTTTATATCTAGTTTATTTTCTGGTCTTGGAGTGTTTGTCCTTGGTTTAATCATTGGATTTTTCTTAATAGTAAATTTTGATAATAGTTCTAATTTGTTTAATTTTATTCCGAAGAAGTTTAGGAAAACAACAGTTGCATTATTAGATGATGTTAATGTGTCTTTAAGAAGTTATGTTAAAGGAGCTGTTCTTGATTGTACGCTAATATTTGTACTTTCATCTTTAGCGTTTTGGATAGTAGGTTTACAAGCACCAATGCTATTTGGTCTATTTTGTGGGTTGACTAATATTATTCCTTATGCTGGACCTTATATTGGTGGAGCGCCAGCTGTTATTGTTGGTCTTACTCAAAGTCCTACTGTTGGTATTTTGAGTTTGGTTGTTATTGCGATTATTCAATTTTTAGAGGGTAATTTTTTACAACCAATAATTATGTCAAAAACAACTAAGTTACATCCAGTAACAATAATGCTAGGTTTACTTATTTTTGGCTATTTCTTTGGAATTATTGGAATGCTTATTTCAACACCTGTCATAGCTGCGCTTAAAACAATATTTAAGTTTTATGATGAGAAGTATGGTATTATAGAAAAGGATGAAAAAATATATAAAGAAGAATAAAACCACAATTAGGTGGTTTTTACATATAGGGGGGGATTTTGATGAAGATATATGTTATTTCTGGTAAAGCAAGACATGGTAAAGATACAGTGGCTATGGATGTCAAAGAGATATATGAAGGTAAAGGGTTAAAGGTTATTAATTTATCTTACGGAAGTTATATCAAAGAGTATGCGAAGAAAATTAGTAATTGGGATGGCACGGAAGAAACTAAACCTAGAGAGTTATTACAAGAACTTGGTACGGATGTTATACGGAAAAAAATAGATAATGATTTTTTTGTCAGAAGGATTTGTGAGGATATTAAGGTTTATAGCTATTATTTTGATATTATAACTATTTCTGATGCAAGGTTTCCTAATGAACTTGAATGGCCAAAGAAAAACTTTGATAATGTAATTAATATTAGGGTAATTCGAGATGGATATGATAGTGTTTTATCAGAAAAAGAGCAAAAACATTTGACTGAGGTAGCATTAGATGAGTATAATAATTACGATTATGTCATTCATAATGATGGAACTTTAGATGATTTAAAAATTAAAGTTTCTGATGTAGTGAGGAAGGTAGAACATGAATATTAGAGATGAATTTATAAAATATTTTGAAAAAAATGGTCATAGACAAATACCAAGCGCACCTATTGTACCCGAAAATGATCCAACGGTTTTATTTAATACAGCAGGGATGCAGCCACTTGTTCCTTATTTGATGGGAGAAGAGCATCCTTATGGGAAAAGACTTTGTGATTATCAAAAGTGCGTGAGATTAACTGATTTGGATGAAATTGGTGATAAGACGCATCATACTTTTTTTGAAATGTTAGGTAACTGGAGTTTAGGTGATTATTTTAAAAGAGAAGCTATTGGATATAGTTTTGAATTTTTGACTAAGATTTTAAATATTCCTGTAGAAAGACTAGCTGTTACGGTATTTGAGGGTGATGATAATATCCCACGTGATGAGGTTTCGGCTTGTAGGTGGAAAGAACTTGGAATTAGTGATGATAGAATTGCTTATTTAGGTATTCGTGATAATTTTTGGATAGCAGGTGAGTCTGGTCCTTGTGGAGGAGATACGGAAATTTTCTATTTTAGAAGTGATGATGAGATTCCAGAAAAATTTGATCCAGAGGATGATAGATGGGTGGAAATTTGGAATAATGTGTTTATGGAATTTTATAAAGATGAAGATGGAAAAATAAGTGAGCTTAAACAAAAAAATGTTGATACTGGAATGGGACTTGAACGAATTGTTGCTGTTTTAGAAGGTGTGGATGATAATTATAAAAGTTCTATATGGTCTGATATTATTGATGAATTAGAGGAAATTAGTGGTTTATCTTATGAGGGTAATGAAAAATCTATGAGAATTATAGTAGATCATATTAGAACTGCTGTATTTATTGCAGCAGATCCTGCGGGCATTAAACCAAGTAATACTGATCAAGGTTATATTTTAAGAAGATTAATTAGAAGAGCTATTCGTCAAGCCAGAAAACTTGGTATAGATATTAATAGTAATTTTGATGAACAGATCGCATTACTTATTATAAGTAAATATGAAAAATATTATAGTGAGCTTGATTTAAATAAACAAGTAGTATTAGATGTACTTGCTAATGAAAAAAAGAAGTTTAGTAGAACTTTAGAAAAAGGTTTAAGAGAATTTGAAAAATTAGTAAATTCTGATGAGAAGGTTATTGGAAAGGATATTTCTTTTAAATTATATGATACATATGGCTTTCCAATTGAACTTACGATAGAGGAAGCTAAAGATAGAGGTATGACTGTTGATATTGATGGATTTTATGAAAAGTTTAGAGAACATCAAGAGAAATCAAGAACTGCATCTAAGGGAAAATTTAAGGGTGGACTTTCTGGTAATAGTGAGATAGAGACTAAGTATCATACAGCTACGCATTTGCTTAATGCGGCTTTAAAAGAGGTTATTGGACCAGAAGTTCATCAGTTAGGCAGTAATATCACACCTGAGAGACTTAGGTTTGATTTTCCTTGTGATCATAAGATGACTGATGAAGAAAAAAAACGTGTTGAAGATTTAGTTAATAAATGGATAGAAGAAGATTTGACTGTTGAAAAGTTAGAAATGAGTAAGGATGAAGCTATTGAATCTGGTGCAGAATGCACATTTATTGATAGATATCCTGATATTGTTACAGTTTATAAAATTGGTGATGTATCTATGGAATTATGTGGTGGACCACATGTTAGTCATACTGGAGAACTTGGACATTTTAAGATAAAAAAAGAAGAAGCTAGTAGTGCAGGTGTTAGAAGAATAAAGGCTATTTTACAGTAGTCTTTTTCTTTTGCTCTTGGTATAATAATAAAGGGGAATATTATATGAGAATGAATTTTAATATTGATGATAAGTCAGAAGCTTTGAATTTAATTGGAAATCAAGGAAAATCTTTATCTATAGTAAGTAGGAGATTACAAGATGATAAAGATGTAGTATTACTTGCAGTAAGTAGAAAGGGATATGAACTTAAGTTTGCGAGCAAGCGATTACGAGGTGATAGGGATATTGTAATGAAGGCTGTTGAAAATGATGGTTATGTTTTGCTTTTTGCAAGTAAAGAATTGAAAAATGATGAGAGAGTTGTTTTCAAGGCTGTGGAAAATAATGCAAGTGCTTTTGCTTATGCAAGTAGACGATTACATAATAATAAAAAGTTAGCTCTTTTGGCGGTTCATGGTTATGGTAATCTTTTAGAATATGTTAGTAAACGTCTTCGAGGAGATAAAGAAGTAGTAATGGCTGCTGTTAGTAATTATGGTTATGCGCTTAAGTATGCTAGCGATAAATTACGTGGTGATTATGATGTTGTATTTGCGGCTGTTAAGAATAATGGCTGGGCTTTACAATATGCGAATGAACTGCTAGCGGACAATAAAGATATAGTTATGGAAGCTGTGATGGAGGATTATAGTGCACTTAAATGGGCAAGTACAAGATTAAAGCGAGATAAAGAGCTTGCTATAATGGCTATTAAAAAATGTGATAAGGCAATAAAGTATGTAGATAGAGATTTACAAATTGATGATGAGATTATAAATATTTATTTAAGGTCTTGTTATGAGGAAAATTTTGATTTTCAATATGGAGTAACTAATACTTTAAAAAATGAGTATGAAAGGTTATTAAAAGAACAAAGGCTTATTATTCAAAAACAAAAAAAAATAAGATGTTTGCTTATGTATATAGAGCCTAGTTATGTTAGAAATATAGATGAGAGGGAAAAAATTAAATTAAAAAAATAGGTTGAGAGTTATTATACATTATTTTGACAAAATAATGGTTTGTGTTATAATAAGTGTCAAATTTGAGGAGGTTGGAAATATGTTGAGCGAAAACGCAAAGAGTAGATGGATTAAAGATTTTGAAAATGGAGTTTCTTTGTCTTTTGCTCCCGATTCTGTTAAGGATAATAAAGCTTTAGTGATGGTGGCTGTTCGCTTAAATGGAATGAATTTAAAGTTTGTAAGTGAGAGATTACAAAATGATGTTGATGTTGTAGAGGCAGCAATTAATCAAAATGTGCTTGCTTTACAATTTGCTAATAGCAATTTACAAAAACAAATTGTTCATTATGGTATTTTAGAAGTTAGAAAATTAAAAAATGAAAATTATAATTATTTGCAACAAATGACAAGAGAAGAGTTTAATAATGCAATAATAGATGAGTTAGAAAATCTTGGAAGTTTACTTAAGTTTATGACAAAAGAAAATTTGAGTGAGCAAAAGGGCAAGCAAAAAACAAAATAATTTTTTTGACTATTTAGATGGCAATTTATGGTCATTGACAAATAGTCTTTTTTTTGAGAAAATGATAGTGTTTAAGGAGGGGATGACCGTGCTTCAGGAAAGATTGTTACTTACACCAAAGGATATTTTGGAAAAAGAGTTTAAAATCGATACAAGAGGTTATAGACCCCAAGAGGTGGATAAATTCTTAGATGAGGTAATAAGTGATTACGACGAAATGATTTCAATGATTAAAGATTTAGAACGAGAAAAAAAAGATTTAATTGATGAAAACATACGATTAAAACAAGAAGTACGTAATGCGAGAACTAAATTGGACGTTTTAAGAAATGCTGCTCCGACAGAGGTATCTAATGCGGATTTGCTTAGACGTTTATCTAATCTTGAGAAGATTATTTATGGTGAGACTAGTAAATAATATTTTGGCAAACGCTGCATTTTTATAATGTAGAGGAAAGTCCATGCTTACACAGTCTGTGATGATTGTAGTGTTTGTGCATAGGGAAAAAATAACCTATGGTAGCTTTTTGGCTAACGGCGAAGTTTAACCTAAGTCTTTGATATGGTGAAGCTTCATAAAGTGCCGCAGTGACGATGCTTTTAGAAATAAAAGAGTGAAACGTGGTAAACCCCGCAAGTAAGAAACCCAAATTTTGGTAGGGGAACCTAATAAGAGAGAATTAGAATTTCTTATGGGATTGCTTTTAGCAATAGATAAATGTTTGCCGCCTAGAAATAGGAACAGAACATGGCTTATAAAATATTATTTTATTTAAGGAAGGATTATAATGAAAGAGATTGGCGAAAAATTAAAGGAAGCCCGAGAAAGCATTGGTGTTTCAATTGAAGAAGTGGCTGAAGATTTAAAGTTAAGGCCATCTCAGATAGAAAACATTGAGGCTGGTAATACGGATGCTTTTAAGGATGTTTTTTATTTAAAATATTTTATTAGAGATTATGCAAAGTATTTGGGACTTGATAAAGAAGATTTAATTGATGAATTTAATGAATATTTATTTGATTATACTTCAAGGCTTTCTTTAGATGATATAAAGGCAGCTAAGAAGAAAAAAAAGGAAAATAAGAAAATTAAGTCACCATATACAATGGAGAAGAAAAATAGAACTTCGATTATTATGTTTACTGTTTATGCAGTTATTGTAATTTTAATTATATTAATTGTATATTTAATTATTAGTTTGAATCATGAGGATGATGATGATTTTGTCGAAGGTACTATTATAACGGAAAGTAGGTAGTAGATAATGAATTTACCAAATAAATTAACGATGACTAGAATTTTTATGACGTTTTTGATTATTGTAATTTTATTATTTCCATTTTCAGCAATGGGTATTAATGTTACACAACTTTTTATCAATGAATCTATTAGGGTTGATATTCGTTATCCAATTGCGGGAGTGTTATTTATTTTAGCATCACTTACTGATTTTGTTGATGGATATATTGCACGTTCTCGTAATTTAATTACAGATTTTGGTAAGATGATGGATGCGATTGCAGATAAGATTTTAGTTAATTCAGTTTTAATTATTTTATGTGCACAAGGATTTATTCATCCTATTATACCAGTTGTGATTATTGTGAGAGATACAATTGTTGATTCTATAAAAATGGTTGCAGGTTCAAAGGGGAAGGTGGTTGCAGCTATTAAAACTGGAAAGTTTAAAACTGCTTCATTAATGGTTGGTATTGTACTTACTTTATTTTATAATTTACCGTTTGAGCTATGGAATATTCACATTTCTGATTTCTTACTTATTGTGGCGTGTGTACTTTCTATTATTTCTGGAATTCAATATTTTACAATGAATAAGAAATTTATATTTGAAGAAGGAATGTAATATTTCTTTTTTTTTATTATTTTTTTGAACAAATGTTCGCAAAAGTGTTGACTTTTATTTTTAAATATTATAAAATGTCATTGTAGGAGTGAAGAAGGAGGAAATTAAATGGCAAAAACAACTAGTGAAGCTGATCAAAATTTAAAACAAGTTTTAGCTGATATTGAAAAACAATTTGGTAAAGGTTCATTAATGCGTTTGGGTGATAATGAACATAGAGAAATAGACGTTATATCTAGTGGAAGTATTGCACTTGATGTTGCGCTTGGCATTGGAGGTTATCCTAAAGGTAGAATTATAGAAATATATGGTCCTGAATCTAGTGGTAAAACAACTTTTGCTTTACATGCAATTGCGGAGGCTCAAAAGGCTGGTGGCAAAGTTGCATTTATTGATGCGGAAAACTCATTAGATCCACAGTACGCAGCTCATCTTGGAGTTAATATAGATGAATTATTACTTTCTCAACCTGATAATGGGGAGCAAGCGTTAGAAATTACTGAGGCTTTAGTACGTAGTGGTGCTATTAGTGTTATAGTAATTGATTCGGTTGCAGCGTTAGTGCCTAAAGCGGAGATTGAGGGAGAAATGGGAGATTCGCAAGTTGGTTTACAAGCAAGACTTATGAGTAAAGCTTTGAGAAAATTAGCCGGTGTTATTAATAAAACAAATACGATTGCTATTTTTATTAATCAGTTAAGAGAAAAAGTGGGAGTTGTTTATGGTAATCCAGAGGTTACTCCTGGAGGTAGAGCTTTAAAATTTTATTCTTCTATTAGACTTGATATTAGGAAAAGTGAACAGATTAAACTTGGAAATGAAATAGTTGGTAATAAAGTTAAAGTTAAAGTTGTTAAAAACAAAATGGCGCCACCTTTTAAGACTTGTGAAGTTGATATTATGTATGGTACTGGTATTTCACATGAGGGAGAGCTTATTGATTTAGGTTCACAAGCGGATATTATTCAGAAGTCTGGTGCTTGGTATGCTTATAATGGTGAAAAAATTGGTCAAGGCAAGGAAAATGTTAAGGATTATTTGAAAGCAAATCCAAAGATTGAAGAAGAAATTAATAAAAAAGTTCGTGAACATTATAATATGAAATAAAACTAGCAAAGTTTTTAAAACTTTGCTAGTTTTTTTTGACTTTTTATATTATTTTAGATATAATTATTTTAGAATATGGAGGGATTGTTATATGGATGAAAAAAATAATACAATAAATAATAATGGTAATCAAGATACTATGAGTTATAGTTTTGACTTCGCTAATCAAGTTGATAATACTACTCCAGTACAAAATAGTGTTCAATCAGCCCCAGTAGCAGAGACTTTGAATACTGGTGCTATGCCAACACCAGCTCCAGTAGCAGAGACTTTGAATACTGGTGCTATGCCAACACCAGCTCCAGTAGCAGAGACTTTGAATACTGGTGCTACACCAACACCAGCTCCAGTAGCAGAGACTTTGAATACTGGTGCTATGCCAACACCAGCTCCAGTAGCAGAGACTTTGAA
>CALVRH010000013.1 GCA_944358535.1 uncultured Bacilli bacterium | reverse complement strand
GCCCATTTACTCATTCAATGCCATTATATTATAACATTTTTTTGTTTTGGTCAATTAAACTTTTCATTTGAGCTTTTATTAAAAAAGATGATAAAAACTATCATCTATAACTGTTTTTTAACTTTTTTCTAATCCTAAGCATCAGTAATAATAAAACAATTAATATAACAAGTATAAAATAAAAATATGTTTTATTATTAGATACCTTATTAGAAACTTTTTGACCACTTGAGGTTTTTAAAACACTTTGGTATTGTTTAGGCTTATTTACATTTGTTTTTGGAGTTTCAGTTTTAATATTTGTTTTAGCATTATCTTCTAAATACTTAATTTTATTTTCATTATCTAGAGCTTTAATTTCTATAGGTTCATTATCTAAAGGAACATTTATATTATCATTTTCTAAATTGGATATTTGTTCATCTTTTATATTATCGTCTGTATTTTCTTCTATGACACTTTCTTCAATAATATAATCATTATCATCCCTATAAATATAATCTTCAAATGGTTCACTTAAATATTCAGGGTAATATTCTTTTTCTAATTTGTAAGATTGATATTTATAATCTGAATATTGATATAACTTAATAGGACCTTTATATATTAAATTTTGGTCATCTTGATTTTCAGTAAAATAAACACTTTCTAATTTACCAGTATCTAATACACTTTGATTACCATATATGTAACTGTTCACACCAGGACGCATAGAAATAATCAATTTACTCACTATAATATTATTACTTTTAAAATAAACATTAAAGCTATGATACTCTCCATCAGAACCCGTTTTCAAACTTATAACTAAATCCTTAAGATCTACAGATTTAGATAACCAAAAATTTCCTTTTTCTCCATCAGCTAAACTGCCATCATTATCACTATTGACCTCAATATCACCATTTAACGACATAACATTAATGTTAGAAATACTGTAAGTAGGGAAAACCTCAATTTCAATTGAATCTATTAATGGTACTTTTAAATAATGGTATCCATCATATTCATTAATTTCTCTACCTTCTTTTTCCTCCGGTTTATTAGTTAAAAGTTCGCTAGGCTCAGTCTTAATAGCATTTTCTTCATCAATAAGTGGAAACTCCTCGTTAACTTCACCTTTAAACACCAAAGGTCCCATTACCTTGTTAAGCCGGTAATACTTGTATTTTACGTTGCTATTTTCAAGTCCATTAACAGGTATTGTCAACAATAACATAAATACAATTAATAAAAACTTTTTCATATCTCTCCTTTCTAAGCCCCTTCATATATAAACATACGACGTCAAAAATAAATTTCCTTTAAAAATTTATATTTTTTTTAAAACTTCCAAAAAAACTTAAAGTTACTACTTAAAAGCATTAACCTTTACTTTTCAAATCAATTTTGTTATACTTTAAGGGAATAGTTAAGGTGATTAAAATGAAAATTAAATCCGTAGATTTATCAGTTTTGGCCATTCGCCGAAGTCAATATCCAACCGATAATAAACCAGAATATATGTTGGTAGGTAGATCAAATGTTGGAAAAAGTAGTTTTATAAACACAATAATAAACCGTAAAAATTTTGCTAGAACTTCTAGTAGACCAGGTAAAACTCAAACCATCAATTTTTATAATGTCAATGATGAATTTTACTTAGTAGACGCTCCTGGCTATGGTTTTGCTGGTGTAAGTAAAACAAAAAGAAAAAAATTTGGTTTAATGATTGAAGACTATCTAATAAATAGAAAAAACTTAAAATGTGTCTTCCTACTAATTGATTTTCGTCACCGCCCAACAAACGATGACATTCTTATGTATAACTTTTTAAAATACTATAAAATACCAGTAACTATAGTCGCTACTAAAGTCGATAAAATTGGTATAACCTCTAGGCAAAAACAAAGAAACATGATATTAAACGACCTAGACCTAGTTGTTGGTGATGAATTTGTCACTTTTTCAAGTATAACTAAAGATGGTAAAGAAGAAATTCATAAAAAAATCGAAAGAACAATGTAATAACATCTATATTTAAGTTTCATACACTATTTTAGGTGATAAAATGAAACTTATAATAGATAATAATATTGTCATAATATTAGGAAATTTTTACTTAAAAGATTATAACTTAAAAGACTATAACAATATTGAAAAAAGCTTATTTAAAATGTTAAATAAACATTCTGTTGATTTAAACGGATATTATAATGTTTTCATATATCATGATAAAAACTATGGATTAATAATTGACATGCAAAAAGAAGACCTCGAATATTTAGATTATTTTAATAATCAAATAGAACTAAATATTGAAATTATAGAAGACTCTTTTTTATATGAAATAGAAGATATATTTAATTTTGATGATAATCTTTTGACTAAATTTATAATTTATCAAAAAGGGTATAAGTTTTACTTAGAAATAAAAGATAAAATATCCTCCATAAAACTAGGAAACATTCTTGAAAATAGTAAAATAATATATGGAAAACAAGCTAAAAAAATAAAAAAAGAAAGCAAAATAATAAAAAAGTAGGTGTAAATATGAGAAAACCCATTGTAGCTTTAGTTGGAAGACCAAACGTTGGAAAATCCACAATATTTAATCGTCTAGTCGGTAGTAAAATAGCCTTAACCCTAGATACCCCCGGTGTTACAAGAGATAGACTTTATGGCACCGTAAACTACTTAGATTATAGTTTTCATCTTATTGATACTGGTGGTATAGATATAACCGCCGGTAATTTTAATGCTGAAATTAAAGGACAAGCTGAACTTGCTATTGATGAAGCTGATATCGTAGTCTTTGTTGTTGATGGTAAAGAAGGATTAACTACTAATGACTATACCGTTAGAGATATCCTAAAAAAAAGTGGTAAACCAGTAATTGTCGCCATAAATAAAACCGACTCTAAAGCATATGAAGAACATAAATATGATTTTTATGCACTTGCTTTTGATAACTATATAGAACTATCCGCAGAACATAATTCTGGAATAGCTATATTACTTGATGAAATAACAAAAAACTTTAAAGAAATTAAAGAAGAATACGCTGAAGACATCATCAAATTTTCTATCATCGGAAGACCAAACGTTGGGAAAAGTAGTTTAGTAAATGCCCTATTAAATGAAGAGAGAGTCATCGTTAGTCCTGTCGCCGGCACCACTAGAGACGCCATAGACACTCCCTTTAAATATCATGAAAAAAACTTTGTAGTAATAGATACTGCTGGTATGCGCAAACGCGGAAAAATATATGAAAATGTTGAAAAATATAGCTTACTTCGTTCATTGAAAGCCATAGATAGATCTGATGTATGTGTAATCGTTATCAATGCTGAAGAAGGAATTATTGAACACGATAAACATATTGCCGGATACGCTATTGAAGCTGGAAAAGCTGTCGTCATCGCTATCAATAAATGGGATACAGTTGAAGACAAAGATAAAGCCATGAAAAAATGGAAAGAAGACATAAAATATCAGTTCCAGTTCATGCCATACGCGAAAGTGGTCTTTCTCTCCGCACTAACTAAAAAGCGAATCCATACATTAATGCCAGAAATAATTAAAGCAAATGAAAACGCTCATAGACAAATACCAACAAGTGCATTAAATAATGTCATAACTGACGCCTATGCCCTAAATTTACCACCTTCATATAAAGGTAAAAGGTTAAAAATATATTTTTCAAATCAAAGTAATATTTGTCCTCCAACATTTAATATTCAAGTTAATAGTAAAGGACTAATTCACTTTTCATACGAAAGATATCTAGAAAACAAAATCAGAGAAAACTTTGATTTTACTGGCACACCAATTATCTTAAATTTTAAAAATAAAGGAGAAATGTAGCCTAATAAAACTTCCAGCATATATTAATGTAGGAGGTTTTAAAATGACATTTTCAGATAGCTTTTTCAAACGTGTAGAAAAGAAAACCAATGTAAATAAAGAAACAATCCTAGATCTTGCAAAAAAACTTCAAGAAGGTAATTTAAAAGACGAAGGAACCTTAAGAGAAGTAATTAACGAACTGAGTCAAATGACAGGAAGACCAGTTTCCGAAGAAAACCAAAAGAAAATCATTGACGCTGTAGTCAATGATAATGTACCAAAAGACATTGATAAAATGATTTAATCAGTGTCTTTTTATAATTTGTTATGTAATTTCAATAAAGAAATAAGCATTTTATCACGGTATTCTGCTAAAGAAACATCATCATTTCCAATTTCCTTTGGACGATTTTTTAAAGCCTCTTCTACACCTTTTCGTGCAATTTCTGGAAACTCTTTAGGAAACTCTTTAAAATCAGCCATATCGTGAAGCCATAATGTAATAGAAGAATTTAAATGTTTCATTAAACCATCAATATGAGCATCGCCTCCACCTAATTCAAACACTAAACTAGGCCCCATAATTGCCCATCTAAGTCCAGGACCATAAGTAACTGCTTTGTCCGCATCTTCAATCGTACATACGCCATTCATCACTAAGTTACATACCTCTCTGTAAACCGCCATCTGTATACGATTACAAATAAATCCTAATGCCTCCTTTTGTAATACGACAGGTTCCTTATCAATCATTTGATAAAACTCTTTCGCACACTTTAAAACCTCATCAGTAGTTTCATCACCTTTAGTAAGCTCTACAAGAGGAATTAAATGTGGTGGATTATAAGGATGTGCCCCAATAAATCTTTCGGGGTGTTTCGCAACCTTAGCTATCTCACTAACAAGTAATCCAGAAGTTGAAGATGCAATAATTGTCTCACTAGATGTATACTTTTCCATTTCTTTTGCCATATCCTGTTTTACATCATAAAACTCAGGACCAGATTCAGTAATAAACTGAACATCTTTTACAGCTTCCTCCATCGAAGTAGTATAATTAATCCTACCTTCAATTTCCTTAATTTCTTCCTCATTTACAACATTGTTTTTCATTAAATTAAGTAGACTATCGTGAATTCTTTTTTTAGCTAAGTTTAACTTTTCATCAGTCAAATCATAAACATTTACTGAAAGTTTCTTTAAAGAATAATACAAAGCCCAGCTATATCCAATAACTCCAGCTCCCACACAAGCTACTTTTTTAATATCTTTTGCTTCCATAACATCGCCTCCATTATAATTGTAATTTTAATAAACAAATAATGCAAGAAAGAAAAATAAAAAAATGTTAAAAAATGTCTATAAAATATTTCTTAAATATTAGTTTATATGTTTCATATTTATTTTTTTTATTCATATATTTAAGTGAAGAAAGTAGGGATAATATGGAAAAAATAGACATTATTAAAAATATCACCGAACGAACAGGCGGTGATATCTATTTAGGAGTAGTAGGAGCAGTCAGAACTGGAAAATCAACATTTATTAAAAGATTCATTGAAAATCTAGTGGTTCCTAATATCGAAGACGAATATGAAAGAAAAAGAACACTAGATGAAATTCCACAGTCTGCACAAGGTAAAACAATTATGACTACAGAACCAAAATTTGTTCCAAGTAATGCTGCCACTATCAAAATTGATGACTTCTCCGCTAGCGTAAGACTAGTAGATTGTGTAGGATATGTTATAAATGGGGCGAAAGGATATGAGGACGAAAATGGTCCGAGAATGGTTCATACTCCATGGTATGAAGAATCAATTCCTTTTGTAGAGGCAGCTGAAATTGGCACTGAAAAGGTTATTAAAGATCACTCTAGTATTGGTATTTTAGTTACCACTGATGGCTCAATTGGTGAATTTGATAGAACTGATTACATTGAAGCTGAGCAAAGAATTGCCGAAGAATTAACACAAATAGGTAAACCATTTATAGTAATTGTAAATTCAACTCATCCAATGCTTCCAGAAACAGAAAAATTAGCCGAAGATTTAAAAGAAAAATATAATGCACCTGTCATACCCATGAATATTGATAACATGAGCGAAAGAGACGCTTATAATATTTTAAGAGAAGCTTTATATGAATTTCCAGTAGTCTGCATAGATGTCGAAATAGCTGATTGGGTTGCTTGCCTAGAACCTAATAATTGGTTAAAAAAATCATATATTGATGCAATCAGAAATAGTATTCATGAAATAGATAAACTAAGAGATATTGAACAAATAACAGATAAATTAGAAGAATGTGAATATATTGAAAAAGCATATTTATCTGAAGTAGACACTGCTACAGGTAATGTAAGAGTCACTTTGAAAACTCCATCAAACCTATATAATGATGTTTTAAAAGAAATAATAGGAGTAGATATTACAAGTAGATCACAGTTGCTAAGCCTTTTCCAAGATTTAGGTGAAGCAAAAAGAGAATACGACCAAGTTAAAGATGCCTTAAAAATGGTTAAACAAACTGGATATGGTGTTGCTTCACCAACTTTAGCTGATATGACCCTAGATACTCCAGAAATCATTAAACAAGGTAGCCGCTATGGTATCAAATTAAAAGCTGTCGCACCTTCTATTCATATGATTAGAGTTGATGTTGAAAGTACATTTGAGCCAATCATTGGTTCTGAAATTCAAAGTAAAGAGTTAATCAACTATCTTATGAAAGATAAAGAAGCCGGTAGTGAAAATATTTGGAAAAGTGAAATATTTGGTAGAAGTTTAGATGTTATTGTTCAAGAAGGTATTCAAGCAAAATTATCACTAATGCCAGATTCTGTCAGATTTAAACTAAGACAAACACTATCAAAACTTGTTAATAAAGGCTCCGGTAACTTATTTGCCATCGTTATTTAATAATTAAAAATATTACCATTTATGCAGTTTTAACAAAACCCCTTTAAAAATAAGCTAAAACAAGTCAAAATATTATAAAATGAAAATAACAACCACTAACATAAAAAAACCATAAAAAAACGAAAAATATGTTGATTTTTCTGATTAAACATGATAGTATGTAAATGTAAGCAAGATAGCTTAACAATACAAGGGAGGTAAAATTAAAATGACAAAACAAAATTTAGTAAACTATATTGCCGAAGAAACAGGAATGACTAAAGCAGATGCTACTAGAGCATTAGATGCTGTATTAAATGGAATTGTTGAAGGATTAAAAAGTGAAGGAAAAGTTACTTTAACTGGTTTCTGCACATTTGCTACTCAACATAAAGAAGCTAGACAAGGTCGTAACCCAAGAACAGGTGAGGCCGTAACTATTCCTGCAAGAACAGCTGTTTCTATCAAAGCTGGCGCAAAATTAAAAGATGCATTAAACTAAGGCTTTGAAGCCTTTTTTTAATTTTGAAAAATGGAGATGAATTAATGTACGAAACTGCACTTAGATTATTAGAAAAGATAAGTAACTATGGCTACATCGCTTATATGGTTGGAGGCTATCCAAGAGACTTATACTTAAAAAGAACATTTACTGACATTGATATTTGTACTGATGCCACACCAATGGAACTGCATCAAATCTTCTCTGAAGTTGTAACCACTAATTCAGAATATGGCTCAGTAACCATTGTCTTCGAAAAAGTCAAATTTGAAATAACTACCTTTAGAAAAGAATTTAAATATAAAGACCACCGTAGACCAGAAAAAATAGAATATGTAGACACCTTAGAAGAAGATATTAAAAGAAGAGATTTTACGATAAATACCCTATGTATTGATAAAGATGGCAAACAAATAGATTTAATAGGAGCTAAACAAGACTTAGATAATAAAATAATAAGAACAGTTAGTAATCCAAAACAAAGTTTAAAAGATGACGCTTTACGTATTTTAAGAGCCATTAGATTTGCTACTACCCTAAATTTTACTATTGAAACAAAACTAAAAACATATATTAGAAAATATGGCCATTTATTAAAAAAAATATCCAAAGACCGAAAAAAAGATGAATTAGACTTAATCTTCTCAAGCCCTAATAAGGCTTATGGTATTGAACTGTTAATCGATTTAAAATTAACCGATCACCTTGAAATACCAAATCTAAAAAAAGCTAAAATCACTCCATCAATGATTGTAACTTGGGCCCAATTAGACGCTCTAGATAAGTATAACTTTAATACCATAGAAAAAGAAAGTATTAGAAAAATAAACGAAGTTAAAGATAAAGACTTACTAGATAACTATACATTATACAACTATGGACTTTATACATGCACCATGGCGGCTGAATTAAATGATACTGACAAAAAATTGATTAATGAAAAATATGCTAAAATACCAATAAAAAGTAGACTAGATATAGCTCTATCTCCAATAGAAATATGTGACCTATTAAATAAAAAAGCCGGTGCATTTTTAAAACCTCTTTTAGCCGACTTAGAAAAAGAAATATTAGAGGAAAAGTTAAATAATAATAAAGAAGACATAAAAAAATATATTATAAATAAATATAAAAACATAGTAGATTAGGTGAAAATATGTATGCTGGAATACTGAAAATAAAAAATAACTTAATATACATTGATATTAAAAATAATAAATTATATTGTTATAGATATATTAATGGAGAGAAAATAACTATTTCAGATGATTTAATCATAAATATAATGCAATATATTATTACTTGCCATAAACCTAAACCTTTATATAAAAATAATTACACGGTATATTTAGATACAAAAACAGGATATAAACATTTTTATAAAAATAATCAAGAAAATTTTACTAAATTTTTCTTTGAAAATGGTAAACTAGCTCTTTTATTTAATAATAAAAATGAAAATCAAAATAAATCAAAACCTTTTTATTTCACCATAATAGGCATTGATATTATTCTCACTTTAACATCATTTATCACAATAAACAATATCATTACTTCTAGACAAAATACCCAAAATAACAATCAAACTAATTTAACTAGTAATATAGAATATTCAAAGCCGGATGAAACTGTAGACGCTTCATTTTTTATAGATTATATTAATAGTTCTAATAACTTAACAGAAAGGCAAAAACAACTATTAATTAATAATAATCTTTTTGAAGACTTGTCATTAACTAAAATGACATCAGATAGAATATTTTCTTTAGAAACTAAATTGACTAATATAAGTATAGTTATTGGCGAAGAGGGTAAACCAGGGACAAATGTTTTGGGATGGTATAATCCTTTAATAACCAATAAAATATTTGTCGTAAACGAAAATGATGATTCTACAATTATTCATGAATTTATTCATTTACTTCAAGATAATAATAAATATAACTATATTCGTGAAGCCTGTGCCACTATAATAAGTAATGAATATTATGAAACTAGTTCTAATAGTTATAAAAATGAAATTGTTAGGACTAAATTTCTTATGGAATTAATTGGACCAGACATAATATGGAATTTAAATTTTAGTGGATCGGCCCAAGAATTTGAAAATGCAATAAATGAAATTCTCCCAAAACAAGATGCTGATAAACTTCTAGAATTATTTTCTTCTTCCCCAGGCGAATTAACTCCAGATATGGCAAATAAAGTAAATAAAGAAATTGATAACTATCTAAAAGAAATTTATACTAACATGTATCCAGATAGTAAAGATACTATTGATTTTTTAACCACAATATCTAATAGTCAAAACCTTTCAAGTACTGATTACTTAAATAGTTATAATTATCCAAGTAAAGAAGAAAAAAATAATAACAAATTCATATATAAATTCTTTATTCCTATAGATAAAGCTTTACAAAATAATCTTGTAAATATATCATTTAGTGTAACTAAAAAAATACCAGTTAATATTTCCAACATAAACGATGAAACAATCCATAAAGAATACAATATTTTAAATCCGAATCTAAGTGATTTAATAATTGATAAAAATGGTGAATACTTTGTAGATTATGTTGATGGAAAACAATATACACCTGAAGAAGCTAAAAATATGGGTTACATTGAAATAAATTATTATAAATACGAATTTATTTATGATATTTCCAAAAAAGACATAGAAAAATATAAAAATATTCCCAATATAGTTATTAATAAACCAGAAATAACAGTTTTAGATCCTTATAATATTGAAGGCATATCTGCTGAAACTTATGCAGATAATACAGATATTGTAAACATAATTATAAATTATCAAACAAAAGATGGACTATATAAAAATACATCAATTAAAACAAAATAGCCACTGCTAAACAGTGGTTTTAATTTATCCTTCCGCAAAGCCAATCAATAGAACACTTATATTCTGTCGCAAATTTCCATATAAAAATAGTTGGAATTAAAACTTTACTGTGTTCATAAGCACTCCAAGTAGAATGCGTTGTATTTAATAAATTCGCAATATTTTCCTGCGTCTTTTTTTCTCTCTTTCTAATAAACTTTAATCTTTCACCCAAAACCTTTATATCAATATTTTTATTTACTAATGTATAATTCTTCACATTTGTTATTCCTAAAATGTAATCTATACTCAAATTAAATAAATTACAAAAATCAACTAAATTACTAAGTGGAATTGTATTAATACCTAACTCCCATAAAGAATAAGCACTTCTATTAACCCTAAGTAGACGTGCTATGTTAGATTGCGTCAAGTCATTATCTTCACGAATAGCTTTAATCCTTTTAAACTCCATATATATCACCCATAAAAATTGTAACTAGTAAATAGATTTTTATTTATTTTTTGCTATTCTATACGACAAAAATATGCTATAATAAATTTAAGGATAGGAGAGGTATTCATGAAAGAAAAAAATAAAGAAAATTATATTTGGATATTTACCTGGATTTGTATTAGGAGTAATAACAGCAATTAGTATAAGTGTAATTGCGGCTACATATTTTCCATCTAATGACGTAACATATGATAATAAAGAAAGCGGGCTTTCAAGTACAGATGTCCAAGGAGCAATAGATGAACTGTATGGAGTATGTTTTCCGCCAAAGGGTTCAGACACAATAACAGATTTGTTACCAAGTAACCCAGATGAACTATATAAAGATGAACATGGAGATATAAGATATTATGGAAAAAATCCAAATAATTATGTATCATTTAATAATGAGTTATGGAGAATAATAGGAGTAATAGATGGAAAAATAAAAATAATCAGAAATGAAAGTATTGGTAGTATGCAATGGAATTCAACTGATAACAATAATTGGAATAACGCATCATTAAAAAGTTATTTAAATGGGGACTATTATAATAGTATAGATGGAACATATAAAAATATGATATCAGAAGAGACATATTATTTAGGCGGGCCAACTCAAGAAAATTATCAAACACTAACAGCAAGTGGTTATTATGATGCCGAAAGAAGTAACACAGTATATAGTGGAAATCCAACAAGTACCAAACAATATATAGGATTAATGTATCCAAGTGATTATGGATATGCGGCAGGAAGTAGTTGTTTATCAACCACACTTTATGGATATGGTAGTTGTAAAAACAGTGATTATTTATTTAGTGGAGTAACAGAATGGTTACAAACACCTAATGCTTCATTTAGATATTATGCAAATGTTATTATTTCTAGTTTATCTAGTGGCTTTGTTGACGGACGTGGACCTGCAGTCACTTATTCTAATATTGTCCGCCCAGTCTTATATCTCACATCCGAAACACAAATTACAGGTGGAGATGGAAGTCAAAGTAATCCATTCCAATTAAAACTATAAATAAACATTAAAGTCCATTTTTTGGACTTTTTCTATTCATTTTATTGTAAAATAAATAATATTTAAGTTATAATAAAAGACAAGGTGATGTAATATGACAGGAAAAATTTTAGAACTTTTAAAGCAAGGACATATAATGGTTCCAATGGCTCTACTTCAAAATTATAAAAAACTAAAATTAACCGATAAAGAATTAATCGTCTTAATTTATCTATTAGGTTCAAGTGAATTTGACCCAGAAAAAATATCTAAAGATTTAAACATTAAACTTCCTGATGTTTTAAAATTAATTGATAATTTAACCAATAAAGATATGCTTAAAATATCTGTTAAATCCGGTAAAGTTTGTGAAGAATACATAGACCTAGATGAAATGTATAAAAAACTTGTTATAGCCATGATAAATGATAAAAAAGAAACACCTAAAACCACTATTTATGATAAATTTGAAAAAGAATTTGGCAGAACTTTAAGTCCTATGGAATATGAAATAATAGGAGCATGGTTAGATGGAAATTACACAGAAGAATTAATTGAACTAGCTTTAAAAGAAGCTGTTTATAATGGTGTATCTAATTTAAGGTATATTGATAAAATATTATCAGAATGGCGAAAAAAAGGTATTAAAACTGAAAATGACATAAAAAATGAAAGAGAAAAACATCAAAAACAGAAACCCAAGAAAGAAGTGTTTGAATATGACTGGCTCAACGAAAATGATTGAAAACTATCTTGATGAACTCTTTCCAAATCCTAAATGTGAATTAAATTATACAAAAGATTATGAACTTTTACTTGCAACCATGCTTAGTGCTCAAACAACTGATAAAAGAGTAAATTCAGTCACAGATATTTTATTTAAAAAATACCCAAGTATAAAAGACTTGGCTAATGCTAATATCACTGATATTCAAAACATCATAAGACCAATTGGAACTTATCATAAAAAGTCCCAAAATTTAATTGAAATAGCCAAAAGATTAGATAAAGATTATAATGGTAAATTACCAAATAACAGAGAATACTTAGAAAGTCTTCCAGGTGTAGGAAGAAAAACCGCTAATGTTGTTTTAAGCAATATCTTTAATGTTCCATGTATTGCTGTAGATACTCATGTATCTAGAGTAAGTAAAAGACTAAACCTAGCCAAAGAAAAAGATGAGCCGCTTCAAATCGAAAAGAAACTAAATAAAGTTTTCAAAAAAGAAAATTTGTGTAAAAGACATCATCAGTTAGTATTATTTGGAAGGTATCACTGTCTAGCACGAAATCCTAAATGTGAAAATTGTAAATTAAAAGAAATATGTAAATACTATAAGCACCTACAAAAATAGGTGCTTTTAATATACAAAAAAAGGAATAGATAATTCTATTCCTCTTTAACATTAACTGTTCTAGTTAAAGTTGTAACTGTCTCACCTTGATATGTAACTGTATAAGTAAATGTGTAAGTACCAGGTGTTGATTTTATGACAGAACTATAATTACTTATTGGAGTACCAGTTGAATCAGTAACTGTAAGTTCAATCTTAACATCACTATCATCAGTAATATCTTCACCATCAAGTGTTACAGTAACTGGCTTTGTTGGCTCAGTATATATAGATCCAACAGTTAATTCTACAGAAGATTTTCCATTTAAAGTTGCTGTTACATCACTAGCTGAAACACCTTCATAATCAACTTTTGTTTCAACACCAGAACTTTCAGCACCACTAAAGTTAGAATAACTTGCTTTAACCACTAAAGTAGGTGATGATGTATTAGGTAGCTTCACCGTAGCTGATGTACCACTTACAGTTGTAAGTAACTTAAGACCACTAGAATCTTTACTATAAACATTATAAACAACATTGCCAAGTCTTCCGCTATTGTAAGACATTATATAAGATAAATAAGTATTTTGATCCTTAGAAAGAGCAAAAGCTTTTTCAATAAGGGGACTCCAATAACTTCTATTTAATGCATCAGGTGTAGCAATAGCTTTCCATGTTAATGTAGCTCTATTACCATTTACTGTAGCTTTTAAATCAGTTACATTAGATAATGTATTAAATCTAGCAGAAACCTCAGTAGGCTTACTATCTTCTTTAAATAACTCAGTAGTCTTCATATCATTAGGTGTATTTTCGCTAGGAAGCATTGAATAACCTGTATTCTTCTCAACCGTAACCTCGACTACACCATCAGTTTTTTCAAATTTAGCATCTTTATTAAAGAAATTTTTAGCCACAGTTTGGAACAATCTAGAATTTTGACTAGAACCGAATCTATTATGTCCATCGTTCAAATTCTCATATCCATACCAAACTGCAATTGAATATTCTGAATTATATCCAGCTACCCATAAATCATTAACCGCATTACTTGGTAAATTTCTAGCTTCCATAGTCTTTTCATCAAAGTTTGTTGTACCAGTTTTAGCTGCAAATTCAGAACCATTAATATTATTATATCTACCCAAGGCATTTTGACCAGTATCTACAAGCATATCAGTAACCATATAAGCAGTTTCGGGACTCATAACCTTAGTTTGTTTATAATCATTTTCATAAGTTTCGCCACTTTCATCAAATACAACCTTAGTAAAAGTATGTGGTTCATTATAAACGCCATTATTACCAAAAGCCGCATATGCTGCTGCTACAGTCATAGGCGATTCACCAGTAGTTTTACTATCACCATATCCACCAATCGCATGAGCCTCATGAAGCATACCATTACTAGCAATTTCAGGAGATAATCCTAAATTAGTAACGAACTCTTTAATATCTGCATTTGGTACACTTTGGAAAGTTTTCAACGCAGGAATATTACGTGACTCAACTAAAGCCTGTCTAATTGTAATAATACCTTTGTATCTACCATCCCAGTTGTTAATCTCTGTACCATCACTATATGTAGATTTATCATCAATAATCGGATGATCTGTATTCCAATTTAAATATTCAATAGCTGGTCCATAATCATATAACGGTTTAGCAGTTGAACCAATTTGTCTATGAATATCCGTCGCATTATTTAGCGATTTCGCATTAGTTTTATTTCTTCCGCCACCAATAGCTACAATCTCACCAGTTTTAGTCTCCATAGCAATTATACCAGCTTGTACCTTATCATTTTCCCAATTGTAATTTGAACCGTCCATTATAGCTGAAATCTTATCTTGTTGTTCTCTATCCATAGTTGTATAAATCTTCATTGAATATGAATAAGGATCATACTCGGTTTTATCAGCTACTTCTGCTGCAACTCTATCTATAAATGATTGATACTTCGCATTACTGGTATTCGCACTACGACCTTTAATAACAATCTTATCAACGGTCATCTTCTTCGCAATTTCATATTCTTGATCAGTAATATATCCATGCCTCTTCATTAAACTTAAAACAACTAAACGCCTAGATTCTGTTTTTTCGGGATTAATATTAGGGTCATATGAAACAGGTGATTGAAATAGTCCTGCAATCATGGCTGCCTCAGATAAATTCAAATCTTTAGCCTCTTTGTTAAAATAAGTTTCAGCAGCTTGTTCAACACCATAAGCTCCACTACCTAAATAATATGAATTCGCATAAAACTCTAAAATTTCTTCTTTAGAATAGTTAGGCTCAATTTGAAACATTGATATATATATATCTGTAAACTTACGTTTAATACCAGCAAATCCGCTTGAAACTGCTGATGTATATTGGTTCTTAGAAACCTGCATTGTAAGTGTAGATGCTCCTCCTGCATTTTGGCCTAAAAGTTGACCAAATGAAGCTTTCATAAAACGAGGTAAATCAAAACCATTATGTTCAAAGAAACGTGAATCCTCAGTGGCTACAATCGCATTAACAAGTTCTTCACTCATATCATCATAATCTATTTTTTGTCTCATTTGTGTTCCGAGTTTCGCAAACACTTCACCATCTCTATCAAGTAAAGTACTAGCTTCCTTAGAATATAACTTATCTGGATCAAATTTACCAGCCGTTACTGCAATATATATAAAGAAGACAATTCCTAAAATTATACAAATCAAGAAGAAAATTAAAAACCCAAGTAATATCTTTTTACTTAACTTAGTTTTTTCTTTTTTCTTAGCCTTTCCTTTTTTCCCTTTTTTAGCCATATCTTCACTTCTTTCCTCTAAAGCTATACTAATCTTTTCAGCCTCTTCATCTAAAATTTCTTCCTTATTTTTCATCTTTACCTTTTTTCGATTATCCAATTTTTTCTTCCACTTAATAAATGGAAGAAGCCAAAATAAATTGATAACTATAAATACTAATAAGGATATTAAAAATCCTACCACAAATATTCCTATAACAAAAATAATAATTGATAAAATAAGGACTAATAAATTGAACTTATCTTTCTTAAAAAAAGCTACTAAGTCTTTCATAAATTACCTCCATCAAAATATAACATATCAAGTACTGATAAATAATCAACTCTCGGATTATATTTATCTTTAATTATATACCCGTTCTCTTCAAAATATGAAAGCGGAATCGATTTGCGTGTTGATTCGTCTAAAAACTTCATCAAAGATTCAATTGGTAGTAAAAATGTTTTATTCAAAACAGTAAATCTAACTATTAAAAAGCCAATACCACCATGCTTGTATATGCAAGCCAAATGTTTAATTTGGTGTGGATGAATATTGTTTAAAGGAAAAGCTGTCTTTAACTTAGTCTCTTTCGCATCAAAATCAATATATTTTCCTTTATATATTCCATTGTAATCAGTTGTTGATGGGGTTCTAAAAAAACCTTCTTTAATAATAGCCTCACGTCTCGAAGGATAATTAACCTTCGAAATTGTAATTGGTGTAGGCTTTTTATATATAACTGCTTTATCGTTAACAAGATAATAATCATTACTAGCTTGTATATCAGCTTCTAATGTCATTCCTCTGTTAGCGTATGTATTTATGTTTTTAAATTTAGTTTTAGCCCCCATAATTTTTGTCATATTAACACCACTACAATTATACTATATTTACAAAAATTTGCCAACTTCTTGACAAAAAAATAAGAAGTTCTAAATATAGCTACTATTGTCGAAACGATAGAAAAAGAAAATATAGAATGTTATCATAAAACCGGTGAACAATATGAATATAGATAAAATCAATAAAATCTTCAATGAAATGAAAGAAGATGTAAAATATATCAAATTAAAATCATCTGTAATCATCAATAAGAAAAAATAATCATTGTCAAATAGAAAATAATAGTGTAAAATTACTCAAAAAGGTAGGTAGTATTATGCTAAAAATTTTCTATATCTTCATTATTTATTCTATTCTAGGCTGGTTTATGGAAGTAGTTATAGTTTCCTCTAAAAAAAGAAAAATAACCGCAAGAGGTTTCCTGATAGGTCCATGGTGTCCAATCTATGGTTTTGGAGCATTATTTATAACATTATTATTAAAAAAATACTATAATGACCCAATTGCTCTTTTCGTCATGTCTTTTCTAATGGGGACTATTTTAGAATATGTAACTAGTTATCTAATGGAAAAACTTTTCCATGCTAGATGGTGGGATTATAGTAATCATAAATTTCAAATAAATGGTAGAGTAAGCCTAACCACCTCACTAGGATTTGGACTACTAGGTCTAATTCTAGTTTATATCCTAAATCCATTTTTCCTAAGAATAATTCAAAACATACCATCAATTATATTCTGTATAATTATGATAATCATATTAGTAATTTTCTTAACCGATGTTATTGCTTCATATAAAATAATTTCTAATATAAAAATTACCAAAGATACTAACATCAAAGACTTTACCGAGCAGTATAATGAAAAAGTTAAACAAATTCTTAAAAATAAATCTATCTTTAATCGTAGATTACTAAACGCCTTCCCACATCTAAAATTTATAAATAACAAAAAAACTCCCAAATAACGGAGTTTTACTTTTGCTTAAAATATTCAATTAATTCTAAAACAATCTTAACCTCTTTGTCATTTAAACCTTCAATACTGATAGCCTTATCATTTTTAAAATTAAGTAAATAATCAGTTGATACTTCAAATAGGGTGGCAAGCTCAACAATATATTGTGTTGATGGTACCGAAATACCTTGTTCCCAAGCATTCACACTTGATCTTGTAATGCCAAGTTTATCAGCTAAAGCTTTCTGTGATAATCCCTTATTTTCCCTTAATATTTTAATCTTATTTGCTATCATATAATCACCAATAAAATAGTAACATCTCCAAAATGATATTTCATTATCATAGTGATGTTTACAATTGACAAAGTCAAATGAATATGATAACATCTTAATAGAAAATAGGAGGGAATAACCATGAAAGAAAAAATAAAAAAATTTTTCAAAAATAAAATATTATTTTTAATATTAGTTTCTTTTATAGGAGGAATAACCATTGCTTATGCTATAACATACTTTCCAAGTAATCAAGTAACATATGATAATAAAACAAGCGGACTAAATGCTACAGAGGTTCAAACTGCTATTGATGAATTATATTCTAAAGCCAAAAATTGTTCATCAAAATCAAAATATTTAAGTTTTAGTGCAGCTATATCTCCTTCGACATACCAAGTTGGAGTGATTTTTTCTGATAATAATGGTATATATTCTTTAACATTGGGTGATAATAAGCCTGTGAAACTTACAAAAATGACTGCTAATTCAATGGATGTGTATGCTGTCTATAATTCAGCTATTTTATATTTTTCTAATAATAGTGGAATATACTATTTAAATTTAGGAGCTACTTCTTCATCACCAACAAAATTAACTAATGAAACAGCAACTAGTTTGAAAATATTATATCCAGGATATGGAAGTGAAGCATTATTAATGTATTCTAATGCTAATGGTATATACTACATAAATCTAAATGATAGTTCTGCAAAACCTCAAAAAGTTTATTAAATTAAGAAAACTCTAAGACCTCAAATCTTAGAGTTTTTCTATATAGTAAGCATAATATTCTTCTAATGTAATATCATCCTCATAAATTATCTTAGCCGCATCTAATCCCACATATCTGTAATGCCAAGGCTCGTATTTATAACCGGTAATATCTTCCTTACCCTTTGGAAACCTTAAAATAAATCCATATTTATAAGCATTATCCTTTAGCCAATTAGCCTCATCAGTTCCATCAAAAGAATCGTCTATGATATTCAAATCAGAACATAACCCAGTTTGATGTTCTGAGTATCCAGGCCTCGCCGAATACTTATCAGCCGCTGCTTTGCCGTCTCTTTTAATATATCTATTATATAAATTAACCTGATAGTCATAACTTCTAAAAGCTGAAGCATTATATAAAATAATATTATCAAGTTTAGCCGCATCAACCATTTTCATAAAAGCATCCGCCGCTTCCTTTCTCATTCTACTGTTTGCCCCTCTATTATATTGTCCACCTAAACTAACTAAATCTGAAGGCATATAATCATCTTTTAAATGGTAAAACTTATTTACTAAAACTAAATTATTAGCACCTAAGTTACTATCTAAACTCTCACTATAAAAACCCAAATCAGCTTTAGAATTCACGATTCCGATAACTTTTTTAAAATCAACATCATGATTATTTCCATAGTCTAAATAACGTGCCACATTACCATTTATATAATATTTTTCTTTGACTAAACTAGCAAGTAAACTACTAGCCGGATAATTATCTAAATCATAATCAGAATTTATAATAGTAATAATATCATTAATATTTGAATCTTTATTTTTCATATAATATTTTATGTAATCAGTAAATTTATTTTCATCATATTCTGAAGATGACAATATATTGATTAAACTTTTATCATAACCAAATTCTAAAACATAATCATAATCCTCTTTAGAAACCTTATCTAAAATAAATGATACTTCACTATCAGAATACCCCTTTTCCTTAAGTAAATCATTAATGCTTTTATCATCACTCTTGTTATTATTAAAAAATAAAAAGAATGAAAATAAAGAAATAACTATTAATATAATTCCAATTATTAACACCTTTTTCTTCATAATCTCACCCTTAATTATCTAAATAATATGCATAATATTCATCGTAAGTAAGTCCGCTATCATAAACTTTTTTTGCCAAATCAGTACCAACATAGCGATAATGCCACGCCTCATAACTGTAACCAGTAATATCTTCTTTATCCTTTGGATATCTCAAAATAAAGCCATATTTGTAACAATTTTCACTAAGCCACTTAAACTCATCAGTACTCTCAAACGTCTCCATATTTGAGCCAGGTGAAAATATATCTACAGAAAGCCCTGTTTGATGTTCAGAAAAATCTGGCCTAGCTGCATATTTGTCCGCATATTCCTCTCCACGATTACTTTCGTAATCATCATATATTTCCTTTTGAACATCGTAAGTTCTGTAAGATGAATTAACAATCAAAGTCAACCCTTCCTCTTTAGCTGCATTAAACATTCCAATAAAGGCATCATATACCTCTTTTCTGATACTATTCCCAGGGTATGAATACCAATTACTCATCTCTACAACATCATCAGGCGCATATTTTTCAGGAAGAGAAGTATATTTATTAACTAAAATAGCATACCCTTTGTCCATATCCGCTTTTTTAGTATGTGTATAAGGATCATTATTTGCTCCAACATTGACTAAAGAAACCACCTTAGAATAATCGACCTTCTTATCGCCATATACATCATCAATATACTTAATATAACTATCATAATTTTTCCAAAGAAAATACTTTTCCTTCATAAGTGGAATAAAATCATCTTCATATTTGTGCTCTATTGCATAATCAATATATTTGCGCTCAAACTTTAAAATATCTTGAATTTCCTTTTCACTATAGCCAACCTCACCAAGCTTATACTCATCGCTAGTATAATACTTATATAAGTTTATGCCACCAATTACTAAAATAACCACTAAAATTATAACAATAATTGCAATAATAGGACCTTTCTTAATCTTTCTTTTATAATACATACCATCACCATCATCATTATATCATCTTTCCTTAAAATATACTATTAAGAAAACCTTAATTTATCATTTTACACATTGTCATAATTTGAGAGTCTTTGGAGAATGTGACTTATAAAAATAGATAATGGTAATATTTAAGTAAGATAAGATAATAAAATAAAATTCAAAGCCAAATTTAAATGTAAATTTACACTCATTTTACAAACTCCGTTTTTTCGCAATTTATCTATACAAAATTAAAAATAAATGGTACAATTAAAATGTACATTAATAGAGGGTGGTTATATTGAAATACTTAGGTTTAGATTTAGGAACTAGAACCCTTGGTGTTTCTATATCTGATATGACAAAAACAATTGCAACTGTTTATGGGGTAATCCACTTTGAAGAAAATAATTACGATGAAGCCATAAGCAAACTATCAACTATTGTGGAAAAAGAGCCTATCGAAAAATTTATTTTAGGATTTCCTAAAAATATGAATGGCTCAGTAGGACCAAGGGCTTTAGTAACCTTAGATTTTAAAAAACAATTAGAAGAAACCTTTAACATACCTGTTGAAATGCAAGATGAAAGGTTATCTACTAAAGAAGCCAGTGGTTATATGATAACCGCCGATATGTCTAGAAAAAAAAGAAAGAAAAAAATAGACAGTCTAGCGGCCAATATCATTTTACAGACATATTTAGATAAAAGAAAGGAATGAAAAATATGCCAGAAACAAATGAAATTAAATTTAAAGCTATTGATGAAGAAGGAAGACAATTAGATTGTGAAGCTCTATTCTTATTTGAATCTCCTGAAACTAAAAAGAACTATATTGTTTATACTGATCATTCAATCGATAATGAAGGAAACACTAAAGTATATGCATCAATTTATGATCCAAAAGATTTAAAATCTGATGAAAATAATGAATTCGCGGCATTACCATTAAAACCAATCGAAACAGAAAAAGAATGGAAAATAATTGAAACAATATTAAACGAAATGCAATCACAAATTGAATCTGCTAGCAATGGCACTTCACAGCAAAACGCATAAGCAGAGTAGGTTTTTACCTTGAAAAAAGTTCGTAAATTTAAAGTGGGTAAATTCTTACTCTTTTTGTTGCTTCTCATCATCGTTTTAATTCTTATCGCAATAGGAATTTATAAATATGAAACAAGTCCAGTAAGCAATAATACTGACCCTAAAATAATTACGGTTGATGAAGGCGATAATTATTTTACAATTGCTAGTAAATTAAAAGAACAAAATCTAATTAGATCTGAAACATTCTATAAAATATACTTAAAATTTGCAAGTCCATCATCATTATTAAATGGTGACTATGAATTAAATGAAGCAATGAGTGTTAGAGACATTGTTAAAGTTTTAAGTGATAAAGATTCAAGTAAAAATAGTACAATCAAACTAACCTTTAGAGAAGGCTTAAACATTACCCAAATGGCAAAAATTGTCGAAGAAAAAACCAACATCAAATCTAGTGAATTCATTAATAAAATAGCCGATAAAACATATTTAGAAGAACTTCAAAATGATTATTGGTTTTTAACCGATGACATATATAATAGTGAAATATATTATCCACTAGAAGGCTATCTATATCCTGATACTTATCACTTCTTGCCAAGTGAAATTGATATTGATACAATTATTAGAAAAATATTAGATAATACCGAAGAAAAACTAAATCCATATAAAAATCAACTTCAAAATGGTACTTACAAAGTCCATCAAATTTTAACTCTAGCTTCTATAGTTGAGCTAGAAGCTGTTAGTGACTCAGATAGAGCCATGGTTGCCGGAGTTTTATATAATCGTTTAAACGATGGATGGTCATTAGGCTGTGATGCCACGACATATTATGCCGCAAAAAAATCCATGACAGAAAGACTTACTCAAAGTGATTTAACTGCCTGTAATGGTTATAACACAAGATGTACATCAATGATCGGCCTTCCAGTCGGACCAATTGATAACCCTAGTATAAGTTCAATTAAAGCTGCTTTAGAACCGACCAAAAATGATTATTATTACTTTGTAGCTGACACCAACAAAAAAGTTTATTTCACAAAAAATGCTAATGAACATGACCAAATTATTGCCAAATTAAAAGATGAGGGAATATGGGCAGCCTAATTGAATTAGAAAAATATGCTAAAGAAAATAATGTTCCAATTATTATGCAAGATGGTCTAGAATTCATTATCAATTATATAAAAGAACATAACATAAAAAACATCTTAGAAATTGGCTCAGCCATTGGTTACTCTGCTATAAACATGGCTTTAATTAATGCGAATATCAAAGTAACCACCATCGAAAGAAATGAAAACATGTATGCCGAAGCTCGAAAAAACATCAGAAAATTTAACTTAGAAAAACAAATAACCCTAGTATTAAAAGACGCCTTAGAAGTAAACATCACCGGTAAATACGATTTAATCTTTATTGACGCCGCTAAAGCTCAGTATATAAAATTTTTTGAAAAATTTAAAAATAATTTAACTAAAGATGGTGTTATTATTACCGATAATTTAAATTTTCATGGTCTTACTAAAAATCCAGAAGAAATTCAAAGCAAAAACTTAAAAGCTTTGGTTACTAAAATCAATAACTATAAAGAATTTTTAAAAGAAAATAAAGAATTCAAAACGGAATTCTATCAAATTGGTGATGGTATATCTGTAAGCAAAATGGTACATTAAGTGCCATTTTTTCTTTCAAAAGTAAATATTTTACTGTGGATTATTATTTTTTTGTGTAAAAAAGATACACTTATGATATAATTGTAATAGTAGAAAAGGGGTATGTTATATGAATGAAAGTGTAGACATCGTTAAAATCAAATCCAAAGCACGCAAAAGTTTAAGTGGAAAATATTTCACACCAGTTGTTGCAGTCTTATCCTATATAATAATGCAAATAATGTGCTATGCCACAGCACTATATATTAAAGAACCAGCCATGTTTATATTTTTAGGTCTGATTATAACTAGTTTATTCTATTTGGGACTGCTCCAAATAATGATTAAAATAGCGAGAAACAAAAAAACAAGCATAAATGAACTATTTCAAAGAACCGATGCCTTCTTTAGATGCGCCGCTATAACCATTGTCTTCTTGGCAATAAATGTCATTTTTGCTTTGTTAGAATATACTGCAGTAAACTCATTATTTGTTTTCATAACTTATCAAACAGACTTAAACATCGCTTTATCATCATTCATGATAGTAGTAGGTATTGTCTTAAGCATTGCTATAGCCTTGTTCTGGATAGTTCTAATTCTTTGTCTGTCACAAAGCTATTATATTTTATATGACCATGAAAACATGCCATTAGGTGATATATTTAGACTAAGTATGGATATGATGGATGGTCATAAATTAGACTATATATTATTATGTCTATCATTTATAGGGTGGTTTATCTTAGGTATATTCACATTTGGCATATTATGGCTATGGATTATTCCATACATGAATGTATCGATGGTTAACTTTTATGATAAAATAAAAAAAGATGTTAAAATAGAAGCATAAAAAGTGGTGGAAAAAAATCACTTTTTTTGGTATAATCATTACTTGATTGGAGGTAAATCATGAATATAGCCGCTATTATAACTAATATAAACGAAGCTAAAAATATTAAAGATTATGTAGACGCTTATCTTATACCTTTAAAAGACCTAAGTATTAACTATCCAAACACCTTTTCATTAGATGAAATAAAACAAATAAAAACCTTAAATAAACAAATATTTGTCATCTTAAATAAAAATATTCACAATAATGAATTGTCTCATCTAGAAAACACTTTAAAAGAAATTGAAAACTTAAACATAAATGGTATTATATTCTATGATATAGCCATAGTAAATTTAAAACAAAAATTAATGCTTAAAACTCCATTAGTTTGGAATCAAGAACATCTCGCAACCAATTATGGGACCGTTAACTATTGGTACGATAAAGGAATTAAATATACCTATCTTTCATCTGAACTAACTAAAAGGGAAATAGATGAAATAAAAAATAACACAAAATCAAAATTATTTGTAAATATCTTTGGCTATATTCCTATGTTTACCTCTAGAAGACACCTCGTTAAAAACTACCTAGACACCTTTAATATCAAAAATAATAGTAATATCCATGAAATAAAAAAAGAAGGAAAATCATATAAAATAAATGATACAGAAATAGGTACAACCGTCTATTCTAATTATATTTTAAATGCAGTAGACATAAATTTTGATAACATCGATTATCTAGTTTTTAATAGCAATTTAATTAATGAACAAGATTTTTTAGAAGTCTTAAAAAATTATAAAAATAAAAAAGAAAACAAATTTCAAAAAGAAACCGGTTTTCTTTATAAAGAAACAATATATAAGGTGAAGTAACATGAAAAAACCAGAATTATTAGCCCCCGCTGGCGATTTAGAAAGATTAAAAATAGCTTTATTATATGGTGCGGATGCTGTATATATTGGTGGTGCTTTTAATTTAAGAGCTAATGCCGATAATTTTAGCTTAGAAGAAATAAAAGAAGGAACTAACTATGCCCATAAATTAAATAAAAAAGTCTATGTAACTTTAAATATCGCCATGCATAATAAAGAGTATAAAAAAATCAACACCTATTTAAAAGAATTAGATAAAATAGGTGTTGATGCTATAATCATCAGTGATCCTGCCATAATAAAACTTGCAAAAAATACAAATTTAGAAATTCATCTATCAACTCAAAATTCAACATTAAATAAAGAAGCTATAGAATTTTGGAAAAAAGAAGGCGTAACTAGAATCGTTTTAGCTAGAGAATGTACTAAAGAAGATATCATTGATATAAAAAATAACACCAATATTGAAATAGAAGTATTTATTCATGGTGCTATGTGTGCCTCATATAGTGGCAGATGCGTACTTTCAAACTTCCTAACAAGTAGAGATTCTAATCGTGGTGGATGTAGCCAAATATGTCGTTGGGATTTTGATCTATATAATGAAAACAATCATCTAAAAGGTGAAAAACCTTTTACCTTCTGCACCAAAGATTTATCCTTAGCTAAACACATTCCAGAGTTAATAGACATACAAATAGATAGTTTAAAAATAGAAGGCCGAATGCGTAGTATTTATTATATTGCTACCGTTGTCAAAGTATATAGGCAAATTATTGATGAATATTGTCACAATCCAAAAAAATACGAATATAATTTAAAATATGAAGACATATTAAGAAGAGTAGCCAACCGTGACTCAATTACACAATTTTTCGATGGTAACTTTGGTAAAGAAGTTCAATATTATAATGGGCGTCAAGAAATTACCAATCAAGATTTTTTAGGCTTAATCTTAGACTATGATGAAAGCACTCATTTAGCTAAGCTAGAACAAAGAAATTATTTTAAAAAAGGCAATAAAGTAGAAATCTTTGGACCTAATACACACTTTGAATTCACTATAAAAAACATTTATGATGAGGATAAAAATCCTATCAGTATAGTTAGACATCCTAAACAAATAATTTACCTAGAAGTTCCTAAAAAAGTAAGTGTAAATGACATGATGAAAATATGTTGACAAAGCATAAAATATGTAGTAATATTTTATGGAGTAAATAGAAAACTGAGGTGAAAATAATGACAAACACAGATGAAGTTTACGTAACTGAACAAGGTTTAGAAGATATGAAAAAAGAATTAGAATATCTAAAAATGGAAAAAAGACCGGCAGTTATTGAAGCTTTAAAAGAAGCCAGAGCCTTAGGCGATTTAAGCGAAAATGCCGAATACGATGCTGCTAGAAATGAACAATCAGAAACAGAAAATCGTATAGCTACATTGGAAAAACAAATAGAAAAAGCAATCGTTATAAAAAACGTTCAAACCGATAAAGTTTCAGTTGGTAATACTGTAGAATTAGAATATGTTGGCGAGAGTGATACAGAAACATACACTATAGTGGGTGTTAAAGAAGCTGATCCGTTTGCTAACAAAATTTCTAATGAATCACCAATTGCTAAAGCAATAATGGGTGCTAAAGTTGGCGATATTGCCACTGTTGCTAGCCCAAACGGTGAATATCAAGTTAAAATTATAGCTATAAGTTAAGGACATTTATGTCCTTTTTAATATACCAGGAATTTGCTTTGTAAAATAAATAGTATGTATTATAATCAAAGATAAAAGGTGATAAAAGATTTGAAGCTAGGGAAATAAGAATGTCCAGTATGTCATACAAAGCATAACCGTGATTATAATGCCACAGTTAATATAATGTTTAAAGGATTAAAAATATATAAAAGGAATAAAGCAAACTATCTAAACATAAATTTTGTTCTTTTATAAGAAATCCCACATCCATATACGTTGTAACACAAAAATTAAGTTTTTTTTTCAATATTCACAAAACTAATTTTTCTTGACTTCTGATTATATTCCATTTACAATAGAATTAGGGAGAAAGTTCCCGTATGGAGGTTAAATATGAATGATATTGTGTTCTCCATATTGCTAATCTTAATTGGCCTTTTTGTTGGTATTATCTTTATGATAATTTTAAATTCTATTAAATTAATGAACGCTTCTAAAAAAGTTCAAAGTTTGCTTGATAATGCGAAAAAAGAAGCAGATAAATTAAAAAGAGATAGTATTTTAGAAGCTAAAGAAGAAAATCATAGATTAAAAGTTGAATTAGATAAAGAAACAAAAGAAAAGAAACAAGAAATCAAAGACTCCGAAGACCGTCTTTTAGCGCGCGAAGAGAGTATGGATCGCCGAGACCAAACCCTCCAAAACCGTGAGCAAATGCTAGAAGACAAAGAACAAGGTTTGATACTTAAGCAAAAAGAAATTCAAGAAAAGCAAATGGAGTTAGAAGAAACAAAAAACGAGCAAATAAAATTGCTAGAAAAAATTGCTGGTTATACCAAAAAAGAAGCACGCGACCTTATCATGAAAAAAGTAGAAGATATGATGAACTTAGAAATAACATCATATATTAAAGATCGTGAAGCCGAAGCTAAATTGCAAGCTGATAAAAGCTCCAAAGAAATGCTAGTTTCTACCATGCAAAGATATGCTGCTGATATAGCTGGTGAACAAACTGTTACTGTAGTCACCTTACCAAATGATGAAATGAAAGGAAGAATAATCGGTAGAGAAGGTCGAAACATTAGAACCATCGAAGCCGTTACAGGAGTTGATTTAATTATAGATGATACCCCGGAAGCCTTAGTTTTATCAAGTTTTGACCCTTATCGTAGAGAAATAGCTAGATTAACTCTAGAAACCCTAATAAAAGATGGACGAATTCATCCGAGTCGTATTGAAGAAGTCTATGATAAAACTGTTAAAGAAATGCAAGCTAATTTAATCGAAATTGGTAATAATGCTTTATTTGAATTAGGAATTACTAAAATGGAACCAGAACTAGTTGAAACTATTGGTAAATTACAATTTAGAACTAGTTATGGTCAAAACGCCCTAAAACATTCTATCGAAGTAGCTAATTTAGCTGGGCTTTTAGCCGGTGAATTAGGTGAAAATATAACATTAGCTAAAAGAGCCGGATTATTACATGACATCGGTAAAGCAATTGACCACGAAGTTGAAGGTAGCCATGTTGAAATAGGAGCTAATTTAGCTCGAAAATATGGCGAAAATGAAATAGTCATTAATGCCATAGAATCTCATCACGGTGATACTGAACCAACAAGTATTATTAGTACCCTTGTTGCAATTGCCGATACAATCTCTGCCTCACGTCCAGGCGCTCGTAATGATTCGTTAGAAAATTATATCAAACGTCTAACTGAATTAGAGCAAATTGGAAATGAAGTTGAAGGCGTTGAAAAAGCCTACGCAGTAGGAGCTGGTAGAGAACTTAGAATTATTGTTAAACCAGAAGAAATTGATGACCTCGAAAGTCATAAAGTAGCCCGTGAAATCAAAAATAAAATAGAAGAAAACTTACAATATCCAGGTACTATTAAAGTAGTAGTTGTAAGAGAAACTAGAGTAACTGAAGAAGCAAAATAATGCTTCTTTTTGTATAAAAAAATGGCAATCTTTGGAGAATGTGGTAATTAGATAAATAAAAATAAACATATCCATAATTATAAAATAAACAAAAACATAAAACCGTAATTAAACAAACATAAATAAAATAAAACTTTACACTTTTAAAAAAAATGGCAATCTTTGGAGAAAAATACTTATATAGTTGGATTCTCTTCAGGTGTAATATTACTTCCAGATTTAATCCCAACATATAAAACAATTAAAGCAGCTATAAAACTAAATACACTCGCCAATATTTGTAAATCTGCAAACTCATCCTCGGAATTATATTTTTCCTTAACACTCTTATCTCTAATATTAATATAAATAAATATTATTGCAACCACAAACATTACTAATCTATTAAATATTAATATATCAGTCGCTTCCTCTTCAGCATAAAGTGGCTCTTTTTTCTCTAACTTCATCAAAAAGTCATAAGATAAAGTAATAGATATAATCGTCGTAAAAAGTAAAACAACCGATAAAACTATCTGTAAAGTAATAAGCTCCGCTTCTTCTAAATCGTAATTAGTCATTCACTTTCCCTTAATTTTTTTAGCTCCAAAAGTTCGCTAACAGTTACAAACTTGTAACCTTGATTCTTTAAACTCTTAAGCACATCTTCTAAGGCATTTAAAGAATATTCATGGTTGTCGTGCATTAAAATAATACTTCCACTTTTCACATTCGGTAAAATGTTTTTAATTATCTTATCTTTGGTTTTTACTTGCCAGTCTCTTGAATCAACATCCCATAATACAAACTTTAAATCAGTATAACTCTTAAGAATATTTGTATATCCACCATAAGTAGGTCTAAATAAAGTTGGTGTAAATCCTGTGACTTTTTTTATTGCATCTTGTGTTTTACTTATCTCCTTTTGAAAATCTGCTTTAGATAACCTTGTAAGCAATTTATGATCATATGAATGATTTCCAATCTCACTACCTTCCAAAAGCATTCTTTTTAAAACATCACCATAAAAATCAACCTTGTTTCCAATTAAAAAGAACGTTCCACATGCATCATATTTTTTTAAAACATCCAAAATTTTATTTGTATATTTACTAGGACCATCATCAAAAGTTAAAGCTACCACCTTATCATCTAAAGAAACATTTCTTTTTTTAATTGATAAATAAATATCATTATCTTCTGTTTTATCTATATCTATTAATAATTTTAAACTGTCTAACGGAATATCTAAATATATTAATTCATCGTGCTTGCTTTTTATTTCCGCTGGATTAAAATAAAGTGTTAAATTCTCATCATCAATTGTAAAATAATCATAACTAACATTACTTAAATAATCCATATCCGCATCTTGGTACTTTTCTAATAATTCTTTTTTAACTTCATAATCAAGACCATCTAAATCTTGAACTAAATCTTCCATTGTTAAAAACTTATCATTAGTCTTATTGTAAGTAAAAGTTTTAATCTTATTAATCGTCTTATCTGTAATAATTTCGGTCTGCAAACTTACATTAATAATATTTTCATTTATTTCTTTATAAGTATAAGAAATATTCAACTCTGGAATATTACTAGATTTCATGTTTTTAAAATTATAATAAATCCTGTTCACATAACTACTTATTGCATCATCTAAAACATTAATATTTGTGATAGGGTAGTTAATAGCAACATACTCATCCTCTGAATTTATATAACTTTCAGTACTTTTATTATTGCTACATCCACAAACCAAAAAAATAATCATTAAAAACATTGTCAATTTTTTCACTTAAACCACCCTTAAATAAATATATGTTGTGTTTGCTATAAACATACCAAAAAGCGAACATTTTACCTTATGACTATCAAATAAAACGTAAAACAAAAATGCGGAAAAATTACAAAAACGTAAAATCCAAAAAAACAAAAAAGCAAAAAAATAAAAAAAGTTAAAACAACTTTTTAAATATCAAAATTCATAAAAACCTTAAAAAATAAGACATAACCATAATTGAATGCAAAATAAGTAATAAATTCAAAAAATCAAAAAATATAAAATCAACAAATTTACATTTTTTTAAAAAGTAAAAAATATTGAAAAACAAAGGTAAAATAAACTAGAATAAAAAAACTTAAAAAAAGCGAACATTTTCTATTGACTCACATCTAATAGCGGTATATAATCAAGTTAGAAAATATAGGAGGTACATATGACAATTGAAGAAGAAAAACTAGACTATTTAACAGTCGTTAAAAGAAGTGGAAAAAAAGTCGCATGGAATGGCACTAAAATTGCCTTAGCTATAAAAAAAGCTTTTGATAGCTTAGAAAAAGATGAAGAAAGACATTATTCCGAAAAAGACGTTAATAAAGTCTATAATGCAGTTATTAAACATATTGAAAAAGATTATAAAAATGAAGAAAAAATCAAAATAGAAGCCATTCAAGATTTAATTGAGGCTGAACTTCAAAAACAAGGTTATCCAGATGTCTATAAAGCCTTTGCTGATTACCGTGAAAGAAGAAACATTTCAAGACAAGTATTCTTTGGTGAGAAAAAACAACATAAATTTTTAAAAGCACTAGAAAGCCTAGGCTTAAAATCTGCCTCTGAGGTAAACGACAAAAGAGAAAATGCTAACGTCGATGGTGATACAGCCATGGGAACGATGCTTCAGTATGGTTCAACCGTTTCAAAAGAATTTGCTAAAGCCTATTTAATGAAACCAAAATTTGCTGAAGCTCATGAAAATGGTGATATCCATATCCATGACATGGACTTTTTACCAATGGGTACAACCACTTGTTGTCAAATTGATTTGAATAAATTATTTAAAAACGGTTTCTCAACTGGACACGGATATTTAAGAGAACCAAAAGATATAATTAGCTATACAGCCTTAGCTGCAATAGCCATTCAAGCAAATCAAAATGATCAGCACGGCGGTCAAGCAATACCTGCATTTGATTATTATATGGCTCCAGGTGTTCTTGCAACCTTTAAAAAACAACTAAAACAAGCCATATATGATTACTTAGATTTAACTGATTTAGAATATTACATAAATATGGATAGAGTAGCTAAAGAGATTGATAAAATTAAAACTATCAATATTGACTTAAGCATGTTTGATTCTTTTACTAAAGAGTCAAAGCAAGTAAAACGCTTATTTAAAAAAGCTTACGAAAAAGCCTATGAAAAAACGGATAGACAAACATATCAAGCTATGGAAGCCTTTATACATAATTTAAATACTATGCATTCAAGAGCTGGAGCTCAAGTTCCATTTTCATCAATTAATTTTGGAACTGACACCTCACCAGAAGGTAGAATGGTCATGAAAAATTATTTACTAGCTACTGACGCTGGTTTAGGTAATCATGAAACACCAATATTCCCAATTTCAATTTTTAAAGTAAAAACAGGTGTCAATTACAATAAAGAAGATCCAAACTATGATTTATTTAGATTAGCTTGTGAAGTATCTGCTAAAAGACTATTTCCAAACTTCTCATTTATTGATGCCCCATTTAATCTAGAATATTACGACCCAAATGATTTTGAAACAGAAGTAGGTTATATGGGATGTCGTACAAGAGTTTTAGCTGATGTTGCCTCAGACCATCCAATTACACCAGGTAGAGGAAACTTATCATTCACATCAATCAACTTGCCAAGACTAGGCATTAAACATGGAATTGTTAGTGGCGAAACCGATTTAGATGGTTTCTTTAAAGAACTAGAAGAACTTATGGACTTAGTAAAAGACCAATTATTAGAAAGATTTGAAATCCAATGTTCAAAAAGAATCTATAATTTTCCATTTTTACTAGGACAAGGTGTTTGGATTGATAGTGAAAAATTAAAACTAAACGATAGACTAAGAAAAGTTTTAAAACATGGAACTTTAACTATTGGTTTTATAGGTCTAGCTGAATGTTTAAAAGCCTTAATTGGTAAACATCACGGAGAAAGCGAAGAAGCTCAAAAGTTAGGTCTAAAAATCATCGGATTTATGAGACAAAAAACAGATGAATATACTAAAGAGTATAACTTGAACTTTTCATTAATCGCAACCCCAGCTGAAGGTCTATCAGGAAGATTTACTAATATCGATAAAGCAATATATGGAAAAATAAAAGGCGTAACTGACAAAGAATACTACACCAATTCATTCCATGTACCTGTTTATTACAATATTTCAGCTGTAAAGAAAATCCAATTAGAAGCCCCTTATCACGCATTTACCAACGGTGGACATATTACCTATGTTGAATTAGATGGTGATACTGCCATGAATGTTGATGCATTTGAACAAATCATCAGAGTAATGCATGATAATGGTATCGGGTATGGTGCTATTAACCACCCAGTAGATAGAGATCCAGTTTGTGGATACACTGGTGTCATTGGTGACTTCTGCCCAGGCTGTGGAAGAAAAGAAGGCGAAGGTGTACCAATGGAAAGAATAAAAAATGCAAGTTTAAATACTTGCGGAGGAAGATAGGAGGAAATTAAAATGAAAGCAGACGAAAAAAAAGTAGGAGAAGGAGTTAAATTCGAAAGAATTAGAAGAATTACAGGATATTTAGTAGGAACTACAGATAGATTTAACAATGCCAAAAGAGCCGAAGAACACGATCGCGTAAAACATAGTACTGCTGGTCTTATGAAGGCCGCTAAATAATGAAAATTCGTTTAGCCAGCGACTTACAACCTGATAGTATAGTTGATGGCCCAGGAATAAGAACCGTCATTTGGACTCAAGGATGTAGTCATAATTGTAAAGGATGCCAAAATCCGACTACCCATGATTTTAAAGGCGGCTTTTCTGTGGGTGTAGAAGAAGTAACCAAAGAATTAGATACCTTGTTAGGCCAGCAAGGTATAACTTTCTCTGGTGGCGATCCAATGTTTCAACCAAAAGCCTGTGCACAAATCGCCAAACACGCTAAAGAAAAAGGATTAAACGTCTGGTGTTATACCGGTTTTACCTATGAAGAAGTTCTTAAAAGTAAAGAAATGACCAATTTTCTAAAATATATTGATGTCTTAGTTGATGGTAAATTTGAACTAAATGAATTTAGTTTAAATCTTGATTTTAGAGGTTCTAGAAATCAAAGAATAATTGATGTTCAAAAAAGCCTTAAAGAAGAAAAAATCATTTTAATTGATAAATATATGCATGAAAGAAATCATAAAATAGAAGTTCCGCGTAAAAAACACGTTTATATATAAGGAGAAATATGAATAAAGAAGGATTAGAAAAAATAAGTTATGGCATATACATTATAAATACTCAAAATAGTGGCTGCATAGTAAATACATTAACGAGGGTTACTAATGATAAAATAATAATTGCTATAAACAAAGAAAATTATACAAATAAAATGTTAAAAGAAAACAAAAAATTTAATGCTACAGTACTTACTAAAAACACTGATATGAACATCATTCAAACCTTTGGCTTCACCTCTAGTAAAGAAAATAATAAATATAAAAACTATAAAATAGAAAAAGATAGTAATAATATTCCTTATATTAAAGAAAATATGGCATCTTTAATTGAATGCGAAGTAATAAATGAAATAGATTTAGATACACATACCATATTTATTGCAAATGTAATAAATACACAAAAATTATCAGATGAAGAAGTTATGACTTATGATTATTATCATAAAATAAAAAAAGGCATCACTCCGCCAAAAGCTCCAACCTATGAACAAAAAACAAAAGGTTATAGATGTACCATCTGTGGATATATTTATGAAGGAAAAACACTTCCAAAAAATTTTGTATGCCCAATATGTGGTGCCCCAGCCACTGTCTTTGAGAAAATAGATTAAACTATTTTCTTTTTCAGTAAAAAAGAGTAAATAAATTAAAATAAAAAAAATAGATAAAATAACATATAAAAAACTGTAAATAAGAATTATCTAATTTTTTCTTCGCAAAACATAGAAAATTAAGACACGATAAAAAAACATGATAATTATGTTAAAAAAATCAAAAAAAGTAGTGAT
>CALVRH010000012.1 GCA_944358535.1 uncultured Bacilli bacterium | reverse complement strand
CTATTGATATGCCTATTGATTTAAATATTGCTTATGCTGAATATCATTAATCAGTCATAAAGTTTAACACAACTTTTTATAAAAGATTTTGGTTTAAAAAAACTAAGTTTGTTTTAGATAGTCATTATAATGAATTAAATCCCATAATTGAAGCCTTAAATATAAAAAACAAAAAACAAAGAATAACTTATATATATGATAAAGCATGTGAGCAAATAGACGACTACTATCAAAATAAAAATATTTGTGGTTTCAAAAATAATAAATGTTATGTTCAGCAAAAACTTAATAATAAAGCTATAAACGGTTGCTGTAGAATGTGTTTATATCAAAGTTCAAAAGGATGTACAACCAAAAACCTAACCTGTAAATTATTTACTTGCTCTGAAGTTGAAAAAAGATGTAAGGTAATAACCTTTGATGATTTAAAAATACTTAACCTATTATCCTTTAGAAATCGAATGATTTTAAAGTCCGATTATTTCTCTAAAAGAGAAGATGTAATAAATGATCTTTATATTGGCAGTATGTTTATGTGGTGCATCAAAATAATTGTTAGAATGATAAATACTATTTATGTGTTAAAACGTAAGAAAATCGAAGAAAAATAAATATTTACAATTGTTTTTAATCGTGATATAATTATCCGAGTAGCAAAGAGAGGTAGTATTTATGAAACAGAGAAATATTGCGATAATTGCCCATGTTGACCATGGAAAGACAACATTAGTCGACCAATTATTAAAAAGTTCAGGAACGTTTAGAGAAAATGAAGAAGTTCAAACTAGAGCTATGGATTCTAATGCCCTAGAAAGAGAACGTGGAATAACTATTTTAGCCAAAACCACAGCTATTAACTATAAAGGCTATCGTATAAATATATTAGATACCCCAGGTCATGCTGACTTTGGTGGCGAGGTTGAACGTATTATGAATATGGTTGATGGTGTTTTATTAGTGGTAGATGCTTATGAAGGAACTATGCCTCAAACAAGATTTGTTTTAAAAAAAGCCCTAGCTGCCGGTGTTACACCAATCGTTGTTGTCAATAAAATAGATAAACCATCTGCTAGACCAGCTCAAGTAGTTGACGAAGTAATGGATTTATTTATTGAACTAGGAGCATCATTAGAACAACTAGAATTTCCAGTTTTATATGCATCAGCTTTAAATGGAACATCTAGTGTATCAGCAGATTTAAGTACTCAAGAAAAAACAATGGAACCAATTTTAGATGCTGTAATTGAAAATATTCCAAAGCCAAAAGTTGATGAAAATGGCCCATTCCAATTTCAACCGGCTTTACTTGATTATAACGACTTTGTTGGCCGTATTGGTATAGGCGTCGTTAAAAGAGGACATATTAAAGTTGGCTCTAACGTAACATGTATGCGTTTAGATGGTACAAAAAAACAATTTAGAATTCAAAAGATTTTTGGTTATCTAGGACTAAACAAAATAGAAGTAAACGAAGCTCATGCTGGCGATATTGTTGCTATTGCTGGTCTTCCAGATATTTCTGTTGGTGAAACAATATGTGAAATAGGACATGAAGAAGCTTTACCACCTCTTAGAATTGATGAGCCAACTTTGCAAATGACTTTTGGTGTCAACACCAGTCCATTTAGCGGTAGAGATGGCAAATTTTTAACTGCTAGACAAATCGAAGATAGATTGATGAAAGAAACAGAAAAAGACGTTTCTTTAAAGGTAAAACAAATTGACTCTGAATCTTGGATGGTCTCAGGTAGAGGTGAATTACATCTATCAATTTTAATTGAAACCATGCGTAGAGAAGGTTATGAAATAGAAGTATCAAAACCACAAATTATTATTAAAGAAATTGACGGTGTAAAATGTGAACCTTATGAAGATGTTGAAATTGAAGTGCCAGAAGAATATGTTGGTTCAGTCATTGAATCATTAGGTAATCGTGGTGGAACCATGGAAAATATGAGAGCTTTTGATAATCAAACAAAATTATTATACACTGTTCCATCTAGGGGATTAATAGGATTTACAACTGAATTTATGACCTTAACTAAAGGATATGGTATATTATCCCATGCTTTTAAATCATATGAACCACTATCAACTGGTAATATTGGTGAAAGAAAAGCCGGAGTATTAGTCTCTATTGACAACGGTAAGTCAACAGCTTATGCTTTAGGTTCTTTAGAAGATCGCGGTGTAATGTTTATTGCTCCAGGAACTGATGTTTATGAAGGTATGATTGTCGGTGAAAATAATCATGAAAATGATCTAGCTGTTAATGTTACAAAAGGCAAACAATTAACTAACACTAGAAGTGCGAATAAAGATCATACCGTTGTATTGAAAAAACCAAGAGAAATGAGTTTAGAGGTATGTTTAGACTATATTAATGAAGATGAATTAGTTGAGGTAACTCCAGTTACTTATCGATTAAGGAAGAAAATATTAAACACTAACGAAAGAAAAAAATACGAAAATAAGAAAAATTCAAAATAAAGCAAATCTTTCCTAAAATGGAAAGATTTTATGTATAATTTTACATTTTAAAATTAACCTTATATTAATTTTATGTATTATTATCTTTTTTATGCTATAATATAATTAACAAGATATTCTTGTTTAGAGAGGAGTAAATATAAATATGAAAAAAGGAGTTAAAACATTTTTAGGAGTGTGCGCTTTTTGTACTTGTTTATTTCCATTAACACACGCTGATGCTAAAACATTAGTTAACGGCCAAGAATATGATAACTTACAAGAAGCAATAACTAAAACAAGTGCTAAAACAGCCACATTTAAAATTAGTAGTGATGAAATAGGTAATCCTACAACCATTAATATTCCATCTGGAGCTAATTATACTATTGATGGAGGTAACTATACTGTCAATTACAGTTTCTCATTAAATGCAACATCTAGTGAAAATAGTACCCTTAATATAAAAAACTTAATTATGGATGGTAACAATAAATTAGGAATGGCTATCAAATCACAAAATCAAGAAACTAAACCTAACGAATTAACTTTGTCAGTAGTTGATTCCACTATTAGAAACTATACATCTAAAGGAATCTATTTAACCAATATAAAAAACTTACTTATTGATAATGTTAAATTTAATGATTTAGCTACAACTACCCAAACATGGTGTACTGGTGATTATGCCTTAGATGTTAACTTAATTGGTGTTCAAGATGCTAAAATTACCATTAAAGATTCTACATTTGCTGGTAAATCTGGTGGAAATGCTCCAATTAAAGTTACCCAAAGAGGTGGTGTTGACGATATCAACACTGATATCAAATATTACCCACAAGGTCATAAAAACACTCCAGCCAGTATTGAATCATTTGTAGTAGAAAACTGTGATTTTACAAATGTTACCGGTAACAGTAAAGGTGATGTAATTATTGGCTCAAGGCCTAATGCTGATGGCAGTGCTAGAACAAGTGCCACATTATATGATTATAAAATTGTTGCCAAAGAAGGAACTACTACAGAAGTATATACTAGAAGTACTACTTCTAATGAAGCAAGTAGTGATTATAAACCAGTAGTTGTTACTGATGAAGCTCCATTAATGCAAGTAACAAACCTTGTTTTACATTCAGATGATAAAAACATAGACTTAGAATTAAATAAAGAATATAAGTTAAATTATTATTTTGGTGACAAAGGTTCTATTGTAACAAATGCTCCAAAAGTAACTTTTGCAAGTAGTGATGAAAACATTGTTTCTGTAACAGAAGATGGTATCATTACAGCCAAAAGTACAGGAACTGCCACTATTACTGCTAATTATGACGGCGGAACTTATGTTTGGACCATTAATGTAAATGATCCTAACAGTGAAAAAGTAGAAAATCCAAAAACTTCTGATTCTATTTTATTGATTGCTGCCACTTTATTAGCTAGTGTATCAGTTGCAATAATTACTGCTATAAAATTAGCACACAAAAAAATATAATAGTTAATACAAAATAACCTCGTTAATCATAAACGGGGTTTTATTTTGAGGCAAAAGAAGTATCAAATTCTATTTTATCTGTATCATTATTATATCTAGGAATAATAGAAACTACATAACCATATTTATTTTCAAAAGATATTCTCATATCAGGTATATCATAATTAATACTTTTTCTAATAATAACCGTACTCTCATCTATATTATCCGAGCTATAAACCAAATCCACATCACTATACTTGTCATTTGCTTGCTCAATTTCATTAATTTTAAAATTTCTTACCTTTTCACCAAGATTTATAACAATATAATTAGAAGTCTTATCTAGTAAAATTGTCTTTTCATCGTTATTAGCTTCATAATTTTTCATATAATCTATCGTATAAAAGTCCATATTTGTATACTTGTCAGTCAAACTTTGTAAATACTTATTAATTTTTTTATTTTCTGTAACCTTTCCACCATATTTTAACTTATCATCATTTAAGGAAAAATAATATATATCATCAGTTGTTTTAATTGTCAGTTTATTAGCTAAATCTTTTTCTTCCTCTTTTTCATAAGTATTATTAATTAGTTTCTTGACCTTATTAAAATCATCTTTATTAATTAAAATATCATTGTATTTAATTTCTGTAATTTTCCCATTAATATCTAAGGTGCTTGAACATCCGGCCAATAAAAAAATTACCAGCAACACTATTATTTTGCGCATCCACATCACCTATCATTATTATGTATTTATTTATAAAAAAAATACTTGTAAAAACAAGTATAAAATATTAAATAAAAATCTTATTTTAAAGTATTATTTTTAATTTTTAAATAATAATCACGAAGTTCTTTAAATCGTTGATAATGAACAATTTCTCTTTCCCTTAAAAATGATAGTGGACCTAAAATATCAGGATCGTCAGTTAAATCCATTAAATGTTCATAAGTTGCTCTTGCTCTTTGCTCTGCTCCCATATCACTTTCAATATCTGCAATATAATCACCAGACACTTTAATATAAGTCATATTAAACGGATTACCAAAAGCATCAGATGGGAATAAATCCATACCAAATTGTGCATACTGACTATCTAATCCTGCTGCTTTTAGTTCTTCCTTAGTTGCCCCTTTCATAAGTTGATAAAGCATACTCGATATCATTTCCACGTGCGCAAGTTCCTCTGTGCCAATATCTGTTAGTAATGACTTTCCTCTATCATCTGGCATATTATATCTTTGGTCTAAATATTGCCATGCAGCTGCAAGCTCACCTGCAGGTCCACCATATTGTGTCAAAATACATTTTGCCATCTTTAAGTTTTTCTTCTTAATATTTACAGGATACTGTAATTTTTTTTCATATTTCCACATATAAACCTCCTACATATTCTCCCATGGCCAAGGCATATTGTTCCAAGTCCAAGGATAACCCTCATTTGAATTTACTAAAAGTGGTCCATATTTACTTTCATATTCATTTTTAGCTGTCCATGCATCCGCACTAAATTGATTAAATAAATCAATCATATTTCTATCATTAGGGTGTGTATCTAAGTATAAATTGATATCATGAGCCGCAAAAGAATAAGCATCAACTTTTGTTAAAAGCTCAGCTTGTTCATTCATTCCATTCACATCATAAGGCCTTGAAAGTTTATATTGATTATATAAATTTGGAAACATATTTCCTCTAATAAAGCCATTATATACATCATATAATTCATTTGGTGTTGTCTTGCCATCAAAACCACACTTGTTGAAATTCATATTGTCGCCAGCTTGCACACTTAATTTTTTACTAAGTTCACTATTTTGAACTGGTATTTTTGCTTGAGGCATTGCTTCTGGATATGCAATCATAAATTCATTCGGAAACATACCTCCCATATTTGTATAGTTATTCATCTAACTTTCCCCTTTCGTGATATCTTATGAAAATCAAATGCATAAGTATAGGCAAAAGACTTGTTTTTATAACAATTTTTTAGTATGATAACATTTGAGGTGAGCTTTATGCGTCTTTATGATAAAGTTATCAAAATTTGTGGCACTACTGACTTTATGAAAGGTTTAAATTATCAAGCCAACAAAATAAAACTAATTAAAATGGAAGATACTGCTTATTTAAGAAGGGCTTATTTTAAAGTTACTTCAGAAAGAATAAACCGTGATTATGACGTGCAGGTATTAGTAGATAAAGATGATGAAACTATAAATGACTATTCATGCACATGTCCCCAATATGAAAAGATGGACACCTGTAAACATATAGCTGCCGCCATTTTAAAATATCAAGAAGAATTATTTATGGATGACCCACTAGATCCTGTTGTCTATCAATTAAATATCGGTTCGCAAATTTTAGATAAATTTTATGAACCCAAAAAATCCACAATAAAAAAGAGATTAAATTTAACCGTTGACCTAGAACTATCCGAAAGTTATTACTATAATGATTACATTAAAGTAAAATATAAAATAGGTTTAGATAGAATGTATACCTTAAACAACAAATATCATAATTTTATGTACGCATACTCTCAAAATAGACCATACAAACTAGCTACCAAATTAACCTATGATCCTCATGAGCACTACTTTGATAAAATAGATAAAGAAATACTTGATTATAATATTCATATATTTCAAAGAGGTTTCTATGAATGTCTCTTAAGACCAAACGACTTAGATAGCTTTATGGAACTATTAAAAGATAAAGACTATACTATAGATTCAAGAAGATATCGTGGATATACTTTAGAAAATCCTTTTCATATCAATCTTACAAAAGACGGTGATAACTATACCTTAAACATTGATAATATCAAAGAAATAACACCATTACTTGAAGATACTCCATATTTTTACGATAATAAAAAAGTATATAAAGTAGACAGCAATATTTATAAACTCTATAGATTACTAGCTGATAATGATTTAGAAATGTTTATGTTTTCTAAAAAAGATTTAGGTAAATTTACCGGCGGCTTATTATCCTTATTAAAAGATAACATACATCTAGCTGAAAATATCACGGAAATAACCATACCAACCGCTCCAACAGCTAAACTATATTTTGATTTTTATTATAATGCCATAGAATGTCAAATAAAATTAACCTATGGAAATAAAGAAATTGACTACTTTAGTAAAGATCCTGGTATTGCTCACGATAATGAATTCGAAGGTAACATAATTCAAAGATTATCGGATTTTGGTTTTACTGTAAATAATGAGCACATCACATTAGAAGACATCGATGAAATTGGTGAATTTTTAGAAAAAGGCGTCTATGAAATCAGTGAAGAATATGAAGTATTCACATCCAAAAAGATTAAAGACACAAACATTGTCAAGCAAACCCAAAACAGTGTTTCCTTCTCTATTGGTAAAGATAATATTCTATCCTATAACTTTAAACTAGATGGCATTGAATCAGATGAACTAACTGATGTCTTAACATCATTAAAATCCAAAAAACATTACCACCGCCTTAAATCAGGCGCCATCATTGACTTAAATGCCGATACTAACTTGCAAAATCTAGGTGAACTAACCGACAATTTGGACCTTACTAAAAAAGAAATTACCGAAGGAGAAGGCACTATTCCTAAATACCGTGCCTTATACCTAGATAGCCTAAAAAATAACTACTCTACCCTAATTAAAACTAATAATAGTTTTGATGAGTTAATCAACAAATTCTTAACCTATAAAGATAGTGATATAACTTTAGATAAAAAAGAAATCAAAGTTTTGAGAGACTATCAATTAACAGGTGTGAAATGGTTATATAACATTTATAAAACAGGCTTTGGTGGCATTTTAGCTGATGAAATGGGTTTGGGAAAATCAATTCAATTAATCTACTTAACTAAATTAATCATCAAAGAAAATCCCAAAGCTAAAATTCTCATCGTTGCCCCTACTTCACTTATCTATAACTGGCAAAAAGAATTCGATAAATTCGGTTCAGAATTAAAATATAAAGTATTTGCCGAAAATAAAAGTCAAAGATTAAACGATTTGGAAAACACAGACGATATAAACATCATGATAACATCTTATGGCCTAATTAGAAATGATTTGGAAAAATATAAAAAAATATCCTTTGAACTAATTGCCATCGATGAAGCGCAAAACATCAAAAACCCTAATACAGGTATATCAAAAGCCGTAAAAAGCTTAAATGCCAATGTTAAATTTGCCCTAACTGGAACTCCTATTGAAAATAGCTTACTAGAACTTTGGAGTATCTTTGACTTCATCATGCCAGGATATCTTGCTAGCCGCGATAAATTCAACTCCTTATATAGTGTCAAAGACATTGAAGAAGAAACAGATAACCTAAAAAGATTAAATACCCAAATAAGTTACTTCATATTAAGAAGAAAGAAAAAAGATGTCGTTAAAGACTTACCTGATAAACTCGAAAATAATATTTATATTGATTTGGGCAAAACCCAGAAAAAAGTTTATGCCGCTGAAGTCCAAAAAACTAAAGAAGAATTAGATGAACTTATTCAAACCGAAGGCTGGACTAAAGCTAGATTTAAAATACTTCAGTTACTAACTAAATTAAGACAAATATGTATTGATCCATCAATCATCTTTGATAACTATAAAGGTGAAAGTGCCAAAATAGATGAACTTCTAAAAATAGTAGAAGAAACCAAAGCCAATGGTCATAAAATGTTAATATTCACAACCTATAAAAAAGCCTTAGATTTAATAATCCCTAAACTAAACAATATAGGCGTATCTTCATATTATATAGATGGTAGTGTCTCTTCTAAAATACGTATGGAATTAGTTGATAAATTTAATAACGATGACACAGATGTATTTATCATAACTTTAAAAGCCGGTGGAACTGGTTTAAATTTAACATCCGCTACCGTTGTTATTCATTTAGATCTATGGTGGAATCCGCAAGTTGAAAATCAAGCAACCGATAGAGCCCATAGAATTGGTCAAAAAAATACTGTTGAAGTTATCAGATTAATTACCAAAGGTACTATCGAAGAACGTATACTAGAACTACAAAATAAAAAAAGAAAACTTGCTGAACTATTAATTGATAATGAAAACCATACAGAAAATCAATTTTCTAAACTTACCGAAGATGACATTAAAATGTTACTTTCTATGGATAATGAGTAACAAATTACCAAAAACACTTGAAAAAAGACAAATTTACTGATAAAATAGATTTGTCTTTCAAATGGCGGAATTGGTGAAGTGGTTAACACGGCGGATTGTGGTTCCGTTATGCATCGGTTCGATCCCGATATTCCGCCCCAGATTGGAGATTAACTAGGATATTATTTCCTAGTTTTTTGTTGTTTTCTTTACATAAAAAGACTTTAATTCTTAGAACTAAAGTCCTCCTGTTTTTCCTTATTTTGTTTATCTTGTTTAATATTATCAACATTTTCTTCTTGTAAATTAATTGCTTTAGTTTCAGAATCGCTTTCTTTTTCCTTATCTTTACTGTTTTTACCTAAAAATTTATCCAACTGGTCGGTAGCAACTAAAAAATCAAAAAGCTTATCATTAAAATCCATCAATTATCTAAATCCTTTCTAATTTTGATTATATCACAAATATTTGATGCTACATATATAATTAAAATATATATAAATCAAAGATTTAAGTCATATGAATTTAAATTTATGTTTATATACTGATATGTTATAATAGTTATAGTTAAATAATTACTTGTTTTAAAATATGTTAATTTATATTATAAAGTGAGGTAGTAACATGAACATAAAAACCATTAAAAAAGCTTTATTAGAGTGTTATTCAAAGGATATGTGTTATTATAAAGTCCAAGATAATTGGAATGAAAATAATAAATGTTTAGGTATGTGTGCTATAACCTCTTTGATTATTAATGACTATTTTGGTGGAGATATTTGTAAAATGCATGTTGATGGTATCAGTCACTATTTCAATATAATAGATAATAAAGTAGTAGATTTAACCTCTAGTCAGTTTAAACATGAAATAAATTATAATAATTATCAAATTATTGGTATAAACAAATTGTTAACCAAAGGCACTAAACAAAGATATAACAAACTAAAATCAAAATTAATAAATAAGTTATTAAGTGAAATAGATAAAGAAGTATACAATTGCCATAAATGTGAAAATTTAGTTGAAAAGTTTCCTAATGACAAAACGGTTTTTCTAGGAAAAGATAATGATATAGTTTTGGTAGGTGAAGCTCCAGCTAATAATGGTTGGCGAAAAAGCCATCAGCTTTGGAAAGATATAAATGGTAAAATATTACCAAGTGGGGTAGTATTACAAAAATTATTTGATATCATAGATAGAGATATCTTTGAAACAACATTTTTAGAATCAGTTAAATGTTATCCACTTGAAAGAAAAAATCTAAAAGTTTGTTCTAAATATTGTAAAGATATAATGTTAAAACAATTAAGAATATTAAATCCTAAATTGATTATTACATTAGGCGAATTTCCAACCAGAAATTTATTAAACTTTAAATTTGGTAAGTTTTCCGATGTAGTAGGGAATATATATGAAGTTGAAGGCTTTAAAGTATTACCTATTTATCACCCAAGTCCAATATCACCAAAGAGTTATAAAGGTAATATACCAATATTTGAAAAATTAAAAGAAAGCAAGATTAATGGCCATTAAAAATGTTATGAAAAAATAAAGTTAGAATGATAAAATGTAAGTAATATAATAATGAAATAAAAATTTCATCAAAAACGTGTTAATTAGAAAGAGGTAAATATGAAAAGTATTGTTTTAATTGGTGCATCAAGAGCAGGCAAAAGTACTTTTGCAGGGATGCTATCAAAAGAACTAAAATCATGCCAAATTATATCAGGAGACTTAGTAAGAATCGCCTATAGAGATGAAATTTATAAAAACAAAAATATAAAAGCAAGTTTAATGAAAGAAATTCCCGAATATAAAAACTTCTTAAAATCATATTTTGATTATACCATTAAGTATGATAATAGTATTTATACCATTTTAGATACTGTTGATTTTAAGCCAAAAGATTATAAATTATTTGAAAATAGCTTAATTATAGTTTTTGGTTATCCAAAGCTGACAAAAGAAGATTGCTTAAATAATTGGCGAACCTATATAGAGCCTAATGATTGGACATTACATAAAACAGATGAAGAACTCTTGAATAAAGCCCAGAGAACAATTAATGAAAGCAAACAGTTTTTTCAGGAATGTAAAAAATATAATTTAAAGTTTGTAGATACTTCATTTAATAGAGAAAAAGTATTAAAAGATTTACTAACATGGACTAAAAATAAACTAGAAAAAAGTTAAAAAAATATTCAGTTATTTCTTGAGTAAAAATTGTTACAAATAAAAAGATAGGAGTGAAATTATGGTCATAACAATGCAAGAAGAAGGTACAAGATTTAATGCTAGAGTAGGAGCAATCATTTATAATGAAGATAAAACAAAAATACTAATTGAAAACCAACACAACAAAAGATACATGTTTCCAGGTGGTAGAATAGACGTTCATGAAGAAAGTAAAACAGCTATTGAAAGAGAATTAATCGAAGAGTTAAATTTAAAAGCAAACTTAAATTTAAAATATATTGTGGAAATGTTTATAAAATCACCTAAAACTAAATATCATGAAATAGGCTTTTACTTTGTAACCCAAATAAAGGAAAATTTAATATCAAACAATTTTAAATCATTGGATGGTGATAGTTATTTTGTGTGGGTTTCTATAGATAATTTAGATCAATATAATATACTTGCTAAACCAATACAAGATAAAGTTACTAATAATGAAATAACTAATAATACTTTAGAACACATAGTCTATAGAGAATATTAAAACAATTGATAAAAAAATACATAAAAATACCAAATACTAAAAATAATAAAAATAATAAAAAACATTAAAATAGGGGCTGACTTTTTTTTAAAAACAAATTATAATAACAAAGGTGTTTATAATAAAAAATGGGGGCTGATTTTTACTTAGAAAACATTTATAATATTATTGAAAGAAAAATACAAAGCTACCATTTCAAGACAGGAGGTACATCATGACAAAATATAGAATTTTAGATTTATTTTGTGGAGCAGGTGGATTAAGCTTAGGATTTCAATTAGCCGGATTTAAAATTATTGGCGGAATTGATTTCCAAAAGGATGCCATCAAAACGCATGAAGCAAATTTTAAAAATAGTATTTCAATATGCGGTGATATTAAAGAAATAACAAATGATAAAGCAAAAGAACTATTTGCTAATAAAGTAGATGTTATTATTGGAGGCCCACCATGTCAAGGCTTTTCGGCCGGTAATAGACAACAAATAGAAAATGACCCTAGAAATAAACTTTTCTTTGAATTCATTAGATTTGTAAAAATTCTTCAACCAAAAGCAATTGTAATAGAAAATGTTCGCCAAATATTAACAAAAGATAATGGATTTGCAAAAAATAAAATATTTGAAATTTTAGAAGAACAAGGATACAATGTAGATGTTAGAGTTTTAATCGCAAGTGATTATGGTGTTCCACAAACAAGAAATAGAGCAGTGTTTATTGGAATAAAAAAAGAAATAGGAAATTTTAATTATGACAATATAAAGAAAACAAAAAAAATAGTTACTGTAAAAGAAGCTATAGGAGAACTATATGATTTAGAAAATAAACATAATTTGAAACTTAAAAATAAGCCACAAACAAAGTTTCAGAAATATGTTAGAGCAAAAAATAATTTGATTATAAATCATGAACCTAAGTATCCAAACAAAGAAGTTCAAGAAAGAATAAGTTATGTTCCACAAGGAGGAAATTGGCGTGATGTTCCGGAATGTCTTTGGAAAGTAAAAAGAAACAATAGACACTCATCTGCTTATAAAAGATTGGATGAAAATAAACCATCAATCACTATTGATACTGGGCACATGAATTATTTTCACCCCATTTATAATAGAGTGCCAACTGTACGTGAATCCGCAAGATTACAATCTTTTCCAGATGATTTTGTATTTATTGGTACTCCTACTAGCCAATTAAGACAAGTAGGCAATGCGGTGCCTCCATTAATGGCAAAAGCAGTAGCAGAATTAGTTAAGGAGGTTTTAGACAGTGCAGAGCAAAAAAGTAATTGATTTATTTTGCGGGTGTGGTGGATTTTCAAGAGGGTTTGAAAATGCCGGATTTGAAGTCGCATTGGCAATAGATAATTGGAATGATGCCATAGAAACATTTAATGTAAATCATAAGCACCCTGTAGGCGTAACAAAGAATATATATGATTTTACGAATGATGAAATCAAATCTTTTGCAAAGAAAAATAATGTTATCGGCATTATTGGTGGCCCCCCATGTCAAGGGTTTAGTATGGTTGGTAAAAGAGAAGCAAATGATGAAAGAAATACTTTGTATTTACAATATGTAAGATTTGTAGAACAAATCAAACCAGAATTTTTTATATTAGAAAATGTCAAAGGGCTGCTTACCCTAAAAAAAGGCTATTTTAAAAAAGAGATAATTGAAAGATTTTCAGAATTAGGGTATAACGTAACATATAAAGTGTTAAGAGCATGTGATTACGGAGTTCCTCAAAAAAGAGAAAGGGTTTTCTTTGTAGGCTTAAGAAAAGATAAATTTAAAGATAAATTTTTTGATTATCCTTTACCACAAGAACATATCGTTGGTACTGAGGAAGCACTTAGTGACTTACCATCATTAGATAATCATGAAGATCCAACACAATATAAAACAAAACCACAGAATAACTTTCAAAAACTAATGCGAGAAAAATCAAATAATATAAAAAATAATGAAGTAACTAATCATTCTGAACAAACGAAGAAAATTATTTCAATGATTCCTGACGGGGGTAATATAAAGTCATTACCAGAAGAATATTATAAAGTTAGAAATTATAGTTCTGCTTTTAAAAGAATGAATAGTAAAGAACCTTCTACTACAATTGATTGTGGGCATAGAAATTATTTTCATTATAAAGAAAATAGAATTCCGAGTGTAAGAGAATCTGCTAGAATTCAGTCGTTCTCAGATGATTTTGTGTTTTTAGGTTCAAAGACTAGTCAATATACACAAGTAGGTAACGCTGTTCCTCCACTATTAGCACAGTCAATGGCAAATGCAGTACAAAATATGTATAACAAATTAGAACAAGATGATAATCAGAATAATTAAATTATCATCTTTTTATATAGAAAATAAGTAAGTTATGTGATAGAATGTAAATAAAGAAGTGGGTGTTTTAGATGTTTAATTATGATGATTTGTATGGATGTGTATTTGATAGAAAAATAGATGCCAATAAACTAATAATTATAACCGGATATATAGGACCAGCAATTATTGAAGATTTAAATCAATTACCGTATAATACAGAAATATATATTGGCATGTATGGAAATAACATCAGTAAAGTGTTACACACTACATTATTAAGTCAAAATAATAAAAAAATCGAAATTAATTATACAAGAGTATTAATTCACGCAAAATGCTATATTTGGCTAAAAAATGGAAAAATTATAAAAACATTAATAGGTTCAGCCAATTTTTCTATGAGTGGATTAAACACACCATTTAAAGAAGTACTAGGAGATATCCCGAATAGTACTTATAGTCAATTAACTGAATACATCAATTATATTAAAAATAATAGTTATTCAATAGAAAAATATTCAGGAAAGTTTTCTTCTATTGCATATATAGATGAAAATACAAAAACCATAAGTGATATAGAAGTAGAAATTTCTTTGCTAGCCACTAAAACTGGTGGTAAACCAAATTTATTAGGAGAAACAACCTATCCAGGAGATGTACACAAAGCAGGAGGATTGAACTGGGGATTTTCTAACGGCGAACCATTACCTAACGATGCATATATTAAAATACCAATAGAATTAATAAGAAAGAATCCACTAATGTTTCCTCCAAAAAACAATAAGTCAAATGAATATATAGATGTTATATGGGATGACGGAACTAAAATGCAAATGTTGTTGGAAGGTAAGCAAGAAGTAGATGGAATAGAATACCCAAAACAAATTAGTACATACAAAAGTAAAAAAGAATTAGGACTTTATTTAAGAAAAAGAATTGGCAATGCTATTGGTATAAATTTAATAATACCTACTAATTCAAAAGATGACTTTAAATCCCATATAAAGTTATATAAAGATAAAATAATTACAAAAGATATGTTAAAAAAATATGGAAGAAATTCAATTAACATAAAATTAATTGGTGAAAGTACATATTATTTTGATTTTTCGAGGAATAATAAGGAAGGTGTTATAAATGAATAATAATACATTTGTTAGAGAAATTAGTGAATCGCAGTCAAAATATAAGTTAGTGAGAAAAAATGTTACTCAACAAAGTTCGTATAATCTATCGGTTGAATTAGAAAAATATTTATATGAAAATGGTGCAATAAAAAAAGTTGTTTTAGCAAATAGAGAAGACGATGGAAATATTTATTATATGCTTAATGATAATGTGCATATAAAATTTGGCGATGGAATTATAGCATTAATAGGTGAAGAATACAGAAATATAGACGCTAATATTATATTAGTTCATACAACCACTAATAATAAATTTCAAATAAGAAGAAATGATCATAATACCGAAAGCCAACAATTAAATTGGTATAGAGAATTATATGATAATAATTATGAAGGCGCCAATTTTATTATCAGTTATGATGTAAACAATAAAATACTAAATATTGATAATAAAATTAATCCATCAAAAATTGCTTCACAACTAGAGTCTTCTTATCAAGAAGAAAATCGTTATTTAGATTTGTATAAAAAATATTATCTTAATAAATTACCTGATTTAGAGGAAAAAGGAAAAAATAAAATTGTTTTAAGAAATAAATTTCTTGAAGAATATCCTATTGAAAGATTAAAAACTTTAACTATAGATGAATATGCCTTAGGTACAGAAAACTATAAAGACACTTTATCTTATAAATTAGAATATGGTGAATATAAAGATGCAGGACCTGGAATAGGTGGATTTTCAGCTATAAAATTTGGAGTATATAAGAATCTAGAAAATCAGTATATTTATGGAAAAAATGTTATAGAAAATGTGGATGAGTTTTGGACCGATTTTAGAAATCAATTTTATTCTTTTATTAAAGAATATGGTGAAGTAGAAGAACAATTTAAAGTAATAGATAAATATCCATTACTAAAAAGCATGAGCATGGTTTTAACAAAACTATTATATCTTTATTATCCTAAAAAGTTTATTAATATATGCTCTAAAAACAATTTAGAACTTTTGATGAAATGTTTTGATTATAATTATAGCAAGGACATGCAAGCCGAAGAATTATCTTTTATTTTAAATAAAAACATAAGAAGGGATATTCTAGAAGTAAATAAACATGATTCACAATATATTGGTGATTCACTATGGCAGTTTATTAAAGATATCGTTAATTCAGATACTGAAACAGAAACAGATGATATATTAGAAACTTATACCAAAGAAGATTTTTTAAACGATGTATTCATGAATGAGAGTGAATATAACAAACTAGTAAATTTGTTAGAACATAAAAAAAATATCATATTACAAGGATCACCTGGAGTAGGAAAAACATTTTTGGCAAAAAGATTGGCCTATTCAATCATTGGTAAAAAAGCAAATGGACAAATATTATCTATTCAATTTCATCAAAGTTATTCTTATGAAGATTTTATTGAGGGCATTAGGCCAAATGAAAAAGGTGAATTTGTAATAGCAAATGGTGTTTTTAAAGATTTTGTAAATATAGCAAAAAAAGATAAAGAAAAAAACTACTATTGCATTATAGACGAAATTAATAGAGGAAACTTAAGTAAGATTTTGGGTGAATTAATGAAACTTATTGAATGTGATAAAAGAGGTCAAGAAAATGTCATTTTACCATATTCAAAAGAAGAATTTACTGTTCCAGAAAATGTATATATAATCGGTACTATGAATACTGCTGACAGATCATTATCAATGGTAGATTATGCCCTTAGAAGAAGATTTGCTTTTTATCATGTCAGTCCAGCATTTTCAAGGCCAGAATTTAAAAAATATTTATTACAAAAAAATAATCTTAAAGAAAATCAAATTAATGAAATATGCTCGAAATTTACTAAGATAAATATGTTAATAAAAGATGATTTAGGAAAAGGATTTGAAATTGGTCATAGTTATTTTGTTGATTCTATTAATGCGAATAATTATAAAGAATCTTATGATTCGATAATCGAATATGAAATAAAACCGTTACTTGAAGAATATTGGTTTGATGATGATAACAAAGTTAATGAATATGAGGAATTACTTTAAACATGAACAAATTTAAAGTACCAATTAAAAATGCTTTATTTATGTATAGTTATATATGGGATAAAGTAGATAATAAAGATTACATTAACTTATCTTCGGAAGATGATTTTGATTCTTCTAATATATATGTAGAATTATTTTTAATTAATATTAGAAAAATATTAAAGCGTGGATTATACAAAACATACATTACAAATAATGATTCATTAAACATGATTAAAGGAAAGATAGACTTTTTGTCAACAATAAATAAACAATCGTTGCGAAATGCGAAAATATATTGTGATTATGATGAACTTGTAGAAGATAATATTTTCAATCAAATAATCAAAAGTATAGCTATACGTTTATATAAATCATCTGATATAACACCAGAAAATAAAAAGAAACTAAATAAAATAATTTTATATTTTAATCAAGTATCATTTATTGAATTGAAAAAAGTTAATTTTATTAATTTAAAATTCAATAAATCTAATGGTTACTATTTTATGATGATCAAAATATGTGAATTAATATTTAATGTCCAAATGTTAAATGAATCTAATGGTAAATATACATTTTTTGATTTATTCAATTCTGATGAAAATATGAATAATATTTTTGAATTATTCATTAACAAGTTTTATCAGTATGAGTTACCAAAACAATATAAAGTAAAATATCAAAGCGTTTTAAACTGGAATTTATATGGTGGAAATCAATCGTTATTACCAATTATGAAATTAGATACTTTAATTACATCTAAAGAGGAAACCATAATTATTGATACAAAATATTATAAAAATTATTTTATTGAAAATGCTTTTAATAAAAAAGAATTAAGAAGTAATCATATTTATCAAATGATGTCCTATATGAATAATATTAAAGCAAATAACCAGTTAAGAGGAATTTTATTGTACCCGTTACCTTATAATGAAAAACCAATAAATGAAATATATGAAGGTAAAGTTGTATCAGATAATGAAGTTAAGGATGCTTTCATACAATTTATAACTATCGATTTATCGAATGACTGGAGAACAATAAAAAAGGATTTATTAAATATTATAGAGGTAAAAAAATAATATGGTAAGATGTAAAATTAAACACAACCCTAAAAGTAAACAAAGTTGCATTTACCTAGGAAAACAGTATAATAACACCATATAATAATTGGTGTTTTTTCTCAATTGTGATATACTATTTTCAGATTAATATTGATGGGGTTTTAATATGGTAAAAATTTTGATTGATAGTGTAGATAAAACAAAAGAAATTGAAAGTTGCGAACCAATTAATAATGGTTATTCTATTAAGTATAAAAATAGTGATAAAAAATATAATTATTCAGAGAAAAGAGTTCAAATAGAAGGTAATAGCAGTTGGCAAAACAACTTAAAATATTTTAAAGAACTTGCTTCTAAAATCAGTATTGTTATTGAAAATTACAATGTTTTAGAAGATAGATATAAATATTTAAGTAATCTAAACAAAGAAAGTATACTTAAGTTTTATTTAAAGGGAACATTACCATCCTTTCATAGACAAGTAAGCCATGTAAGATTTCCATTTGGCTTTAATCAAAGTCAAAAATTAGCTACAGAAAGAGCTCTTAAAAATAGAATAAGTGTTATTGAAGGCCCTCCAGGAACAGGTAAGACTCAAACAATATTAAATATTATTGCAAACTTAATTATGGATGGCAAAACAGTTGCTGTTGTTTCTAACAATAATCCAGCTATCCAAAATGTTTATGATAAATTAAAAGATAGAAATCTGGATTTTTTAGTAGCATTCTTAGGAAAAGATAAAAATAAGACAAAATTTATTGAAAATCAAAAAGAGTTACCTAATCTAGAGTCTTGGTTGTTAGATGATAATCAAGCTAAAAAAAAAGAAAATATTTTAATAAATAAAGAGATTGAACTAAACAAAAAGCTTGAAGAACAAAATAAACTCGCACAAGATATTCAATATTTAGATGCTTTAAAATTAGAGTCAAAATATTTCTTTGAATATTATAAAACAAGATCAAAAAACATTAAAATAAAATGGTGGAGAAATATATCTTATAAAAGTATTTTAAGATTTTGGATTGAACTAGAAAACACAAATAAAATTACACTATGGTCTAAAATAAAATACTTTTTTAAGTACGGTGTTTATTCCTTTGAAATCTTTAAATATGATAAAAATGATGTAATACTTGAATTAAAATGTCTGTATTATAAAACACGTATTGAAAAATTAACACAAGAAATTGATCATTTAAGAAATAGCCTAGATCATTATAATATTAATGAAGAAATGAAACATTATACAGAAATGTCACTAGAAATATTTAAACATAACATCGCAAAAAGGTATCAAAACGTTAACCGAAAAAAATATGAAAAATCAGATTTAAAGAAACAATCAAATGAATTTATTAAAGATTATCCAGTTATATTAAGCACAACTTATTCTTTAGTTTCAAGTTTATCCAACAAAGTTATGTATGATTATATAATAGTGGATGAATCTTCACAAGTTGATTTAGTCACAGCTGTATTGTCATTTTCATGTGCTAAAAATGCAGTTGTTGTTGGTGACCTAAAACAACTTTCAAATGTTGTTAAAAGAGAAGAAGCAATTTTAACTGATCAGATTTGGTCAAAATATATGGTTGATCCAGAATATAGATTTAAAGATCACAGTTTATTATCATCGATTATGGACTTATATCCTAATATAACTAAAACAATGCTAAAAGAACATTATCGGTGCCATTCTAAAATAATAAACTTTTGCAATCTAAAGTATTACAACAACGAACTAATTATATTATCTGATACAACCCCATATAAAGATGTTTTAGAGATGTATATTACTAATGAAGGAAATCATGCTAGAGATCATATCAATCAAAGACAAATAGATATAATTAGAAATGAAATTCTTCCATCAATTAAACTAACGGATAATGAATCAATTGGAATTATTGCGCCCTATGTAGACCAAAGTAAGTTACTAAAAAAAGAGTTTAAAGAAAACCCTAATATTCAAGCAGACACCGTTGATAAATTTCAAGGAAGAGAAAAAGATATAATTATATTTTCTAGCGTTGATAACAAAATCAAAAGTTTTACTGATCAACCAAATAGATTAAATGTTGTAGTTTCGAGAGCTATAAAGAAATTTATTTTAGTTGTAAATAACTCAGCTATCACAAATGATAATGGTAATATCCAGGACTTAATAAAATATATCAAATATCAAGATGGCAAAATAGTGAACAGCAAATTAAGAAGTTGTTTTGACCTGTTATATAAAGAATATTATGAGGAAAGAAAGAAAATTGCTAAAATAACAGGTATTATAAGTGAAGATATCTTTTATGAAACATTATCCTGCTTGTTAAAAAATAACGATATAACAGGCTATGATATTATTACTCATGTACCACTGGATGAAATCATAGCAGATTTACCTTCATTAACCGCAGAAGAGATGAAATATAAGAAGAATCATAATACACATGTTGACTTTTTGATTTTAGATAGAGCAACCCATGAATACCGCTTAGCTATTGAAGTAGATGGGGGTTATCATAATCAATTTAATCCCCAAAATAGTAGGCAAGTGCATAATGATAAACTTAAAAATCAAATATTTGAAAAAGCTAGATTACCTTTAATTAGATGTAAGACAGATGGTATACCTAATGAAAAAGAAATTATTAAGTATTTAAAATAATTGTTATATTATGGAAGGAGCTAAATTATGGTAAAAATAGGTTTTGCTACAGACACAAATTTATTAAAAAAAACAAAAGAAGAATTATATTCATCTAACACTTTACTTGATAGTACAGATATATTCATTGAATATATAGATGCCTTAAATAAAGGTGCATCAAAAAATCAATTAATTTATTTTATGCCTAGGTTAATAATTGAAGAATTATTTTCTCAAAAGAGATCTGCTTTTAATGAGCAATATAATAATTTAAAAGAAAAATTTCAGTATATGAATTATGCATTAAAAGGAGAAATGCCTCAAAATAATATAGAAGAAATTTTACAAAAAGAAAAAGAACACTATTTATCAAAATATAAAGTCATTGATTTGAAATACACCGATGAACTTTTTCAAAAATTAATTTCTGATGCAATTAGAAAAAATCCACCGTTCGATAAAACCTTTGAGGGGAAAAAAACAGATGCTGGATTTAAAGATGCCTTAATATGGGAAACTATTTTGTTATCAGAAGATATTGATGAATGTGAACAATTTTATTTCTTTTCTTCCGATAAGGTTTTTATTGAAAACAAAGAATATTTGTCAAACGAATTTAAAGAACAACACCCTAACACAAATTTTAAAATAAGATATTTTGAGTCGAATGGAAATCAAAGACAAAATGCTTTAAATACAATTATTGAAGAAAATCATCTAATAAAGACTAATGTGATAAAACTTTATAATAAAGATCATCTTTTAACGACGATAAAATTATTTAGCTATAATTATTCAAAAGATGTGATTTATTCCAATGAAGAACAAGTTATAAAATTAAAAAATATACTATTTGACAAATTTACAAATGATGATTTTATAATAGAGGATGTTAATGAGATAGAAGATAAATACGAGGTAATAGTGTCCTTTAAAACAAAAAAATATACATTAGATAATAACCAAGAAAAATTTAATAGTCCTTTATTTGGAAAGATGAAAATATATTTTAAATATTATAATAATAATTTTAAGTATGAGACATTTACAATTTATAATGTTGGATTTTATTTTAATGATATTAAACAATTAATAGCAAAAATTGGAAATTCAATATCTAAAATATATAGTGAATATTCCTATAACATTGCGGAAACACTAAAAAAATATATATCAGATATTAATGAAGTAAATTACAACATATTACTGTTAAAAAATATAAATGATATAGATTGTTCAAAAAATAATAAAGATAAATAAAATCAAGTAAAATAGTTGTAATTTTTTTTAAAATTTTATTTTAAACACAATAGCATCCATCAAGGTATTCTTTTCATTTGCTCACTATCCCCATATCTAGTATAATTAGATTAGTTACTTTTATGAAAAGAGGAATACTTATGGGAAAAATATCGAATGCCATTGAAATGTTAAATTATTTAAATACTGGTAATAAATATAATGTTAAAGAATTATCACAAAAACTAGGTATAACTGAAAGAATGGTCAGATATTACAAGCAAGAACTGGAAGACGCCGATATTCCTATAGAAACTTTTATGGGACCCGATGGTGGTTATTATATTATTAAAACAAGCGATACATATAATCAGTTTAACAAATATGATATTGAATTATTAGAAGATATCTATAATAACTTAAGTAAGGTAAACTATAATAATTTAGATAAATTGCAAAAACTTATTTCTAAGATCAAACACCTTAGCGATGTTGAGGAAGAAAAAAGTAAATATTTTATTACAAATAAAATAGAAGATAATTCTAAACTATATTTCACTTTAAATGAAGCGATTATCAATAAAGAAAAGGTATTAATTCTTTATAAAAACTTAAAAGGAGTATGGAAAGAAAGATATATTCATCCTATGCACATATTTAAATATGAAGATAGGTTTTATGTTACAGCTTTTTGTGAACTCAGAAATGATATAAGACATTTTGAATTTAGTAGAATAAAAATAGTAAAAGAAAAATAAAGACTAAATATTTCCTACATAAACGTTATAATGAAATTAGAAAACGTTATGTAGGATTTTTTACTTACAAAGAAAGGAATATATAAATGAGAGCAGTAAGTATAGGAGATTTAGTCACAGATTTTTATTATAAAAATGGTAAGTTAATTGGTGTAAATGGTGGTATGACATCCCATAATGTTATTGCCAATATTACTAAAATGAAGTTAGATACTGTAGTATATGGAGTTTGTGGAGATGATAGGGCGGGAAACATTGCTATTAAAAGTTTAAGTGATATTGGAGTAAATACAGAAAATATACAAGTAGTTAAAAATTTAAATACAAGATGTTTTCATGTATCATACTTTGAAAATGAAGGAAAATTAGAATTCAAATCTAAGAAAAGATGCCCAATATGCAATGAAAAAAGATGGTATGAATCAAGTAAAATTGATTCTAATAAAATATTAAAAAGTATAAAACAAGATGATATATTAGTCTTTGATAATCTAAAAGAAGAAAATCAAAAGATTATTGATAAATCACAAAACAGAAAAATGTTAGATTTAGGTCAATATTTTGAGCTTGATAATTACAGTGATAAAGAAATTATAAATAAATTATCCGAAAAGTTTGATATTATTAATCTAAACGAACGAGTAGAAAAATATTTAAAAAATAGATTTAATTTAAATACTTTAGAAGACATCTATAAAATAATTCATCCTAATTTGATAATTGTAACACGTGGTAAAAAAGGTTCAGACTTTATCTGCCATGATTTTAAAGTAACTATGGATTTAGAAGAACCAGCTGAAGAAATAGACCCAACAGGAGCTGGAGATGCCTTTTTCTCTATGTTCATTAGTGAATATATAAAAAATAATTTTATAATTAATCATAAATTTATAGAAGATACTTTTAAAAAAGCCACTAAGCTAACTAAAAAGGTGGTAAAATCTTTTGGCGCTAGAGGACATATTAATTCTCTTTATAAAATCAAAAAGGTTGCAGACTCTTGTACTTGTCAAAATTTTGAAGTTGCAGTTAGAAAACAAATTAAAAGATGTAATTTAAATATAAATAATTTAGAAACTAGAATATTAAATGCTTTAAACAGTAAAGCTTTTTCAAAATTAAAAGAAATTAATTTCAAAAATATGAAAAACAGTTTATTTGTAGGAACTGGAGGCTCATTTGCTGGAGCTAAGTTTGCCTCAAAAGTTATTAATAATTTATATGGTACAAACACTTTAGCAATCCTTCCAAGAGATGTATACTATCGTAACAACAGTACCATAGATAGTACTTTCTTATTTACTTACTCTGGAACAACCAATGATTTATATATTGGAACCTCTAACATAGATAATCAAAAGAAATATATCATTACTAAAGGAGAAGTGCAAAAAGTAGTCACTAAGATGGGCATACCTAAATCTAACGTTATTACATATAGGACAAGTACAAATAAAGGAAAAGAACGTGGTTTCCTAGCCTTTGAAGGAGCGCTCTCTCCTGCAAGTTTATTTTTAAAAGTATATTTTGATGGAAATAAAGAAGAAGAAGTAGAAGATTTTATAAAAGATTGTATTAGCTATTGGAAAAAATATTTTAAAAATTACTTTAAAGAGAATAAAAAAGAGTTAAAAATTTTTTTGACAAAAGGTAGTACTTTTAATATATTTACCGGTGATTTCACCGAATCTGCATCTACCGATTTAGAAAGTAAAATAATAGAGTCCGGAATATTTAATTGCATAATCCATGAAAAGAAAAACTTTTCACATGGAAGATTTATCAACTATGAACACCTAAGCACCAAGAAAAATATATACTTTAAATCAAAAAATACTTCTCTTTACGAAAGTAAACTACTAGAATATTTAAAAGATGATCAAAACATAATCATTGAAAGTAAATATTATGGATTACTTTGTGAATATGATTTACTAATTGCTTCTCAATATTTAATGTATTATATAGCTAATTTTCTCGATATTGATATTTCTAAACCTACTTATGAAGAAAATGATATGAAATTATTTTTCTATAAAGGCAAATTATGATACAATAAATTAAAGAAATGTCATTACTAAAAGCCATCTAAAATAGGAGTAAGATTTATGAATGAAATTGAAAAGTTTAATTTAGAAAATGCCGCCAATACGTCAATTATAAAAGATTTAAAAGAACTTTTAAATACTCTAACCCTAGAAGATTTAAAACATATAGGTGATTTATTTCTTATAACAAGGTTGAGTAATAAAAGAAAAAAAGAAGTAGTTGAAATAATTTATAATACACTAACAAACACAACAAAATTATCTGAAGTTTTCGCACGACTTATAGATACAGAATTTAATTTATTAAAACGTCTAATGAAGAACCAAGGGACATTACAAGATAACAATATAAATGTTCAGGACTATCATTTCTTATATATGGTAGGGATAGTATTTTTATTTAAAAGAAACAATAAATTTTATATTTCAATAACTAATGATGTATATAATACTATTAAAAAAATCGCTTTATCTAAATTTGATAAAGCCATTGAAGCTAATACGAAATCATATAATCTTGTAAAAGCCATGGTAGAATTGTATGGTGTTGTATCAGAAGATGACTATATAGATGCCTATAATAAATACTATGGTTATACTGATTATTTTGATATTCCGTGTGAGACGCTTTACTTTTGTGAAAGAGTGGACCATATTTACCAAGTGTATATAGAAAACGAACTTTATTTCATAGATAGTATTTTAGTTCACAAAGAATATGAGCCAATACTAGACGAAATAATCCAAAGACAATATGAAATAAGTAAAAAACCAATTTCCTTAAATGAATTATTAAAATATACTGATTATAATTATTATGAAGAAAATGAAAGTATAAAAAAATTTAAAAAATATTTAAAAACCAAAAACATTTCAAAAAATAACATTGAAAACTTACTAAAAGATATTGTTAAGGCATATAGACTAGGTAATCAATTTATCGGTTATTCAATCCAATTGCTTGAAGAATATGGGCTAAACATTAATGATAATACCATTCAGACATATATGTCATATTTAATAGATATATTTAATAATTCGAAAATTTGGATAAATAATGGTTGGACGCCAATAGAATTATTAAAAAAACAAACAAAAATAAATAATGAAAATAAAAAGAACGACATAAAAACTGATATAGAAAAATATTTAATAAAAAAAGGTAAAACAGATTTAGCTTCATCTTTAAAGAACATAGATAAAAAAATCATAAAAAAAGTGTTAAAAGACAAAGCCTTAGATGATATTGATGAATTAAAGGAATATATAGTCGACACGTTTGAATTTTGTTTGGATAATGCCAAAGATGATATTTTTACCCAAAAATACTTTCAAGAATTAATTGATAATGAAAACACAGACACTATCACCGCATATCCAAGTGATATAGAATCGTTTTTTGTTTTCATATATAAAGATGGTAATCATTATTCATACTATATTGCCGATGAAATAAAAGATTTAATTAAAAAAATATTAAAAATAAAATAGGAGTTAAAAAATGACAAACGTATTAACATTTAAAATTGAAATTGAAGGATTAGAAGATAAAATTTGGAGAAAAATAGAAATCAGTGACAAAAAAACATTAGCCGACTTTGCATATACAATTCTTGCCTCATTCGATTCTCTCGCTTACCACTTGTATAATATAAAATATGATAATAAAACTTATGACTGCATGGTATATCCAGATGAATATCATAATGATGAAAAATTATACGATGCTACAGCAACACATTTAAATAATCTAAACTTAAAACAAAATGATAAATTAATCATGACTTATGATATTGGCACCCCAACCACCTTTATTATTACCTTTTTAAAAACTAGAAACATGGAAAAAGGTCATGGTACTCATTACCCATATGTTATTGATGGAGCAGGAAAGGGAATGTTAGATGATATATCAGGTTATGAATTAAAAGAAATAGTCGATAACATTTATAAAAAAGGCTTTTCAGATTATGATTTTACACCAGGATATGAAAGAACAATTAAATATGATTATCGTAACTATGATAAAGAAGCAGATAACATCTTATTAAAAGGATTAGTATTACAAATTAAAGAAGGTTATGAAAATGGTGAATAATTATGAACGAAATCGAAGAACTAACCATGCTTTTACTGTATTTAACCGCATGGGATGAAGAAGGATACTTTTATGATGAAAATGATAATTTAGACAAAGGAACAATCAAGCATAGTTGGAAAGGTTACTCCTTTGATGCATTAAATAGTTTAACAGATAAAGGCTATTTATATTATTCAAAAAATAAAAGCAAATCAGTTTCCATAACCAAAGAAGGAGAAGAACTAGCAAAGCATCTAATTGAAAAATATTCAAAATCAGAAGATCAACAATGAATTCACATATAAATAATAGATAAAATGAAAGGAGTAGCTTATGGAGTATCGCGATTTATATGACAAAGATAGGAACTTAACAGGGAAAATAGTTGCTAAAGGAGAAGAAATTCCAAGTGGCTATTATATCAGGGTAGTTGTATGCTTCATGGAAGATAGTGAGGGAAGATTTCTGATGCAAAAAAGATCAGAACTAAAAGATGGTAAATGGGGAACAACAGGAGGTCATCCTAAATCAGGTGAAGATTCACTTACCGGAATGTATACCGAAATATTAGAAGAATTAGGCTTAGATATTAATAAAGAAGAATTAAAATTAGTTACCACTGAACAAGATAACAAAATTATCTGTGATATATATCACCTAAAAAAGGATATCGACCTTAATGACATAGTCATGCAAGAAAGCGAAGTAGCTGATGTAAAATACTTAACATTAGAAGAAATAGAAGATTTATACGAAAAAGGTGAATTTAAAAAATCACATTATTACATGTTTCACGACTTTCAAAAAAGTTTAAATCAAAAACAGTTACAAAAACAAAAGTAAATGATATAATATATATGTAATGAAACCTTATAAAGAGTGATGGAGGGACTGGCCCTATGATATCACAGCAACCTATTAAGTTAGGTGCTAAAGCCGGACGATAAGGAACTAGAAAACAAGTTCCTCGCTTGTTTTTTTCTTTATTCTGTTTCATTATAGAGGGAGGTATTATGAAATTATATTCAAACGAAATTGTATTTCGTGGTCATCCAGATAAAGTCTGTGACCAAATAAGTGATGCATTATTAGATGCATATTTAAAAGAAGACCCACATTCAAGATGTGGTATTGAGGTTATGGGAGGAAAAGGTAAGATTTTTATTACCGGTGAAGTAACCTCAAAAGCAAGTATAAGCATAAAAGATATAGTTAACAGAGTATTAACCGACATTGGCTATGACACAAATTATGAAATAATAAACAACTTAGGCATTCAAAGCCCTGATATTGCATTAGGTACTAATGACGAAGTCGGAGGAGCCGGCGACCAAGGTATGATGTTTGGTTATGCCTGCAATGACACAGAAGAAATGTTACCAACAGCCATGGTTATCTTGCAAACCTTAAGTAAATGGTATGATAATAAAAGAAAAGAATGCCCATACTTAAAACCAGATGGCAAAGCTCAAATCACTGGTTATTACGATGATGAAATGAAACTTCAAAAAATAAAATATTTTACAATCTCATACCAAAATGATGAAAAACACCGAGATTACATTGATAATTTAATAAAAGAAAAATGTATCAATATATGTAAAAAGTACAATATAGAAATAGAAAACTTTTTAATCAATCCAACAGGCAGGTTTTACATCGGTGGCTTTGATGGAGATGCTGGACTTACTGGAAGAAAAATAGTTGTCGATAGCTACCATTCCTTTGCGAAAGTAGGTGGTGGGGCATTCAGTGGCAAAGACCCAAGTAAAGTAGATAGGAGTGCCGCATATAAAGCTAGAGAAATAGCTAAAGAATACTTAAAAAAATATAACTTAAAATGGTGTCAAGTTCAAATTAGTTATGCTATTGGCCTAGAAAAACCACTTGCCATATACATTGATAGTAATAATGGAAATATAGAAGTTCCAGAAAAACTATATGAAGAATGTACACCAAAAAACATAATTAAAGATTTAAATCTATATAATATATGCTATGAAGATAAAGCCAAATATGGTCATTTTACAAACTAAAAATGAGTTCAAAGCTCATTTTTTTATAAAAATAATAATTTTTTTTGATATTAAATTTAAGTTGTTGTATACTATAATATAGTTTAGTTTTAAAACAAAAAAGAAGTGGGTGATGGTATAATGAAAAAATTTAGTTATATCTTTTTAATAATATTTTTATCATTCTTATCAATAAATCTAGTTCAAGCCGATGAAGGAGTAGTATATAGTCCAAGAGAATGTTTTGGTGTAACCTATGGTATACATAATAATCATTGGCACCAAGCCATACAGCAAAATGGACAGTATATAGCAACCGGTGACCCTATTAATACATACCCATGCACACCATCTAATGATCCAACTTTAAAAACACTAACAGTAAATGGAAACAACATCACTGTATCAGATAAAATGGAATTTACAACATATGATGAAACAGCTAACATTGTAGCTACACCAAATTATCAAGGCGCAAAAATCGAATATGAGCAAAATAAAAAATTAGAAATTGGAAATAACGTAATTTCTATAAAAATTACTGGATCTGCTGGCTTAACTAAAACCTATGAACTAAATATTATTAGACAAAAAGTATTAAGTACCAACAATAACATAAAAAAAATAACTATAGATGGGAAAGAATATAAATTTAAAGATAATAAAATAAATGATTTATTCATAACATCCAATAAAAAAACATTAAACATAAAAATAACTCCAGAAGATGAAACCGCAAAAATAACTATTAAGGGTAATGATAATTTAAAAGCTGGTGATAACACCATTACTATAATTTCTAAAGCTGAAAGCGGAAACACTCAAGAATATTATATAAACTATCATAAAAGTTTTGTCTTATCAGACATAATTGGAACAATTATAGGAATATTAATTTTAACTTCACCAATCATTTTAATCTTAATAATTATCTCAATCAAAAATAAAAAGAGATACATTAATAATAGCCATTATTATAAAAGTAAAAAAAGATTATTTAAAAAGCATTAAAAACATCAACAATAAAAAAGGGCTCAAAATATTTAACAACAACCTTTAAATTTATGTTATAATAAAAGTAATAAAGGGCTAGTACAGACTTTATAGATTTGTGCTAGTTTTTTTTCACAAAGCATAACATTATGTGATAAAATGAATGTAAGAGTTATCAAAAAAAAGATGCCAACGCATCATCTTAATTAAATAAGTATTTAGGGTTAAACCTTTATTTTAACTCTCTATGTCATCTTAAATAGTACTAAGACAAATAAAATATATCAAAAAAATATTGTCTTGTCAATAGAAAAGGAGTAAGTTTTATGTTAGAAAAACAAAAATACAATATTGGATTAGATATTGGAACAAATTCAGTGGGATGGGCAGTTGTAGGCTCAAGCAATTTTAATATAATAAGAAAGGGAAATAAAAAACTTTGGGGTGTAAGATTATTTGATGAAGCACAAACAGCAGCTAGTAGACGTTTATTTAGAAGTGCCCGCCGAAGATTTGATAGAAGAAGAGAAAGAATAAAATTACTTAGAGAGATCTTTGAAGATGAAATAAATAAAGTAGATAGCAATTTTTTCACAAAAATGAAAGAATCTTTTTATAATGAAAAAGACACTATAAACAAAACGATAAAAATTACAAAACAAGAAAAAGAATTAATAAAACAATATAATAAAAAATATCCAACAATATATCATTTGCGTTCCGCACTTATGGAAAGCCAAGAAAAAATAGATGTAAGATTATTATATTTAGGACTTCATCATATAATAAAAAATAGAGGTAATTTTTTATATGCTGGAGACTTTAATGTAAGAGATTTAAATATTGAGAAAAAAGTTAAAGATATATTTATAAACATTGTAAGTCAAGAAAACTCACTTGGTTTAAATGCAGAAACGGTAGAATTAATAGACTTTGGCAAATTAAGTAATGCATTTTTAGAAACCTCAAAAAAAGATAAAGAATTAAAAATAAAAAATTTAATAAAAGACTATGCAACTAAAGAATTTACAAGTGAATTTACAAAACTAATGATTGGAAATAAAGCCAATTTAAATAAATTATTTTTAATTGAAACTGATGAAAAACTATCAGTAACCTTTAAGGGAAGCAATTATGAGGACAATTTTGATAAATTGTCAGAACAATTAGGTGAAAACATTGAAATTTTAGAAGAATTTAAAGAACTTTATGACATGATTTTTCTTAAAGAATTATTTAAAGGAGAGCAGCACACATCTATATCTAAGCTCATGGTTTCAAAATATAATACACACAAAAAGGATTTAGAGTCACTTAAAGAAATACTTCGCAATAATCGCAAAGAATATAATAAAATTTTCAGGACTAAGGACAAATATGTATGTTCATATGACCAATATATAAGTAACGAAATTAGCGCTCGCGAATTTGCCAATATAATAACTAAAGCTATAGATAATTCTATTGATTTAAATGATGAACAAATAAAAAGTAAATATAATAAAGTTTTAAGTCGAATAGCAAACGATGATTTTATGCCTAGAATTACTGATTCTGATAATGGTAAATATCCATACCAACTAAACAAATATGAACTGTTAGAAATAATTGAAAATCAAGGAAAATATTATCCATTTATTAAGCAGCAAGTAAACGGAACATATAAATTAGAAAAACTATTAACATTTAGAATTCCATACTATGTAGGTCCTCTTGGCAAAAACACAGATAAACAAAATATAGATAATCAGAATTATTGGATGGTCAGAAAAAAAGAAAATGTCAAAATAACTCCATACAATTTTGAAGAAGTAGTTGATCTTGATAAATCCGCTGAACTATTTATAAAAAGAATGATTTCAACATGTACATATTTAATCGGAAAACCAGCTATACCAGCTAATTCTATTTTATATTCAAAATTTAAAGTATTAAATGAATTAAAACAAATAAAAATATCCGGTCAAAGATTATTACCAGAGCAAATTGATGACATCTATAAAAACTTATTTTTAAAAACAAGTGAAAATATTACAGATACAAAATTTAAAAATTACATAAAATCATCAACACATTTTTTAACTTCAGAAACTCCAGAAATTACAGGTTATAGTGCCAATAAAAAATTTGCAAATAATATGAAACCTTACATCGACTTTTTTGGCGAAAATGGCATTTTTGATAAAACAAATTATACATTGGAAAATGCTGAAGAAATTATTGAATGGCGAACTATATTTGAAGATAATACAATCTTAGAAAGAAAGCTTCATCAAAATTATTCTGAACTAAGTGATGAACAAATTAAAAAAATCTTATCAAAAAAATATAAAGGATGGAGCCATCTTTCAAAAGAACTTCTAACAACAAAATATTATCTAAATCCTGAAGAAAATGAAAAGAAATCTATAATGGATTTGTTAGAAACTACCAATGAAAACTTTATGCAAATAATTAATAATCCTAAATACAAATTTCAAAATATGATTGATAGTTTTAATAGCCTAAAAGATAGTAATAAATTAGACTATTCAGTAGTTGCTGAATTAGCTACTTCTCCGGCTAACAAAAGAGGTATTTACCAAGCATTAAAAGTTGTAGATGAAATAGTTAAATATATGGGTTATGAACCAGAAAACATCATGGTAGAAATGACAAGAGAAAATAGAGAAAAAATAAGAACACAAAGTCGTAAAGAAAAAATTCTTGAATGGTATAAAAACCAAAAATCAACATTAAATAATTATGAGACTCTAATAAAAGAGGTAGAACAACGTGAAGAAAAAGAATTTAACGATGAAAAATTATATCTATATTTTTTACAAGAAGGAAAAAGCTTATATTCAGGAATACCTTTAGATATTAATAATTTAAGCATCTACGAAGTAGACCATATCATTCCTAGAACTCTTATCAAAGATGATTCAATAGATAATAAAGCATTAGTATTAAGAGAAGAAAATCAAGAAAAAGCAGCTAGTTTCATTTTACCTAAAAAATTTAGAACTGAGGTTAATTTCTATTGGTGGGATCATTTGAAAAAATGTGGATTAATGTCCGATAAAAAGATTGGAAGATTAAAGCGTTATAGTTATAGCGAAGAAGATATTAATGGATTTATCAATAGACAAATTGTTGAAACGAGTCAAATAGTAAAACATGTTGCCAATATTTTAAAAAATTATTATAAACATACAAATGTAATATATCTTAAGGCTAGTTTATCAACAGAATTCAGGAAAAAATTTGAGCAATTTAAATTTCGTGATATAAATAATTTTCATCATATGCATGATGCTTATCTAGCAGTAACTATGGGTTATTATGTTACTTATTTCCTAAACAAAAAGAAAGTTGACTTTGATGTTTTGAAAGAGGAAAATTACAATAATTATAAAAATGGTACTTATAAATATCAAAAAAAATATGGATATGTAGTAAATAATATTGATCCAAGCATAACACTATATGATAAAAATACTGGAGAAGTAATAGTAGAAGGAAATAAATTTGTCAATACAGTAATTAAAAATCTTCATCATTTTGATGGACTAATTAGTAAAAAAACAGAAATTAAAGCCGGTGAATTTTTTGAACAAAATATATCCAAAAAAGGAACTAAAGGTGCTAGCTTACATAAAGGATTAGATTATAATATGTATGGATCATATAGCGGAAAAAATCCTAGCTATGCTGTAGAAGTTAATTACGAATATAAAGGAAAAGAAAATCAGAAAATGATAGGTATTCCAATATATATTGATAAACAAAGCAAAAATGATAAAAATATTAAAATAAATTATATTAAAGATTTATTAAAATTAAATGAAAATGATCGAGTAACCATTATTAAAGATAAAATTCCTTTTAACACATTATTAAATTGGGAAGATCAAATATGTTATCTTGTTGGAGCAACCGATACAGTCGAAGTATGTAATGCCAAAGAATTTATAATTGATTCCAAACATTTAGATAAGTGGAAATATACATTAAGTAAACTTTTAAATAATCAAAAATTTTCTTCTAAATATTTATCTGAAAAATTAAACTGCTCAGTAGAAGATTTGGAAAATATTTATAATAATGATTTGTCAGAAATAGTTCTGTATATTGTGAATAAGGTAAAAAAAGAATACAAATTATATGAAAATCTACTTCCTAGCATGGAAGAAATGTTTAAAACTAATAATATTGATTCATTAACTATGGAAGAAAAAGAAATAATAATTAAGCAGATGTTTAATTTGTTAAAAACAAATAGTTTAACAGCTAACTTAAAAGGATTAAATTCAAAATATTCTATGGCATTTGGAAGAAAACATCACAAAAATATTCCACACGCAACAATAATAAATAAATCAGTAACAGGTATATATGAGGTAAAAAATGAGTTTTAGAACAGTAGTCATTAATAAAGCCAATAAGATTAGTTATAAAAACCGTTTTCTAGTAGTAAAAGATGATATGGATGAAACATACATTCATTTATCTGAGATAGATACTTTAATAGTTGATTCTATTTCAGTATCTATCTCAAGCTATCTTTTAAAAGAACTTGCAACAAATAAAATAAATATTATATTTTGTGATGAAAAGCATAATCCATTTGGAGAACTTTCACCATATGGTATTTGCCATAATTCCAGTAAAAAAATAGCTAATCAAATAAAGTGGGAAAAGAAGAAAAAAGCTAATTTGTGGAAATTAATTGTTAAAAATAAAATAATGAATCAAATGCTTTTATTGAAGAAAATTAATTCAGAAAATTCAGATTTACTTATGAAATATATTGATGAAGTAACAGAAAATGATAAAACCAATAGAGAAGCCCATGCCTCAAAAGTATATTTTAATTCATTATTTACTAAGAAATTTGTAAGAAATGCAGATGATGAAATAAATGCCAAACTAAATTATGGATATGCCATCTTACTTTCGACAATTAATAAAGAAGTAATCAGTAATGGATATTTAACACAAGTTGGAATAAACCACAAGAGCGAATATAATAAGTTTAATTTAACATGTGATTTAATGGAACCATTTAGAGTTGTAATTGATAACTTTGTATATTTTAATCAACAACAACCTTTTAATACAGAGTATAAATTATCCTTGGTAAATCTTTTTAACGCAAAATATAATTATAATAATAGAAAATACACATTAAAAGATATAATATCATTTTACGTTAAAAATACACTACAATGCTTAGATGACAATACTCAGTATAAGGATTTTGTATTTTATGAGGGATAGAGCTATGAGAACAATCGTGTTTTTTGATTTACCAAATGTTTATTCAAAAGATAAAAGAAATTATAATAAATTTAGAAAGTTTTTAATAAATGAGGGATTTATTATGATGCAAGAATCAGTATATTCTAAATTAACATTAAATTCAGTTCAAAGTAATTACTTAGAAGACAGGATTAGAAAAAATGCCCCTAATAAAGGCATTATTCAAATGTTAACAGTTACGGAAAAACAATATGCAAATATAGAATATGTTATTGGTAATTCTACAACAAAAATTATAAATAACGAAGATAAATTAATAATTTTGTGAATATAAAAATAAATTATTTAGATAATATATTACCAATAACAGATGATAAAATAATTTCATTAGAAATAGAAAACAAAGGATGTTTTTATCGAACAATAGTAAATTTTATTCAAATTAGTGCTGGAGAATTGATTGAAGATTTTTATTTTTTTGATAATCAGAAAGAAGAAATTAAATTATTTAATAAAATATTATTAATTACTGATTACTTTAATTTTGACATAGTTTTAAAAAAATATTCTACTCATTTGCAAAAAATGATTATAGAGAATACGAATGAAGAAATAGTAAATGACTTAGCTATATTATATAAAAAGTTCATAGAAAAAATAAAGAAATCCTTTGAAAGTATAGATTTTTCAATTAATTTTAATGATGAATTTAGTTTAGAACAAATAGTTAAATTTATAAAACCTACAATTAAAACTAGTAAAAGTTTACTTAATAACTTATATTTAATCATAGATTTAGAAAAAACATTTAATATCAATAAAATATTAGTATTTGTAAATTTAAAACAGTATTTAACAAAAGAAGAAGTTGAAGAATTTTATAAATATTGTATATATAATAAAATAAAAATATTATTAATAGAAAACAAAAGCTATCAAAGCACATTGCAAAATGAGCAAAAATTAATAATTGATAATGATTTAGATGAATTTATGTTATAATTAAGGTGACATAGGCACTATCTAAGTAAACCAAATTTCTATGTATTGGTAAAGGCATGGTCTAATTTAATTTGAGGTTTTAGATCTATGTCATCTTAGATAGTACTAAAAC